>CAYVNX010000052.1:0-19292 GCA_964453165.1 uncultured Candidatus Kuenenia sp. | reverse complement strand
GTGTGCGTGAGCCGGCTGCGGTGGTAGTCGCCGTGGTAGCCGGTGAAGACCTGGGTCTTGTGGGCGAGCCGGCGAAAGGCCGCCGAATGAACGATCCGGTCGCGATCCCGCTGGTATGGGCTGCGAAAGGGATGCGGCGGCTCGGGGTGCATGCGTCCAGCCGTGTCTGCGGCACGCATCGCCCAGGGCGCGAGCACAGCCGCCTCCCGTGCCCGCCAGTCGAGCGGCTCGAACGCTGCGGGTGATGCTTCGGACGTGGAATTGGTCATGGGTCGGCTGCCTGGGCCGAGGCCCTGAGCTGGAGCCAGAGTTCATCGAGCGCCTGCGGCAGCACCCGCGTGCCCGCCAGCGAGCCCATGAAGTTCACATCGCCCGCCCAGCGGGGCACGATGTGCCAGTGGAGATGCCCGGGCACGCCCGCGCCTGCGGCCCGGCCGAGATTGAGGCCGACATTGAACCCCTGGGCCTGCATCGCCGCTTCCATCACCCGGCACCACTCGGCCAGGCAGTGCTGCAGGTCGAGCAGCTGCTCGTCGTCGAGCGCGGTGAGCGTGGCCCGATGGTCGAGCGGTGCCACGAGCAGGTGGCCGTTGGAGTAGGGAAACCGGTTGATGACCACGACGCTCGCTGTGGTCCGGGCCACGACGCCCAGCGTGCGATCGTGGACGGCCGCTGCCGCCGCCGCCCGGCAGAGGAAGCAATCAACGTCGGCCCCCGGCCGCCATGCTTCGACCGGGACCGCGCGGGCGGTCGCCTCCGGGTCGCTGCCCTGCACGTAGCCCAGCCGCCACGGGGCCCAGAGTCGTTCCATATCCATCACGGCATGATAACGGTCCGGCTCCGAGGTCGGTAAACTCTCGATTATGGATTTCAAGGTTTCGCTCGATGTCTTCGCCGGGCCGCTCGACCTGTTGCTCTATCTCGTCAAGAAGCACGAGGTGGATGTGACGGAGGTGCCGATCGCCCTGATCGCACGGGAGTTCTGCGAGCACCTGGAGGCGCTCGAGGAACTGTCGATCGACCAGGTCGGGGAGTTCGTCGAACTCGCCAGCGTGCTCTTGGAGATCAAGGCGCGGGCGCTGGTGCCGCGGCCGGAGGAGACCGAGGAGCCGGTCGAGCCGGTGCGGGAGGATCTCGTGCAACGGCTGCTCGAGTACAAGCAATACCGGGATGCGGCCACGGTGCTCGAGGATCGCGCCCGGCATTGGGAGTTGCGGTTTCCCCGGATTCCGGCCGACGAACCGGCCAGCCGGAGCGGCCCAGCCGAGGTGACGATCGCCGACGTGCACGTCTGGGATCTGGTGGGGGCCTTGAGCCGCGTGCTGGCCAAGCGGGAGAAGCGGCGGCCGCGGCAGATCGTGCACGACGACACCCCGATCGAGACCCACATCGAGCGGATCGAGCGGCTCGTGGCCGAGCAGGGGAGGGTGGCGTTTTCCACGCTCTTCGATGACGATATGCCCCGGTCCCGCCTGGTGGGTCTGTTTCTGGCCACGCTCGAGCTCGTGCGGCGCGGCCGGCTCGCGACCCGGCAGGACGACCTGTTCGAGGAAATTTGGCTCGAACCTCGCCCCGCGACGCCCGCCTCGCCCCCGACGCCCGCATGATCGACAACGCCCCGTTCCGTACCCTCGTCCACAAGGGGCTCACCGTCGAGGGCTACTCGCGGGCCGCCGTGCAGAGCTGCTGGCGGATTCCCGAACTCAAGCTCGGCTTCGACCTCGGGGCCCAGCCCTGGGGCTTCATGGCCACGAGCACCTGGTTCGTGACCCACACTCACCTCGACCACATTGCGGCCCTGCCGGTCTACGTGGCGCGGCGGCGGATGATGAAGATGGAGCCGCCGACGATCTACCTGCCGGAGATCGCAATCGAGCCCGTCGAGCGGCTGCTCCGGGCCATGCAGCGGCTCGACCGCGGCCGGCTGCCCTGCACGCTCCTGCCGGCTCGGCCCGGGGACGAGATCGAACTCTCGCGAGAGCACGTCGTGACGGTGTCTGGCACCACGCACACGCTGCCGAGCGTCGGGTTCGTGGTCTGGGAACGCCGCCGCAAGCTCAAGCACGAATATCAGCACCTGGCCGGCCACCAGATCCGGGATCTGAGGCTCTCGGGCGTGGACGTGACCCATGAGATCCGAGCTCCGCTCGTGGCCTACCTCGGCGACAGTTCCCCCGAGGGACTCGATCGGTGCCCGGCGATGTTCGAGGCGATGATTTTGATCACGGAGCTCACCTTCGTGGCCCACTCGCATCGCAAGGAAAAGATTCACAAGTACGGCCACATGCACCTCGACGACCTGCTCGCCCGCCGCGACCGGTTTCGCAACGAGGTGGTGATCGCGACCCATTTTTCCACCCGATACACCGACGAGCGAATCCGCAGGGTGCTCGCCAAGCGGATCCCCGACATGCTCGACGGCCGGCTGCAGATCTGGCTGTGATCCGCTCCGCCTACGTTCACGTTCCCTTCTGCCGGCACCGCTGCGGGTATTGCGATTTCACGCTCGTCGCCGGGCGGGATGACCTGATCGAGCGGTATCTCGACGCAGTCCGACGGGAGCTTGGCCGGGTTTCGGAGCCGCTCCGGCTCGACACGCTCTACCTTGGCGGCGGCACGCCCTCGCACCTCGGCTCCGAGGGACTGAGGCGGCTGTTCGGTCTGCTGGTGGAGCGGCTCCAGCCGGCGTGCGACGCCGAGGTCTCGCTCGAGGCCAATCCCCTCGACGTGACGCCCGAGTTCATAGCGACGCTCGCCGACTGCGGCGTGACGCGGGTGAGCCTGGGCGGGCAGTCGCTCGACGCCTCCACGCTCGCCGCACTCGATCGCGACCACGGCCCCGCGGACGTGCGGCTGGCTGTGGAACGGCTGCTGTCAGCCGGCTTCGAGGTCAGCCTCGATCTGATGACGGCCGCCCCGGGGCAGTCGCTGGCCGCCGTCGAGGCCGATCTCGCAGCTGCCATCGCACTCGGCGTGCAGCACGTCTCGGTCTACTGCCTGACCTGGGAGCAGGGCACCGCTTTTGAGAGCCGCCGGCAGAAGGGTCTGCTCCAGCCGGCCGAGGAATCGCTCGAGCGGGCGATGTTCGAGGCGGCGATCGACGGACTCACCGCCGCCGGCTACGAACACTACGAGGTGTCGAACTTCGCCCGCCCCGGCCACCGCTGCCGCCACAACGAGGCCTACTGGGACTGCCGCCCCTGGGAGGCCTTCGGCCCGGGGGCGGCCCGGTTCGACGGCCTCACCCGGATCACGAACCACCGCAGCACCACGACCTGGATCAACCGGGTGCTCTCCGGGGCCGACGCCAGCGGCGATGTCGACGCGATGACCCCGGAAGCTGCGGCCCGAGAGCGGCTCGTGGTGGGCCTCCGGCGCCGAGCCGGCGTCGATCGCGAGGCGTTTCGGGCTGCGAGCGGCCACGACCTCGACCAGCTCGCCGGCCCCGCGATCGCCCGCTGGATCGCAGCCGGCCTGGCGGAGGACGACGGCCGTGTGCTCCGCCTCACCCGGGCCGGTCTGCTCGTCTCCGACGCCCTGTGGGCCGACGTGCTCGCGTAGGTGATCTGTTCCCTAACCCGACCCAAATAGAAGCCCTCGACGCAAGTCGGGGGGCTCCGCGTCGCGGCGGATCCCGTTTGCCATGCCGCCACGCGCCGCAGCGGCTTCCGCCGCCTGGGCATTCGGGGCGGTCTGGCCCAATGACCCGGTGCCCCCGGACTTGCGTCCGGGGCTTCGATTGGCGCGTCACCCACGAGGCCGACTCCGGCCGGGGCGTCAGTGCTTCTGAATGGCCGCCGTCAGGTCGAGCACGGCCTTCTTGCCATCGGCGAAGTACATGAGCGTGTTGTCGGCGGCGAACAGCGGATTGGGGATGCCGGCGAAGCCCGGCGAGAGCGACCGCTTCACCACCACCACCGTGCGGGCCTTGTCGACGTCGAGGATCGGCATGCCGGCGATCGGGCTCTGCGGATCGTTGCGGGCGGAGGGGTTCACGACATCGTTGGCCCCGATCACGATCGCGACGTCGGTTTCGGGGAACGTGGGGTTGATGTCGTCCATCTCCCGCAGCTTCTCGTAGGGAATGTCGGCCTCGGCCAGGAGCACGTTCATGTGGCCCGGCATCCGGCCGGCCACGGGGTGGATCGCGTATTCGACTGTTGTACCCCGGGCCTCGAGCACGTCGGCCAGCTCGCGGACGGCATGCTGGGCCTGGGCCACGGCCAGGCCGTAGCCCGGCACGATCACCACGCGGTCCGCCCCCTCGAGCACCATCGCGATCTCCTCGGCGCTCGCGCTTTTCACCTTGCCGGCATAGACGTCGTCGCCACTGGCGACGGCGGTCGTGCCCAGGCCGCCGAAAAGCACGCCGACGAGCGAGCGATTCATCGCCTGGCACATGATCGCCGTGAGGATCAGGCCGCTCGCCCCGACGAGCGAGCCGGCGATCACAAGCACCGAGTTGTCGATCACGAATCCGGCGGCCGCAGCAGCCAGGCCCGAGTAACTGTTGAGCAGGCAGATCACGACGGGCATGTCGGCCCCGCCGATCGGGAGTGTGAGCGTGATCCCGAGGAGACTTCCGAGCACGACCAGCAGAAGAAACAGGAGGAACGAGCTGGGGTTGGCGCAGACGCCCGCCATCGTGAGCAGCGTGATGGCAGCCAGGGCGAGATTGATCCAGTGGCGGTTGGGGTCGGTCCAGGGCTGCTTGAACCGCGGCAGTTCCTCGAGCTTGCCGAAGGCCACGAGGCTGCCCCAGAAGGTGACCGCGCCGATCAGTCCGGTGAGTGCCGTGGCGATGGCGAACTGGGTCCAGGGGGCGAGTTCGGCGGCGGCCCAGGCGGCGGTTGCCGGCTGGTCTGATTGCAAGGCCCGCATGCGCATGTTCCAGAGTTCGGCGGCCGCAACGAACACCGAGGCGGCCCCGCCGAAGCCGTTGAGCAGGGCCACCATCTGGGGCATCCCCGTCATCGGATACTTCAGCGCCATCGCTGCACCGATCGCGGCCCCTGCGCCTCCGGCGACGAGCAGCAGCACCACGGGCCATGCCCCGCGGGCCGCAATGGCCTGCTGCACCGGATCCTCGAACACGGCGGCGGCGAGTGCGATGGCCATCCCGGCAGCGCCGAGGAAGTTGCCCCGGACGGCGGTCCGCGGGCCGCTCATCAGCTTGAACGCCACGATGAACAGCATCGAGGCGATCAGGTAGGCCAGATTGATCCAGGCTTGGCTCGACATCGAGACCTACTTCTTCTTCGGGTTGAACATCTGCAGCATGCGATAGGTCACCACGAAGCCACCCGCCACGTTGATCATCGCCAGGAACAGGGCGACGAGGCCGAAGAGGCTGCCGAAGGAACTGACGACCGCGCCGGCCGCCACGATCGCCCCCACGGCGGTGATCCCCGAGATGGCGTTCGACCCGCTCGTGAGCGGCGTATGCAGCCGCTGCGGCACCTTCGTGATCACCTCGAAACCGACCCACATCGCCAGCAAGAACACGGTCAAGAGGCGGATGAACCGGGCGGCTGGATCTGACGGGACGACCGCGGCGTCGGCCAGGAGAAGCGGCATCAAAGAAGGCAGCATGGTCGGTTCAGGTTTCTAGCTGGCAGGGGCTTCCAGCGGGGGCAGGCCAGCCCGCTCGCGAATCCTGGGGTGCACGATCTGGCCCCCACGGGCCACGAGCGTCTCCCGACAAATCTCGTCGTCGGTGTTCACGTCGGGCAGGCCGCAGGTCACGAGGTGGGCGATGAAGGTGGCGATGTTGCGGGCGTAGAGCTGGCTTGTATGGGTCGCCACGTCGGCCGCAAGATTGGTGGGGCCGAGGATCGTGACACCGTCGAGCACAACCGTCTCGTCCGGGCGTGACCCCTCGCAGTTACCGCCCCGCTCGGCGGCCATGTCGACGATCACGCTCCCGGGCTTCATCCCGGCGACCATTTCGCGGGTGACGAGCACCGGCGCCTTCTGGCCCGGGATCAGAGCCGTGCAGACGACCACGTCGCTCTCGGCCACGACTCGGCCGAGCAGTTCCCGTTGCCTGGCGTAGAACTCTTCGCCCATCGCCTTGGCATAGCCGCCGGCCGCCTCGCTCGAGCCGGTTTCCAGCGGGAGTTCCACGAACTTGGCCCCCAGGCTCTGCACCTGTTCCTTGACGGCCGGCCTGACGTCGTAGGCACTGACCTGGGCGCCGAGCCGTTTGGCCGTGGCGATCGCCTGGAGGCCCGCCACGCCCGCCCCGAGCACGAGCACCTTCGCCGGAGTGATCGTGCCGGCCGCCGTCGTCATCATCGGGAGGATGCGGGGCAGCGTGTTGGCGGCAAGGAGCACGGCCCGGTAGCCGGCGATGTTGGCCTGGCTCGAGAGCACGTCCATGCTCTGCGCGCGGGTCGTCCGGGGCACGAGTTCCAGAGAGAACACCGTGGCACCTCGTTCCGCCGCTTCCTGGCAGGGGCCGGGAGCCGAGAGTGGGTCGCAGAGGCCGACGAGCACGACGCCCGGGCGGAGCCGGTCGCGGTCATGGCACCAGCCCTCGCCGCAGGCCCCGCAGGTTCTCACCGTGAGCAGGCAGTCGGCCGCAAAGGCCTCGGCGCGGGAGCCGATCGTAGCGCCTCGAGCGATGTACTCGTCGTCCGAGAAGCCGGCGGCTGCACCAGCCTCCGTCTCCACGATCACGTCGAGTCCAGCCTTCACGAGGCCCGGAACGGCCGCCGGTACGATCGCCACCCTCCGTTCGCCGGGAAACGTCTCTTTCAGGACTGCAACCTTCATGAGCACCGTTCGGCGGAGGGGGCAGGCCGAACGGGTCACGAGCGACTCGGTCGGCGAGGAACACAGGGATCGGGCAGCGAAGTGTGGTCGGAATGCCCGAGAATGGCAACCAAACAGTTCGTCCAGCCCCGCGTTGGCGGCTCACGAGGCTCGGTTTTTGCCGAATTTCCCGGGCCACGCTTGCTCGAGCGGCAGGGCATTGGTACGCTCCGGGGCTCGCGAATCGCCCCGTTTCGGAGGGCCGAACACGTGCCCCTCACGGCCGGTTCGCGGCGGCGTCGGACCAACTCCCGATGCACGCAACGTTCCGCACTCTGATCCTGATATCGGTGGATGAAACGATGAAGACCTTCATGGCGAAGCCGGGCGAGATCGAGCAGCGTTGGTGGCTCGTGGACGCCAGTGAAAAGCGGGTGGGCCGGCTTGCGAGCGAGATCGCAGTGGTGCTGATGGGCAAACACCGCCCAACATATACGCCCCACGTCGACACCGGCGACCACGTCGTGGTGATCAACGCTGAAAAGGTGGCGTTCACCGGGAAGAAATGGCAGCAGAAGGTCTACCGCTGGTACACCGGGTACATGGGCCTGCGATCCGAGACGGCCGAGCATCGCCGCGACAGGCGACCGGAACTCATCATCGAGGAAGCGGTGCGGCGGATGTTGCCCAAGACCCGCCTTGGCCGCGTGATGCTCGATAAACTCAAGGTCTATCCCGGCAGCGAACACCCGCACCAGGCTCAGCGGCCCGAGCCGATGAAGGTCGGCGTTTGACCGCGATCCAGCCAACGAATCCCACGATCCACGTACTCCCCGCTTGTAGGCGACCACGATGACCGAAGACCAAGCCACCGCCTCCGTCACCCCCGCTGCCGTTCCTCCCGCTCCGGCCACGCAATCGGTGGTCCGGGCGGTTCGCCGTGGCGACGAGATCATCGCAACCGGCCGTCGCAAGACGGCCGTGGCACGGGTACGGCTCCGGCCGGGGAATGGTGAGATCGTCATCAACGGCAAAGAATTCGAGGTCTACTTCCCCTCCATCAAGGATCAGGCCCTGATCGCCGGCACGCTCGACGAGGTCGGCAAGAGGTCCTCGGTGAAGATCGCGATTACCGTCGATGGCGGCGGCCCGACAGGGCAGGCGGGTGCCTGTCGGCTCGGGATCGCCCGAGCCCTCAAGGCGCTCGACGCCGAACTCGCCGAACCGCTCCGTCAGGGCGGCTTCCTGACCCGCGACGGGCGGATGAAGGAGCGGAAAAAGTACGGCCTCCGCGGAGCCCGGCGCGGCACGCAGTTCTCCAAGCGTTGATGCCCGCCTCTTGTGCCTCGGGCTGGGATTCCAGGCGTCTTTGAGGCAATTTCGGACTCGCGGCTGCGGCTGCAAGGCCCGCCGATCCGTTTCGGTCGTCCCGACAACCGTTGTTTTCGGCACGACCGAATCCACCGGGCGGGCTGTTTTGGCGGCTGCCAAAAGCCGAAGCCATACTAGAGACGGTTTCGCTGAGCGTCGCGAGACCGTCGCGGCCGACCGGCCGCTCCAATCCGCACCCGGCAGGAAGTACTGTCATGGCCCGTCCGCTCTCCGTCGCCCTCCGTGTGGCTGCCTCCGCGGTGGCTCTTAGCTGGTTGACCGATTTCGCGCTGGCTCAAGAAAGCACTCCCGCGTCTCCGGCAGCCGTCGACGTGCTGGCCGCCGAGGCGGCGGGTCAGGTGGACGTTCGCTTCATTCCCAATGATTCTCGATCTGGCCAGGTGGTCGTTGCCAACCGCGACGACAGGCCACTCACGCTGCGGCTGCCGGCTGCATTTGCCGGGGTGCCGGTGGCGGCCCAGATGGGGATGGGCGGGATGGGCATGGGCGGGCAGACTGGTTTCGGTGGCGCGCAGACGGTTGGCGGCGGAGGAATGCAGGCGCCGGTCGGCGGACCGGGCCAGCCCGGTGGGGCTTTTGGAGCGGGCGGCGGCGCCTTTTGCTGGGTGGCGCGGGAAGTCTACGGCGTGCATGACCCGCGCTGGCTCGCGTTCCGCGAGTGGATGACCTGGCAGGCTCCGGCCTGGCTCCAACAGGTCTACGCAAGCTACGGCCAAGATACGGCCGATTGGCTCAGAAGCCGCCCCGCCGCTCGAGCCGGACTTCGGCTGCTGATGGATCGGGCGGTTGCCACGACGACGGCCGCAGCCACGCAGGCCCAACTCCGCGTGATGCCCACCCTCACCCACACCGCGCCGTTCACCGTTCCCGCGGGGAAGTCCGTGACGCTCCGAGTTCCGCTCGTCTGCTTGGAATACGGTCTCAAGGAGCCGACGCCGCGGATGACCTACCGTCTCTCGCCGCTGGCCGAGTTTTCGCAGGATCCGCGGCTGGCGGTGCTGCTGGGTGGCTTGGCGAGCGGCCATCTTTCTCAGACGGTCGCGCAGGCGGCTGCCTGGCATGTTTCGAGCGGCCGGACCTGGGAGCAACTGGCGACCGAGGTGGTCAAGGGGGCCGGAGCAGCTCCCGATCGGGCCGTGTTCTCGGCGGCCGATCTGCAGGCGGCCCGGCAGGCGGTCGAGATCGCCACCCGGGTGACGTCGGCCGGGCGAGCTTCCTCGAGTGGTCCGACCGCCTCTCCGGTCAACTGACCGCACCGGACTGTCCGGCGGTACTTTCCCGGCACCCGACCGGGACGATCCGTTCGCCGCCGGTACTTCTCGTCTTGGTGGGTAGGGGGTGGGGTGCAGACCTGACCGCGATGGGATAAAAAAGGAGCCTCGAGGCTCGATCCGCCCTTTCGTTTGGGTAGCGTCGAGCCACCGCTCCGGGAGCTGCCGCACATGCCCTCATCCGCCTCGACTTCCTCCGGTCGGTCCGCCGATGCCGATGTCGTGGTCGAGACTCGCAACCTCTCGAAGATCTACCGCGACTTCTGGGGTCGCGACAAGAAGGCGGCCCTCAAGCCGCTCGACCTCGAGATTCGCAGAGGCGAGATTTTTGGACTGCTCGGGCCAAATGGATCGGGCAAGACGACGACGATGAAGCTCCTCCTGGGGCTCATCTTTCCGACGTCGGGCGAGGCCTTCGTGTTCGGCAAGCCGGCCACCGATGTCTCCAAGAACGAGCGGATCGGCTACCTCCCGGAGGAGTCGTATCTCTACAAGTTCTTGGATGCCGAAGAGACCCTCGACTTCTATGGTCGGTTATTTGGCATGCCGCCGGAGGAGCGGGCCCGCCGGTCGGCCGCCCTGATCGAGATGGTGGGCCTCACCCGCGACCGGAAGCGGCAGTTGCGGGAATACTCCAAGGGCATGACCCGGCGGATCGGGGTGGCCCAGGCGTTGATCAACGATCCAGAACTCGTGCTCCTCGACGAGCCCACCAGCGGCCTCGATCCGATCGGCACCCGGGAGATGAAGGATCTGATCATCGACCTCAAGGCCCGCGGGAAGACGGTCATTCTCTGCTCGCATCTGCTGGCCGACGTCGAGGACGTCTGCGACCGAATCGCGGTGCTCCATCAGGGCGAATTGAAGGAACTCGGCCGCGTGGACGAACTGCTCCGGGTGACCGGCATCACGCAGATCCGAGCCGGTGGTCTACCACCGGAGGCCTACGAGGAGGTGCGGGCCGTGCTGGCCCGCCACGGTGCCTCCGACGTCGAGATCGGCAATCCGACGACCACCCTCGAGGATCTGTTTCTCGAGGTGGTGCGAGACACCGAGGCCCGGCCCGGCCGGCGGGCTCGGGCCGTCGCCACGACCCCTGCTGACGGAAAGTGAGCGGGGCCAATGGTTCTGGAACAGGAAATTCCTCGGTTTGCGGCCTGGATCGGCCCGGCCGTGCTCACGTTTCTGCTCACGGTCGGATTGGCGTCGCTGTTCGTGGGGCTGGCGGCCTGGCTCGTGCAGGCGGCGCGGAGCGGCCCGCTCGACGCCGGTGATCGCGTCTATCGCGGCATTCTCACCGGGCTTCGCGATCTTTCCGGAACCTCGCCCGGGCGGGTCTGGGCCCTCGCTCGCCTGGCGATCCAGGAGGCCGTGCGGCGTAACGTGCTCGTGGTCCTCGCCGTGTTTGCGATCGTGATTCTGTTTGCGGGCTGGTTCCTCGACCCGGCGAGCGTCAATCCAGGCCGGCTCTATCTCGGGTTCATCCTGGGCGCGTCGACCTTCCTCGTCTGCACCGTGAACCTCGTGCTCGCAGTCTTTAGCCTGCCGGCCGACATCAAGTCGAAGGCGATTCAAACGGTGACCACGAAGCCGGTCCGGACCGGTGAGATCGTGCTCGGACGGTTTCTCGGATTCGCGATCGTGGGCACGGTGCTCCTGGCCCTGATGGGCCTGGCAGGCTGGGCGTTCGTCGTCCGGAGCGTGCAGCACGAGCACGACCTGACGGCTGGCAGCCTGCAGGAGATTCGCGACGACGAAGGCAAACTGCTCGGCTACGAAGGTCGCACCGGAGCCGGCCGCGGCCATCGGCACTTCGTGCGGCTCGATGCCGAGGGCAATGGGATCGCCGAGAACGTCCAGGGGCATCGGCACCGGATCACCTCCCGGCTGGATGGCGACTCGATGGCCTCCACGGTCGGCCCCGCCGAGGGGCTGCTCGAGGCCCGGCGGCCGCTCCGAGGCTCGCTCCGCTTCCTCGACCGCGAGGGGAAGCCTGCCTCCAAGGGCATCAGCGTGGGGGCGGAATGGGCCTACCGTCAGTTCATCGAGGGAGGCACCGCGGCCGCGGCCATTTGGACCTTCGAGGGGATCTCCGAGGAAGCCTTCCCCGAGGGTCTGCCGTTGGAGATGACGATTCGCGTTTTCCGGACTTACAAGGGCACGATCACCGAGGGCATTCACGGCACCGTCCAGCTTCAAAACCCGTCGAATAAGCTCCGTAGCGAGGCGATACCGATCGTGGCCCGGGAGTTCACGATCGAGGAGTTGCGGATTCCCCGCCGGCTCAACACGGTGCTTGCCGACGGCCGGGTGCAGGAGGCCGATCTGTTCCGCGACTTCGTCTCCGACGGGCGGGTTGAGGTCTGGCTCCAGTGCCTCGAGCCGGCCCAGTATTACGGCGTGGCCCAGGCCGACTTCTACCTCCGGCTGGGCAACGGCTCGTTCGCCTGGAACTACGCCAAGGGCTGCCTCGGGGCATGGTTCGCGATGCTGATCGTGACCGCGTTGGGAGTGATGTTCAGCACGTTCCTCTCGGCTCCGGTGGCCCTGGTGGCCGCGGTCGCGGTGCTGCTCGTGGGCCAGTTTCGGGAGTTCATCTCCCGGCTGTTTCAGAGCCAACTCACCGGCGACGCCACGATCGCGCCGGGCGGCGGTCCGATCGAGTCGCTCTATCGCATCGTGAGCCAGACGAGCATCACGCTGGAACTCGACCCCACGCCGGCCGTGCAGGCGATGAAACTGGCCGACATGGTGCTCCTGGCCCCGATGCGGGTGGCTGCCGGCGTGTTTCCCTCGCTCTCGGCCCTCGGCACCGGTGATTTCGTGGCGGGAGGATTCGATATCCCCGGCGATCTGTTGGCGGCTCATGCGGCCGAAACGCTGGCCTACGTGGCCGCGTTCTGCATCGCCGGGGCGTTTTGTCTGCGGGCACGGGAGGTTGCATCGTGAGCGGCGGAACCACGCGGGCGGCGGGACGAACCCGACAGGCATGGCTGGGGCTGCGGCCGGAAACCCTGCTGGCCCTGGTGGGCATCGTGGCCCTGCTGGTGCCGCTGTCGCTCCTCGCCCAGCCGGCTGACTCCGAGGGGCCGGGGGGACTGCTGGCCAGAATGCGAAAGGCCCGAGGGCTGTCGCAGGCCAATCTGGGCGAGATCGATCCGGCCGGCGAGACGATGCGGTTTGCCACGCTCGGCCTCAAGAACGTCGCCACGACCCTGCTCTGGGATCGGGCCAACCATTACAAGAAGGTCGAGGATTGGGCCAATCTCTCGGCTACGCTCGAACAGCTCACCAAGCTCCAGCCCAACTTCTATTCCGTCTGGGATTTCCAGGCCCACAACCTCTCGTACAACATCTCCGTTGAGTTCGATGACTTTCGGGATCGCTACGCCTGGGTGATCAAGGGCATCGAGTTTCTCCGGCAGGGGATCGCCCTCAATCGGTTCGAGCCGCGGCTGCTGGGCCGGATGGGCTGGTTCGTCGGCCACAAGATCGGGAAGTCGGACGAGAAGGAGGAGTTTCGCAAGCTGTTCATCGCCGACGACGACTTCCACGAGCGGGACGATCCCCAGCGGACGATCCCTGAGCGGGACAACTGGCTCGTGTCGCGGACGAAGTTCATCCAGGGCCAGCAACTCGCCGACGCCGGGGCTCCGCTCAAGACTACGCCCCTCATCTTCCACAGCGAGCCGATGATGTCGGCGATCAACTACGGCAAGGCGCTCGAAGAAGATGGCAGTTTCGGCACGGCCGCCCGGCGGGCTTGGGAACTGGCTGGCGACGAGATGCGGCGGTTTGCCATGCGGGAGATTCCGACCAGTTGGAACGTGCCCATCCGGCTCGGCCTGAGGGAAGCGGAGGAGGCCCGGGCCAAGCGGCTGGGCGAGGAGTTGGAATCGCTCTTGCCGGGGCAGTTCGCTGCTGCCGAAGCGGAGCGACGGGCCGGGCTGTCGGCGGCCCAGAAGGCCGCCCTGGAGGTGTCCGTGATGGAGCGCACCGACGAGCAACAGCAGCAGGCCGGCGAGGCCGAGGCGGCCTTGAAGGTGAGCTGGAAGGATGTCGCCCGAGCGGCGCCGGCCGACGTTCGCGGCCGGGCCTGGGAGCTCGCCCTCGACGAGGCGGAGGCCCGGGAGACGGCCGACATCATCGGCCGGTACCGCGACATCGTGAACTTCGATCTCTGGCGGGCAACCTGCGAGGCCGAGGTGACCGAGCCGGCGCTTCGGGCCCGGGAACTGACCTGGAAGGCCGACAAGGAGTTTGCGGCCGCCCGGCTCCAGGCTGCCCGGGAAGCGTATGAGGGGGCCTTCCAGGCCTGGCGGGAGGTGTTCGACCAATCCAAGATCCTCCGCGAGGATCCGATCACGGCCGAAGACACCGCGGAGATCGTGGACCGGTATCGCAAGCTGCTCGAACAGCTCGACGAGCCGTTTCCCTCCCCCTTCATCCTCGACGACATCCTGGCCCTGATCGGGCCGTAGGTCGGATCGCGACGATCGCTGGCGACCGATCACCCCTTCAAGTCGTCACAGAACTGCTGAAGTGTCAATGACCGGGCTATCCTTCGTGGGGTGTGGACCGCTAGTGTCGATAGTGTCTGGGGGCTTGTCCCGAAAGCAGTTCCGGGATCCACCACGTGTTGAGCACTCCCGAAATCTGCTCCGAACCCATGCCTGGCCAACTCTCTCGTACCCGAGTCGGTTTCACCCTCGTCGAACTGCTCGTGGTGATCGCGATCATCGCCACCCTCATCGGCCTGCTCCTGCCGGCCGTGCAGTCGGCGCGGGAGGCGGCGCGGCGGATGGCCTGCGGCAACAATCTCAAACAAATGTCCCTGGCGTTTCAGGTGCACCACGACGCCAAGCGACGCCTGCCCTATGCCCGCTCCTCCAATAACCTCAGGGCCCATTCCTGGCTGGTGCGGATCCTGCCATTCATCGAACAGGCTTAGGCGTATCAGCAGTTCACCACCGCCTTGCCCGGCCGAGGCCCGCACTGGGGAGGCGTGCACGATCTGAGCAATGCTACTTTCCAGGCGACGGGCGCCCTCAGGACCCAACTACCCGCCATGCTCTGCTCATCTTCGTCCCGCACGACGAGAAACACCACGGAGGCGGTTCCCGGTGGCGGTGGCTTCTGTGGCGACTACGCCGTGAACACCGCCCGAGATTCGGCGAAGTGGCGATCGCGGCTGCCCTGATCGTCGTCGCGTGGTGTGTCTCCGGTCGGGGCTACGCCCCTCCCTTCGACACACCACGCGGACTATTCCCCAACTCTCTCATGAGCACTGGTACAGAAGATGGGGAGGGGTCACCGGCAAGCGTGGGCGGTTTTGCCCAACGGCCCGGTGCCCCCGGACTCGCGTCCGGGGCTTGTATGCCACACAGAAGCCCATCGATAGAAGCCTCCGAGGCAAGTCGGGGGGCTCCGCGTGGCAGCGGATCCCGTTGTCCTTGCCGCGACTCGACTTTTCCCGTCCCCGAGCCGGTGCGGCGGAGTTGACCCGAGGTTTTGGGGACGAAGCCGAGTGTTTCGTCAGCGGCGGCTGACGAGGAGCTTGTCGATCCTGCGGCCGTCCATGTCGACGACCTCGAAGGCCAGCCCATTCCACTCCACGCAGTCGCCGGTGGCGGGCATCCGTTCCAGTTCCGCCAGCACGAGCCCGGAGACGGTGGCGTAATCCCGCGGCCCGTCCTCGAGTTCGAGCCCGAACCGTTCGGCGAGCTCCTCGATCGGGGCGCTCCCGTCGACGAGCCAGGAGCCGTCTTCCCGCTCGACGAAGGTCTGGGGCTCCACGCGGCGGTGTTCGTCGTGGATTTCCCCCACCAGCTCCGCGAGGATGTCGTCGAGCGTGACGAGACCGTCGGTGCCGCCATACTCGTCAAGCACGATCGCGAATTGGGCCCGCTCTTTCTGGAAGAGGTCGAGCAGGCGGTCGAGGGGCATCGTCTCGGGCACGAACACCGCCCGATGCATCAGCTTTCGCAGTTCGATCGGCCAGCCCATCCAGGACGTCCGCAGCACGTCCTTGATCGAGACATACCCGATGATGCGGTCGAGCGAGCCCTCGTAGACCGGCAGCCGGGAATAGCCTGCCATCGCCACCGCCCCCAGCACCTCCTCGGAGGGCGTGTCGATGTCGAGCGCGTCGACGTCGATCCGGGGCCGCATCACGTCTCGCACGGTCCGTTCGCCGAGCCGGAGCGCCTCGGCTGCCACGGCATGCTCGACCGCCGCGAGCACCCCCTCGGCCCGACCGGTCTCGAGCAGCTGCTCGATGTCATCCACCGACACCGAGGGCTCTTGCCCGCCTCGGGCGCCAAGGAGCGTCATCACGGCGGATGTACTGATGTTGAGGCCCCATACCAGCGGTGACGCCAGCCGGGAGAACCTCTGGACGCCCGGCGCGACCCAGCGGGCGAAGACCTCGGCGTTCCGCAGGGCCAACCGCTTCGGCACCAGCTCGCCGAGCACGAGCGTCACGAAGGAGAGCAGCATCACGAACGTGGCCAGCGCGACCGGCTCCGCCATCCCCGCCCATCCCGGAACCGCCGCCGCAAGGTTGTCGCGGAGCATCGCCACCAACCGCTCGCCGCCGTAGGCCGCCGCCAGCGTGCCCACGAGTGTCACCCCGACCTGCACGGTGGGCAGGAATCGGTCTGGATTGGAGGCGAGTTCAAGCGCGATCCGGGCGGACGCGTCGCCCTCGTCGGCCATGGCCCGCAGTCGGCCGCGGCGGCTGGCGACGATCGCCATCTCGGCTCCTGAGAAGAGGCCGTTGGCCAGCACGAGCGCGAGGATGATGATGAGTTCCGACAGCATGGATGTCTCGAGGCTGGTCAGTCCCGACTGATCACGGCCAGGTTGTCTCGATGGATGACCTCTTCGTAGGGGCAGTAGCCGAGCACCTCGGCGATCCGTTCGGTCCGCAGCCCGACGATTCTCGCGAGCTCCGCAGCGGGATAGTTGACCAGGCCGCGGGCGAAGACTGGACCGCCACCGCAGGAAAGCGCGACGACGTCACCGGCGGTAAACTGGCCCTGGAGGCCGGCCACGCCGGCGGCCAGCAGGCTGCGGCCCCCCGCGACGATCGCGTGCCTGGCGCCGGCGTCGACCTCGACGGTGCCACGGGCATCGGCCGACCAACCCAGCCAGCGTTTCCATGCCGGCATGGCCTCATCTCTGCCGACGAACAGCGTGCCAATCGGTTCGCCCCGCAGAATCCGCGCCAGAACGTCATCCTCACGACCGGAGGTGATCACGCAGCTTCCGCCCGCCTCCGTCATGATCCGGGCGGCGGCGATCTTGCTGGCCATGCCCCCCTTTGAGAGCCCGCCGGGCCGGTCGCAGGCCAGCCGCTCCACGGCGGCGTCGATTCGCGTTACGGTCGGCAGTACCACGGCACCGGCCTCGCCGGGATGCCGGTCAAAGAGCCCGGCCACGTCAGAGAGCAGCACGAGCAGCGGCGCCCCGATCAGCGTCGCCACCAGGGCCGCCAGGCGATCATTGTCGCCGAAACTCGTGCGGAGTTCCTCGACGCTGACCGTGTCGTTTTCGTTGATGACCGGTATCGCTCCATAGTCGAGCAGCGCCCGGAGGGTGTTGCGGATATTCAGGTACCGGGTGCGGTGCTGCAGGTCGTCCGCCACCAAGAGTACCTGGGCCACATGCCGCCCACGGCCGCGGAGGGACCGTTCCCAGGCCTCGATCAGACTGCTCTGGCCGATGGCGGCCACGGCTTGGAGTTGCGCCAATTCGGTGGGCCGCTCCGTTAGCCCGATCCTGCCCATGCCGGCTCCCACCGCGCCCGAACTGACGAGCACCACCTGGCGGCCGGAGCCACACACCGCATCGAGCTGTTTGCCCAGGGCGTCGATCCGAAGGGGATCCAACAGCCCATCCGCGCCGGTGAGCACCCGAGTGCCAACCTTGACGACGATCAGGCTGGCGGTTGCGGCAAGCTGCTGACGGAAGGGGTCGCTCATGGGCCGGAACCGGGCATCGTCCGAGGGTGGGACGGGCGGGGAAACCCAGTATGGTATCCACCCGCCGGCTGCGTCGATACACTGACGTCAACCGCGGTTTCCGCGGGATTTTCCGGCTCTCCTCGCCCCCGGCCGAACCGACAACGATGAGCGACCTGCATCACGAGTGCGGCCTGGCGGCCATCTACCACCTCCCGTCCGCCGACACGAGTCCCCTGTGCCCTTCCCAGGGACAGGAGGAGGCATCCCGGCTCATTCCCAGGATGCTGCTCGACATCCAGAATCGAGGCCAGCTCTCCGCCGGCATGACGGCCTGGAATCCCGGCCGCAGTCAACTCCTGGCCACCTACAAGGATGTCGGGAGCGTCAGCGAGGTCTTTCGGATGGGCCATCGGGGCAAGTACGAGAGCCTGATGGAGCAGCACACCGGCCGGGCGGCGATCGGACATGTCCGCTACGCCACCTGCGGCGCCGAGGATCGGGGCTATGCCCAGCCGCTGGAGCGGCCTCACATCCAGAAGCGGAAGTGGTTCGCCTTCGGGTTCAACGGCCAACTGGCCAACTACCCGGAATTGCGGGCTGAAATCCTGGCCACCGACGATGCCCACCTCGCCCGCGACAACGACACCGAGGTGATCATGCACGCCATCGGCCGGGAGTTGTCGGGCGACGCGGACCCGACGCCCGCCGACCTGCTGGCCGCGATCGCCCGGCGATTCGACGGAGCCTGGAACCTGGCGATCCTGGATGCCTGCGGCCGACTGATCGTGGCCCGCGACCCGCTCGGCATCCGCCCCCTGGAATACGCCCAGGTGGGCCCGCTGGTGGCGGCTGCGAGCGAGAGCGTGGCCCTCCTCAACCTCGGCTTTCCGACCGAGTCGATTCGCTCGCTCGAGCCGGGCACTGCGCTGGTGGTGGACGCGAGCGGCCTGCGGATCGAGCGATTTGCACCGTCCCCGGCCCGGGCCCACTGTTTCTTCGAATGGGTCTACTTCGCCAACGTCGCGAGTTCCATGGATGAGCGGAGCGTCTACCTGTCTCGCAAGCGGCTGGGGGAGGAACTGGCCCAGCTGGAGACGGTGACGATCGACGCCGACACGGTCGTGGTGCCGGTGCCCGACACGAGCAAGGCGGCCGCCGACTCGCTCGCCTATCGGCTCTCAATCCCGTGCGTCGAAGGCCTGATCCGGAATCGGTACACCGGTCGCACCTTCATCGACGGGGCGGCCAGCCGCCGCCAGAAGGCCGAAACGAAATACACGCCGCTCCGCGAGGTGCTCGAGGGCAAGCGGGTGATCCTGGTCGAGGATTCGATCGTTCGCAGCACGACCATGCGGGTGCTCCTGGGCCGCATGCGGTCGTTCGGACTCGCCCGGGAAATCCACGTGCGGGTCGCCTGCCCGCCGATCGTCGCGCCCTGTTTCTACGGGATCGACATGTCGACGATCGACGAGCTCTTCGCTCCGGAGTTTCTCGCCGGCGGTCCGCTCACCGACGAGGCCCAGGCCGCGATGGCCGCCCGGCTGGGGGCCGACTCGCTCCGCTACCTGCCTGTCGAGGCGGTGGCGCGGTCGATCGGTTTCGACAGCGACAGTCTCTGCCAGGCCTGCCTGACGGGCCACTATCCGACGCCGGCGGGTGAGCGGCTCTACCAGGTGGCGCTCCAGCAGAGCCGGGCCGGTCGCCACGCCACCCGCACCTACGAATCAGCCGCGACGCCGTAAGGCGGGGCGGCCCTTCGCGAGATCTTCGCCGACGTGGCGTATGGAGGGGCGGAAGCGGCATCAACTGGAAGGTCGGGATTGCCCGTGCCCCGTCGCCGGACGTGGCGATTTTTCGCGCCGTCACCGCCGACCCGCG
Organism: uncultured Candidatus Kuenenia sp.; assembly: GCA_964453165.1. GTDB lineage: Bacteria > Planctomycetota > Planctomycetia > Pirellulales > UBA1268 > QWPN01. Next base: position 28 of record CAYVNX010000052.1, on the reverse strand, counting down.
TCGGCTCCGGCTTACGGTCGCCGAGCGG
>CAYVNX010000051.1:7843-19709 GCA_964453165.1 uncultured Candidatus Kuenenia sp. | reverse complement strand
TCGGGGGCGGCAAAAGTCGCGTCGCGGGCGAGGATACGCCCCTGTGCTCCGCGGGCGTTCGCCCACCCCCTCGCCTTTCCCCCACAGAGTGCCGACGCGTCGCTCCAGTAAGCTGAAATTGGCTTTATTCCAGCCGTTCGAGGATGAGCGACGGTCGGGTTACGGGCTCGGGACTGATGCTCACCGCGCCCGCCACGAGGTCGCTGGCCGCGGGGACCGCGGCCGCGTGGGGCGGGTTGAAGTGGAGTTCGGCGATCACCTCGCCGGCGGCGACGCGGTCGCCCACCGTCTTCACGAGCACGATCCCCGCCGCCGGGTCGATCGCATCTTCGGCCGTCGCCCGGCCGGCCCCGAGCAGCATCGAGGCCTGCCCCACCGGCCAGGCCTTGAACGCTCCGATGAAGCCCGCTCGCTCGGCCCGCACGGTCTCGAGCCGCGTCGCCCGCGGGAGCACGCCCAACGGATCGTCGCAGACCCGCGCATCGCCCCCCTGGGCCGCCACCACCCGCCGGAACCGGTCGAGCGCCGAGCCATCGGCGATGCTCATTCGGCAGCGAGCCAGGGCGTCGTCGCGGCTCGGCGCCACGCCGCCGAGCACGAGCATCTCGGCGGCCAGTTCGAGCGACACTTCCATCAGGTCCTCGGGCCCCTCGCCCCGCAGGCACGCCACGCACTCCCGCACCTCGAGCGCGTTGCCGACCATCCGCCCGAGCGGAGCGTCCATGCTCGTCAGGATCACCCGCACCGGCTTTCCCATCGCCCGGCCGATCGAGGCCATGCTCTCGGCCAGCGCCCGGGCATCTTCCCGTCGGGCCATGAAGGCACCGTCGCCGCTCTTGACGTCGAGCACCAGGGCATCGATGCCCTCGGCAAGCTTCTTCGACAGGATCGAGGCCGTGATCAGCGGGATGCTCTCGACCGTGGCCGTGGCGTCGCGAAGGGCGTAGAGCACCCGGTCGGCCGGGGCGATCTCGGCCGTCTGACCGATCAAGACGAGGCCACATTCGCGGGCGATCCGCCGGTAGGCGGCCAGATCCAGGTCGATCCGGAAGCCGGGGATGCTTTCCAGCTTGTCGAGCGTGCCCCCGGTGTGGCCGAGGCCGCGGCCCGAGACCATCGGTACCGTCACCCCGCAGGCGGCGGCGATCGGCGCCAGGATCAGGCTCGTCTTGTCGCCCACGCCGCCGGTCGAATGCTTGTCGATCTTCGGGCCGGGAATCTCCGAGAGATCGAGCACGGTGCCGGTGTGGAGCATCGCCTCGACGAGTGCCGCGGTCTCGGCCGTGGTCATCCCCCGCCAGACGATCGCCATCGCCAGGGCCGCCCACTGGTAGGTGGGCACGAGGCCATCGGTCAGCCCCTCGACGAGAAACTCGATCTCGGCGGCGGAGAGTTCACCCCCGTCGCGTTTGCGGCGAATCAAGTCGACGGCTCGCATCGGTCATTCTCCAGCCCAGGTGAATGGCAGGGCGTCACTCGGCCGGCTGCGTGCCGAACTGCCGGTCGCCCGCGTCGCCCAGCCCCGGCAGGATGTAGCCCACGTCGTTGAGCCCATCGTCGAGGGCTGCCACGTGAATCACGACATCGGACACGCCGGCCCGCAGGGCCTCGATCCCCTGCGGCGAGGCGATCAGGCCCACGAACACGAGCCGGGGGATGCCGGCGGCCCGCAAAATCTGGCAGGTGCGGATGGCCGAGCCGCCGGTCGCCAGCATCGGATCGACGACGATCGCCACCGACGCGTCGAGCTTCGGTGGTAGCTTGTTGTAATACTCCTTCGGCTCGAGCGTGGTCTCGTCACGGTAGAGTCCGATGTGCCAAACCTGGGCGTCGGGCATCAGTTCCAGAAGCCCATCAGCCATGCCGAGGCCCGCTCGGAGGATCGGCACGATCGCGATCGTGTCAGCGAGCCGGCGGCCGGTTGCTTCGGCCAGCGGCGTCGTCACCCGAACTTCCCGCGTGGGAAGGGCCGCAGTCGCCTCCACGGCTATCAGCCGGGTCAGTTGTCGCACCACCCGGCGAAACTCCGACGGCTTCGTGGCCGGATTCCGTAGCGAGCAGACATGATGGGCGACGAGTGGATGCGACGACACGTGCACGCCCTGCATGGCCACGGTTCCTCGTGAACGGATGATTGGAAGACTCTGACCCGGCGATCCGCCGCCGACCGCTCGCCGCCGGATGCCGTTCGAGATGGCTGACCGCAGCCGAGGCGGATCATACCCGGTTCAAGACCCCGCGTATGATGGTTGGCGACCTATCCGCCCGGAGTTGCCCTGCGATGACCACCGCCCCCCCTGCCTCACCGCTCCTCGCCGAGGCGCGGTTCGCCGGACGACAGGCCTATTCCCCCTACTCCGGCTGGCAGGTCGGTGCCGCGGCCGAGTTCGCCGAGTCTCCGGGCCCGCACCGGGGAGCCAACGTCGAGAACGGGTCCTACGGCCTGACGATCTGCGGCGAGCGCGCGGCGATCTTCGCCGGGATCGTGGCGGGTGGCCGCAGGCTCACCCGCATCGCCCTCACCTGCCGCGACCGAGATGGTGGGCTCGTGGCCAAGATCGCGCCCTGCGGAGCCTGCCTCCAGGTGATCGCCGAATTCGGCACACCCGACACGGAGATCGAAATCGACGGCCGGGGCGTGTTCCGATTGGCCGACTTCCTCCCGCTCCCCTTCGGCGCGGAGTCGCTCAAGGGCTGAGCGGCCGCAGGTTTCGGCTCCGCTCGGCCTGACAGGTGGGCCGGCTGGGTTCAGTCGCCCCGGTTCCGCTGCCGGTAGTACTTCAGCCCCGGCACGAAGAAACAGATGCCGCTGACAAGGCCGAAGATCACGTGCTGCCAGGCCGGCAACAGGCACATCACGAGCGACGTGGCGAACAGGACGGCGGCCTGGATATAGAACACGCCCGAGAGAATGCCTGCCTTGGCGAAGAACACGAGCCCGGCGAAGAGCGCGAGCACCGGCGAGAGCGTGAGCACAGGGAGCCCGAGAAACTGCTCGACCCCGAACAGAAGGCTGCTGGCGATCACACTGCCCGCCCAGACGTGAGCGATCTGCCGTTCCACCGCCGTCACCGGTCCCGTGCGGTGGCGAAGCGCCCAGAAAATCGGGGCCCAGACGGCCAAGCCACCGGCCCAGAGCAGGATGTAGGGCCAGCGACTGTCCACGCCCTGCCAGGCGAGCACGTCGGTCACCACGCAGAGGGCGAGGATCACGACGGCGTGCCCCATCCAGAGCAGGCCCCAGTTCTCGAGCACCACGGCATGGTGGGTCTCGCGGAACAGCCTGGAGAACACATCCGCCAGCCCGCCGCGGCGGGCCATCACCGGTTCGCCCGCCAGGAACGCCCGCAGGTCGTCGGCAAGGGCCGAGGCCGAGGCATAGCGGAGGTCGGCCGGCTTCTGCAGGCTCTTGAGCGCGATCATTTCGAGGTCGCGGTCCACCCCCGCGGCGATCGAACGGGGCAGGGGCGGATCGCTCTCCAGCACCGCCAGCAGCGTGTCCATCGGATTCGACGCCTGGAAGGGCGGGCGGCCCGTGAGCGTCAGATAGAGGATGGCGCCGAGGCTCCAGACATCGCTCGCCGGGCCGACGTCGCCCCGGCTGCCGGCCGCCTGCTCCGGCGACATGTAGCAGGGCGTTCCCAGGATCGCACCGGTGTGGGTCACCGTCTGATCCGCCTCGATCCGCTTGGCCAGACCGAAGTCAGAAACGTGAGGCACCCCGGCCTCGTCGATCAAGATGTTCGACGGCTTGAGGTCGCGATGGAGCACGCCCCGGGCATGGGCCGCATCAACCGCCGAGGCCACGGTGGCCAGCAGGGTTGCGGCGTCTCGCGGCGACAGGGAGCCGGCCGACAGCCGCTTCGCCAGCGTCGTCCCCTGAATAAACCGCATGCTGAAAAACGGATGGCCATCACACTCGCCGACCTCGAACAGCGGCACGATGTTGGGGTGATCCAACCGAGCGGCTGCCTCGGCTTCGGCGCGAAACCGGGCCAGATCGGCCGCGGTCGCCAGATCACGCCGCAGGAGCATCTTCACCGCCACGATGCGACCCAGGCTGAGCTGACGGGCTCGATACACCACGCCCATCCCGCCCCGGCCGATCTCCTCGAGCAGTTCATAGTCGCCAAAGGCGGCTGGCAGCGGCGTCACTCCCGGGACGAAACCACCCGTAGGCAGGGCCGTCGATGGGTTGGCGGACACCGCAGCGACGCCGCTCTCCGAGAGCGCCGCCTCGAAGATCGTCGATTGCTCGGCGACGGCGTCGGCCATCGACATGGTCGCGAACAGTTCCCGCAACTGCCCGGCGAGCCGGGGATGGGCGGCTGCATGCCGCTCGAGGAGGGTCATGGCCTCGCTTCCCGGTGTCTCGGAAAGCTCATCCAACAACACAGCGAGCACCTCTTCGTCGGCAGGCGAGAGTGGCTCGGACACGGCGGACGAACCGGATCGGGTCATGCTGTTCTTGGGTCGGACGGATGCATGCTCATACCCCACCGGGATGATAGTCGGCCTTCGCCCGCCGCCCACCGGCATCAGGCCGAGCCGTCGAGCATGCCTCGCAGCCGACGCATCGCCCGGAGGTACCGCATGCCGGCGGCGGGCTTCGAGAGTCCGAGCACGTCGGCCGCCTCGGCCGTGGAAAGATGCTCGAAGTGCCGCAGCAGCACGATCTGCCGGTCGGCCTCGTCGAGCTGTTCGACGGCCGCGGCAAACCGCCGTTCGAGTTCCCGCCAGGTGGCGGCGGCGGCCGGTGTCAATTCCCGGTCGGCCAGGCAGTCGGCGAGGTCGAGGTGGGATTCGTCTCCGTGGCCGGCAGTCACCAACGGCACCTCTCGATCGATGCTCCGGCTACCGGCGACTCGATGCCGCCGATGGGCGTCGATCAGCCGGTCGCGAGCCATGTGCCGCAGCCAGAGCCCAAAGGGCATGGTCGGGTTGGCGAGGTAGTCGCCCAGGCGGCGGTTCGCCTCGAAGAGCACGTCCTGCACGATGTCGCTGGCGTCGACCCGGCGCTGGACCACGCGATCCATCCGGAGATCGATCATCCGCCGGATCGCGGCCCGATGACGCTCGAGCAGCCCGTTGACCGCGTCCCCGTCGCCTCGACGCACGCGGTCCAGGAGCACCATGGTCACCGCCGGATCGGCTGAATCCGATCGCTCGTGGCCAGTCTCCGGGGCGTCGGTCATCGTGAGCCTGCGAAAAAACAGGAACGGAGTGAATCGAACTGCCCTTCATCGTACCAACGTGTCGGGCTGGACGGTGGTAACGACCGTGCGAGGCGTGCCGGCCAGGGCGACCTTGGCGGTGGGAAAAAGCCTGCTTTCGGGCCTGGTTTTTTTTGCCTCGGCCGCTGGCGTGGTCCATAATCGCCGGCGGTCAAACGGATGGGCCGCTGGTTGCCGCGGCCGAGCGCGGCGTCCTGTGAACGGATTGCCCTGTGACAGAGGTCTCCCTCCGCCCCCGGTTCGTCCCTGCCGGGAAGGCCCTGACGGGTCTGCTCGGTGGCCTGTTCGCCCTGCTCGTCTCCGGACAGGTCGCGGCCGAGCCTTTTCTTCGCTGGCTTCCCTCGGGTTCGCCCACGGTCGCTGCCCAGCCCGACGACCTGGCGGCCCGCACGACCGCGCTGGCGCATCAGGGCCGCTGGTCGGATGTCGTCAGCATCTGCGAAACGGCCGCCCGGAAGGGCACCCTCGATCCGGCACTGGCCCATCAATACGACCTCGCCAAACTGCACTGCGACATCGCTCGCCGCCACGCCGAGCCGGCTTTCCGCCAGCAACTCGGCGTGCTCTCCGAGGCCGATGCCCGCCGAGCCTACGGTGAGGTGCTGGCCCGGATCGGATCCCACCACGTCGAGGCTCCCGACTTCGCCCGGCTCTCCGCCCGCGGGCGTCGGGCGATCGAGATCGCCCTGGATGATCCGGCCTTCGCCACCACCTATGCGTCGCAATCGACGCCGCAGCGGCGGGCCTCGTACTCGGATCAGATCGCGCAGATCGTCACGGCCCGCCCCGTGGCCTCCCAGGCCGATGCCGAGGCGGTGGCAGCCTGGGTCGCTCGGGCCGGTCATTCGATCCTCGGTATCCCGCCGGCGGTTTCGCTGATGGAGATGGCGGCGGCGGCAGTCGGCGGCCTCGACGAGTATTCCGCGTTCCTCACGACCGGACAGCTCGACGACCTCTATGCCCAGATCGAGGGCAACTTCGTCGGGCTCGGCGTCGAACTCAAGAGCGCGGCCGACGGGCTTCTCGTCGTCCACGTGATTCCCGGCAGCCCGGCCGACCGGGCCGGCATCCGGGCCGGCGATCACCTGATCGGCGTGGGGGGGCGATCGATCGGCGGGCTGAGCGTCGACGAGGCAGCCCATCTGCTCCAGGGCCCCGAGGGATCGCTCGTAACGCTGGCCGTGGCCCGCGGGCCGGGTGCGGCCAGGGCGATCACCGTTCGGCGGGAGCACGTCGAGGTTCCGAGCATCGAAGAGGCGGGGCTGGTCGATGGCACGGCAGGCGTGGCCCGCGTCAAGATCACCTCGTTTCAGAAGACAACCGCCGCCGACCTCGAGGCTACCCTCCGCCGGCTCGACGCGGCGGGCATGCGGGCGCTCGTCATCGATCTCCGAGGCAACCCCGGTGGCCTCCTTTCGGCGGCCGTGGATGTGGCCGACCTGTTCCTCGATCGCGGGCTCGTGGTGGCGACCCGCGGCCGCAGCCCCGAGGAAGATTTCAACTACTCGGCCGGGCGGCCCGGCACCTGGCGAATGCCCCTCGTGGTGCTCATCGACGGCGACTCGGCGAGCTCGAGCGAGATCCTCGCCGGCGCGATCCGCGATCACCGGCGGGGCACGATCGTCGGAACGCGAAGCTATGGAAAAGGCTCGATCCAGGGAATCTTCCCGCTGGAAGCAGCCGGAGTCGGCATGCGGCTGACCACGGCGAAGTTCTTCTCGCCCCGCGGCCTGCCCTTCAGCGGCGTGGGTGTGGAGCCCGACGTGCCGGTGCAGACGCTGGCCCGCCCGATCGACGGGAGCGTGACCACGGCCGTCGAGTCCGCCGGCGACCCGGCCCTGGCCGCAGCCATCGAAATCGCAAGGCGGACGGTCGTGCGGCCTGCGGCCGTGCCCCCGGGCCGATCCACCGCCGCTCGCTAGGCCGCACCGGCCCAGCCCGGTCCGACTCCATTGAAGCCGGCCGGCGTCCCGGCTACCGTGACCGTCATCCGGGCCCGCGGTGGAACGTCTCCACCGTGGCCCAGCCAGCCCGATTCGGAAGGAACAAGGACTCTCCATGACCGCCTCCCGCGCCAGCGCCATCGCCGCCATCAACTCCTATCGCTCTGCCGGCCAGGCCTGGAATTTCCGCGAGACTCCCACGAGCGAAATCTTCGGCGCCAATGTCTTCAGCCAGGCCGTCATGAAGGCCCGGCTCCCCAAGAGCGTCTACAAGGCGCTCCAGGCGACGATCAAGCAGGGCAAGCCGATCGATCCCTCGATCGCCGACGCGGTCGCCATGGCCATGAAGGACTGGGCGATCGAGAAGGGCGCCACCCACTACGCGCACGTCTTTTACCCACTCACCGGCCTGACAGCCGAAAAGCACGACAGCTTTCTCTCGCCCACCGGTGACGGCACCGCGATCGCCGAGTTCTCGGGCAAGGAGTTGATCCAGGGCGAGCCGGACGCCTCGAGCTTCCCCTCCGGCGGCCTGCGGGCCACCTTCGAGGCCCGTGGCTATACGGCCTGGGACCCGACGAGCCCCACCTACGTCCTCGACAATCCCAACGGCACCACCCTCTGCATCCCGACCGCGTTCTGCTCCTGGACGGGTGAGGCCCTCGACAAGAAGACGCCGCTGCTGCGGAGCATGCAGGCCCTCGACAAGCAGGCCCGCCGCGTACTCGCCCTGTTCGGCCACGACGACGTGGGCCAGGTGGCGGCCTCCGCCGGCCCCGAACAGGAATACTTCCTCATCGATCGCAACTTCTTCTTCAACCGCCCCGACCTGATGATGACGGGCCGAACCCTGTTCGGCGCCCGGCCGCCGAAGGGGCAGGAGTTCGAAGACCAGTATTTCGGTGCCATTCCCGAGCGGGTGCTGGCCTGCATGCTCGAAGGAGAGCGGGAACTCTACAAGCTCGGCGTGCCGGTCAAGACGCGGCACAACGAAGTGGCCCCAAGCCAGTACGAGATCGCCCCCGTCTACGAAAACGCGAACATCGCGACCGACCATCAGCAGATGATCATGCTGACGCTGACCCGGGTCGCCCAGAAGTACGGCATGTCCTGCCTGCTCCACGAGAAGCCGTTCGCCGGCATCAACGGGTCGGGCAAGCACGTCAACTGGTCGATGGGCTGCCGGTTGGGGAACCTCCTGGAGCCGGGGGAGACGCCCCACGAGAACATGCAGTTCCTCGTGTTCTGCGCCGCCGTGATCCGGGCCGTGCATCTCCATGCCGACCTGCTTCGCGCCGTCGTGGCCTCCAGCGGCAACGACCACCGACTGGGCGCCAACGAGGCCCCGCCGGCGATCATCTCGATCTTCCTCGGGGAGCAGTTGTCGGACGTCTTCGAACAGATCGAGAAGGGCAAGGTCACGGGCAGCAAGGCCTCCGGCACGCTGACGGTGGGCGTCGACACCCTGCCGCCGCTGCCGATGCATGCCGGTGATCGCAACCGCACGAGCCCGTTCGCCTTCACCGGCAACAAGTTCGAATTCCGGGCCGTTGGCTCGAGCCAATCGATCGCCGGACCGCTCGTGGCGCTCAACACGATCGTGGCCGAGAGCCTCGACTTCATCGCCACCGAACTCGAGCAGGCGACCGGCGGCGACCCCGCCCTGCTGCCCGCCGCCGTCGAATCGCTGCTCCAAAAGATGATCTCGGCCCACAAGGCGGTCGTGTTCAACGGCAATGGCTACTCGCAGGAGTGGCAGGACGAGGCCGCCCGGCGGGGGCTGCCCAACCTCAAGGCCACACCCGAGGCGCTCGACGCGCTGGTCAATCCGGCGACGATCGCGATGTTCGAGAAGTACGGCGTGCTCTCGGAGCGTGAGGTGCGCAGCCGCTACGAGATCTACATGGAGCGGTATTGCAAGGACCTCAACACCGAGGCCCAGGCAGCCCTCCAGATGGCCAAGACGATGGTCCTACCGGCGGCCTATCGCTACCAGGGGGAACTCGTCGACATCGCCACCAAGCTCAAGTCGCTCGGCCAATCGCCCCATCTCGGCACGCTCGAGAAGCTGACAAAACTCGTCGGCGAACTCGAGTCGCGGATCGACTCGCTCGAGCAGACGACGGCCCACCACGGTGGCGACCTGCGGGCGGAAGTCGGCCACTTTCACGACGACGTGGTGCCCGCGATGGCAGCGGTGCGGGAGACGGCCGACCAATTGGAGACGATCCTCCCCGACGACCTCTGGCCGTTGCCCACCTACCGCGAGATGCTGTTCATCAAGTGACGCTGCCCGAGGCCCGAGATCCCGACCCGTCGACATCCGTGTCGGCCGCCGCCCTGGCTGCCGAGTGCGACCGGCAGGGGCTCGTCGTACCCGCGGAGGCGATCCCGGGGCTGGCCGCCTACGCGACCCGGCTCTGGGACTGGAACGAGCGACTCAATCTCACGCGGCACACGGACCCGGAACGGTTCGTGGCCCGGGATATCGGTGATGCCGTCGCGCTGCTCCCCCACCTAGCTCAGGGTGAACGGGTGCTCGACGTCGGCACGGGGGGCGGTGTGCCGGGGGTGCTCCTGGCGATTCTTCGCCCCGACCTGCGGGTGGAACTCTCGGAGAGCGTGGGCAAGCGGGCCCGCGCGGTAGCCGGGATCTTGGCGGAGTGCGGCCTCGTCGTGCCGATCCACGAAGGCCCTGCCCAGGAACTCGTGGCCCGGCGGCCGTTCGGTCCGCGGCGATTCGACACGCTCGTGGTGCGGGCGGTGGCGCCGCTGGCCAAACTCCTCGGCTGGTTCGAACCGCTGGCGAACTCCTACGGCCGAATGCTCGTGATCAAGGGACCGCGGTGGGACGCGGAACTCGAGGAAGCCCGCAGCCAGCGACGAGCGCGGCACGTCACCGTCCGCCGGATCGCCTCCTGGCCGTTGGCCGGCGCGGAAGGCGAGAGCGTGCTCCTCGAAATCCGCGCTGCCTGACGAACGCCCGCCGCTCGCCTCCTGGGTGCGGAATCCGAACCGCACTCAACGCGGTCTGTCCCTGCCCGTCGCGCACCGCCGCCGATTCGATCAGAGGTTCATGCCCAGGTAGCCGCCGGTGGCGTCGCTCTGGGCCTGTTCGCGGGCGAGACGTTCCTTGGCTTTGGACAGGTCGCCGGCGGCGATGTACCGGTCAAATTCCGCCTCCACCGCGTGCTTCACGGAAACGGTGAGCCATTCGACGGCCGGCTGCGTGAGCCAGTCGCAGGTCTCGACGTCGAGCAGGGTCTCCAGATCGCTCCCGGTGGCCTTGAGGTCGGCCTCGTCGGTGAACACCGTGCCCTCATAGCGGAACCGCACCCAGCCCGCGGCCTCCTCGTTGGTAAACCGAAACGTACACGCGCCGTTGGTGAGGTAGTAGGCGTTTCGCGTGCCGTGGGCGGTGACGGCCCGCTGCATCCGCTCGAGCCTGGCCCGGTAGCGGGGAGAGGCGTCGAGCGGGATATCGAGCCGCGGCACGCTGCGCAGGGGCGTACACTCAAAGACGATGTCGACCGGAGGACGGGAATCGGGATCGCTCATGATGTCTCTGTCAGACAGTGGAAAAAGTCTGCCGCCGCAGGATGCGGCGGCCGGCGCCAAAGGAAACCCTCGGCGTTTCCTGCGGTCGACCACGTGGAAAAAGTCCATGGAACGCTTTTTCCAAGGACGACGAGTCTACCGCAGGCTCGTGGCCGCGGCGGTCGTCACCGGCTGGTTGGCAGTGACAGGCGGCGCGGCGGCTGCCGATGCATCCGGACGGATCAGCGAAACCCGACGGCTGATGGGAGTGCCCTGGACGATCACCGTCTGTTCGCCCGACGCGGCGGCGGGTAGGCAGGCGATCGCGGCGGCCTTTGTGGAGATCGCTCGGCTGGAGACGGTGCTCTCCGACTACGATCGCGAAAGCGAGCTTTCCCGGCTCTCCGCCCGGGCCGCCGCGACTGCGCCGACGGCCGTGAGTGACGATCTCTGGCGGGTGCTCGTCGCGGCCGAGGAGTTCCGCCGGCGGACCGACGGGGCCTTCGACATCACGGTGGGCCCGCTGACGAGCCTCTGGCGGCAGTCCCGCCGGAGCGGACGGCTTCCGCGGGCCGACAAGCTTTTGGTCGCACGTGCGGCCGTCGGTTCAGGAGCGGTAGAACTCGTGCCCGAACAGCAGGCGGTGCGGCTGCCGAAGCCCGGGACGCGGCTCGACCCGGGCGGAATCGGAATGGGCTATGCAGCCGACCGGGCCCTCGACCTGCTCGCGGCGCACGGCATCGAAGCGGCGTTGATCGACGCCTCGGGAGACGTGGTCGTATCCGGGCCGCCACCCGGCACGACCGGCTGGCGGATTGAGGTCGCCCCGCTCGAGCCCGGCGGCGAGCCGGAAACCCTGGTGCTCGCCCACGCGGCGGTGACGACGTCGGGCGACGCCTACCAGGCGATCGAGATCGACGGAACCCGTTACAGCCACATCGTCGATCCGCGGACGGGGCTTGGGGTGCCCGGCCCCGCCGCCGTGACGGTCATCGCCGCCGACGCCACCACCGCCGACGCGCTCGCGACTGCCGCCAGCGTTCTCGGGCCCGAGGCCGCGCCGGCCGTGCTGGCAACGTACCCGGAAACATCGGCCCGCTTCGTCTCGCGGACAGAAGGCGGCATTCGCACGAGCACCACCGGCCCGTGGCC
>CAYVNX010000051.1:0-7743 GCA_964453165.1 uncultured Candidatus Kuenenia sp. | reverse complement strand
ATCATCATCTCCTCCCAGGTCTGTTCGCCCCAGGTGACCGAGATGGTCGGATCGGGGTTGGCCGGATTGTCGGCTGAGTTGTCGAACACGGCGTCGCAAACGATCCGTGAGCCGGCCGGGAGCGTGCGGGGCCGGGCGAGGGTGTAGTAGGTCTGCCAGCCAAAGTCGTAGGCGGGTACGTCGAGGAGAACCTCGGCCGCTGTGCCTGGGGCATGGAGCGTGTAGCGAAACGCCTTGCCCCGCAGGTGCATGTGTGGCATGAAACTCAGCAGCCGAACCTCCCGATCGAAGTGATGCTCCGCCTGCACCGGATGCGACTCTGCTCCCGCCGGGATCAGAAACCGCGGGTTGGCAATCCCGAGCGTCACCGCCTCCCGCACAGGCGCGGTGGTGGCGAAGATCAGGCCTACCTTCGACCGATCGGTCTGAATGCGGCCGTTTGGCGTGTAGTGAAGCTGAAACTTCAGGCGGCTTCCGGCAGGAATCTTCTTGGCCGTGCCCGCGGGAAAGACCGACGGCATGTCGCCCGGCGCGTAGCCGCAGAGCTGGCCGTCGGCATCGCCGGCGATTCGCGGACGGCCTCCCTCCGGCGGCTCCACGAACACGAGAATGTGGTGGACGACCGCCGAGTTGCCCGGCCGGGCCTCGGCCGCCTGCACCCAGACATCCTCGGTGAAGCCGGTGGGCACTCGCATCGTGACGTAGGGCACGGTGCCCTGGGCGGGCACGGTATTGCTCTCCGGAATCTCGAACACGACATCGGGTGTGCCGATCGTCCAGCCCTCGGGCCACTGTCGCGGCGGCGGGTCACGGGAACCGTCGCCCGCGGGCGAACCCTGATCCACCCACGCCAGGAGCACGGCCCGTTCCCGGGCCGAGAGCCGGCGTTCGTTGGCAAACTCGCCGTGGCGGGGGTCGGCATGCCAGGGCGGCATCCGTCGGTCGGCCACGACCTCGACGATCATCGCGGCATGGCTCCGAGCGTCGGCAGCGGTCAATAGGGAAAACCCTCCCACCTGCCCGGGCCGATGGCAGGCCTGACACCGATCCTGGAGGATCGGGGCGACATCGACCGCATAGTCCACCGGGCCGACCTCGGGAGGCGGTTCGGCGGCATCGAGATGGGCCGTGATGGCCGCAGCAGCCGGTCGCACCCGCTGAACCGGAGGCAGCGCCGGGCCGGTGGGCTGCACCCGCGTCAGGCGGCAGCCGGCGACGTCTGTCGCCGACACCGCCACGGCTCGCGACGGCCGCGTCAGGATCGCATCGATGGCGTCGGCGAGGTACCGATGCCGGGGCTCGGGCCGCGTGAAGTCATAGCCATATTGATCGTCGATCGCGCCTCGATAGCGAATCCGAGCCCGGGCATCGAGCAGAATCGCTTCGTTGGATCGTTCGACGAGCAGGGCGTCGGCCTGAACGTTGCCGACGTCGTGCAGGATCGGGAACCCCGGCTTCCGCTCGTCGGCCCATGCCCGCAGTTCCTCCGGTGTGTCCCCCGCGCCCGAGGCGATCCCGAAGAACCACACGCCCCGCTCGCGGTAGTGATCCGCCATCTCGGCCAGCCGCGGCAGATACTTCTCGCCCAGCGGACAGCCCGGGGACACGAACACGAGCACGACTCCACGGGCCGGCGTGGCCCCAATCGCGGTCGCCAGACCGGTGTTCCGCGCAGCGAGGCCGTAGAGCCAGACCTCCTGCCGGGTCTGGACATCGACGAGCCGGAAATCCCCGACCCGACGGCCGACCAGGCGATCGAGCGGCAGGATCGACTCGGCGGCCGGCGCCGGGTCAAGGAGCACCACGACCCCGATCACCCCTGTCAGGGTTCTGGAAACGATCTTCCACCAGGCCGTTGGATTTGACGCGCGGGCTCGCATGACGACGGAGTCTACCGCGGCGGGTGCGGGCTATGACGAGTTCTCGGTGCAGGATGCCCCGATGTGGCGACATTCCTCGACCGGACCGGACTCGGAAGGCTATCTTTCACGCTCATGGTTTCCGAACACTCGCCCGCGTCGCTCTCGATTCACGGCCCGCTGCCGATCATCCGTGCCTTGGCGGTGCTCGGAGCGGGCCTGGTGTTGTCGTTCTCTGGCTGCCGGCCGGCTGAGACGGGTTACTTTGGCACCACCGCGCCCCGCCACGACCCCGCCGAGCTCTGGATCAACAACGCCGGCGAGCCCGAGTGGCTCGATCCCAACAAGTGTGCCGACGGCAACGGCGGCGAGATCCTCTGGAACACCTTCGCCGGACTCGTGCAGGCCCATCCGGCCACGCTCGAGCCGCTTCCCGAGATCGCCACGCATTGGGAGGTCTCGGCCGACGGCCGAACCTACACGTTCCACCTCCGCCCCTCCGAGTGGTCCGACGGCACGCCGCTGACGGCCCACGATTTCGTCTATTCGTTTCGCCGGCTCGTCGATCCGGCGACGGCCAGCAAGTATGCCACCAACGGCCACATCTTCCGGGGCGGCGCTGCGATCAGCCGGGGTGAGGCCGCGGCCGAAACCCTCGCCGTCCAGGCCCTCGACGACCTCACGCTCGAGGTGACGCTCGAGAACCCGATCCCCTACTTCCTCCATTTTCTCACCTTCTATTCCTTCATGCCGATCCCGCGGCACCTGCTCGAGGATCTTGCCACCCGCGGCATCGATCCGGAACTCTGGACACGACCGGAGCACGTCGTGTGCAACGGGCCCTATCGGATGACGGAGTGGACGTTTCGCCAGCGGATGGTGTTCGAAAAGAATCCACGGTATTGGGACGCCGCGAACGTCCGCCTCGAGCGGGTCCGGCTGGCGATGGTGGAGAGTTACACGACAGCACTCAACATGTACGCCGCCGGCGAGTTCGACTGGCCTGGCAGCAACACCTCGCTGCCAGCCGAGTTCCTGGACGAGCTGGCCCGCTACGGCGACTTCCATCGCCATCCCTACCTGGCGGTCTACTTCTACTGGATCAACACCCAGGCCCCGCCGCTCGACGATCCGCTCGTCCGCCAGGCCCTCTCGCTGGCGATCGACCGGGAGGCGCTCGTGGCCCACGTGGCCCGGGGCGGCCAGATCCCGTCGGCCGCGCTCGTGCCCGACGGGCTGGCCGGCTACGAGGCGATTCCTCTGCCGCTTTTCGATCCCGACCGGGCCCGGCAGCTTCTGCGGGAGGCCGGCTACGAGCGGCCCGAGGATCTGCCGCCGGTCGCGCTCATGTACAACACGTCGGAGGGTCACAAGCAGGTGGCTGAGGCGATCCAGCAGATGTGGAAGAAGGAACTCGGAATCCGCGTCGAACTCGAGAACCAGGAGTGGAAGGTATTCCTGGCCAATGCCGAACAGATGAACTTCCAGATCTGCCGGATGGGCTGGACCGGTGACTACGCCGATCCCTTCACGTTCCTGGAACTGCTCACGACCGAGTGTGGCAACAACCACTCGGCCTGGTCGAACCCGGAGTACGACGCGCTCCTGGTGGCGGCCAACCGCGAGAGCGACCCCGCCCGCCGGCTGGCCATGCTCCGCGAGGCCGAGGCGTTGATGCTCGAGGCCCAGCCGTTGATCCCGCTCTACGTCTACACCCGCTCCCAGCTGATCAAGCCCTATGTCCGTGGGATCGAGGGCAACCACCAGGATCGCCATCCCTGGAAGCACATCTGGATCGACGAGCGACGACCGGATCGCGATCGTCAGCCCGCACCCGCCGGCCGACCGCCCGAGGCCCCCCGTCCACCGGCGGCAGTCCGTCCCTCAGCGGCAACCAAGGAGAAGGCGGCATGAAGGCCTACGTGATCCGCCGGCTCCTGGAGCTGATTCCCACCGCCCTGATCATCATCCTCGGGTCGTTCGCCCTGGTCCGGCTGGCGCCCGGCTCGCCCTTCTCGAGCGAAAAGGAGATTCCGCCGGAGGTTCGTCGGCAGCTCGACGCCAAGTATGGCTTCGACAAGCCGCTCCCGGAGCAGTTCGTCCGCTACCTCGGCAATCTGCTCGTGGGGGATCTCGGCCCCTCGACCAAGTATCCCCAGCGGAGCGTCAACGAGATCATCGCCGACGGCTTTCCGGTCTCGCTCACGCTCGCCGGGGTGGCCCTCGTCTGGTCGCTGCTCGTGGGCATCACAGCCGGCATCATCGGCGCGGTGCGGCAGAACACCGTCTGGGATCATGCCGCGATGGCGGCGGCCCTGATCGGGATCAGCATTCCCAGCTTCGTGCTCGGCCCCCTGCTCGTGCTGCTGTTTTCGCTGCGGCTCCACCTTCTTCCTCCCGCCGGCTGGGGCGACCTCCGGCACGTGATCCTGCCCGGCATCACGCTGGGCACGATCTACGCCGCCTCGATCGCCCGGCTGACCCGCGGCGGCATGCTCGAAGTGGTGCGAAGCGACTTCATCCGCACCGCCCGGGCCAAGGGTCTCTCCGAGCGGCTCGTGATCTGGCGGCACATGCTCAAGGGAGGTCTGTTACCGGTGGTGAGCTATCTCGGGCCCGCTATCGCGAGCATGCTCACCGGGAGCGTGGTGGTGGAGAAGATCTTCAACGTGCCGGGGATCGGTCCCTACTTCGTCGACGCGGCCTTCAATCGCGACTACTTCCTGGTGATGGGGATCGTGGTGCTCTACGCCTTCTTCCTGCTCCTGCTGAACCTGGTCGTGGATGTGATCTACGGCTTCCTCGACCCGCGGATCGAGTACCCATGACGGCTGCCGCCTCGCCTCCGGCCGCCGGCCTCGTGACCGGCACCTCGCTCTGGCAGGACGCCTGGCGGCGGCTGCGGAAGAACCGCCTGGCCGTGGCCAGCGGGGTCGTGATTCTGTTCTTGGCCGGGGCGAGCCTCGTCGGGCCAGCCCTGATCGCGGCCACCTGGGGCTACGACTACGAGACCCAAGACCTCGCCTACGGCGCCCGCCCCCCGAACTGGAGCCATCCCTTCGGCACCGACTTCTACGGACGGGATCTGCTTACTCGCGTGCTCTATGGCGGCCGGGTGAGCCTCACGGTGGGGCTTCTGGCTGCCGTCGTGGCCGCCACGATCGGCACGGTCTACGGCGCCGTGGCGAGCTACGCCGGCGGCCTGGTCGACTCGGTCATGATGCGGGCCGTCGATATCCTCTATGCGCTGCCGTACATGTTTCTGGTGATCATCCTGGTGACGATCCTGGGCAAGAGCCTGCTGCTCGTGTTTCTCGCGCTGGGCGCGGTGGGCTGGCTGCTCACGGCCCGGATCGTCCGTGGCCAGGTGATGAGTCTCAAGGAACAGGATTTCGTGACCGCGGCCCGGAGCCTGGGGACCCCGGCCCGCGACATCATCTTCCGTCACCTGATTCCAAACACCCTCGGGCCGGTGATCGTCACCTTCACGCTCACGGTGCCCTCGATGATCCTCCAGGAGGCCTTCCTGTCGTTCCTGGGGCTGGGCGTGCAGGCTCCGCGGCCCAGCCTGGGCGCGCTGATCAACGACGGCGCCAACCAAATGCTCGTCTTCTGGTGGACGCTCGCCTTTCCCGGCGGAGTGATGGCCCTCATGCTCTTCGCGCTGAACTTCCTCGGCGACGGTGTGCGGGATGCCTTGGACCCCAGAATGAAGCGTTGATTCGTGAAGACTCCCCAGGCCGAAGCCGACAAAGGGTCGGCGGCCACGGCGCGACAATCGCTCCCGAAGATGAAACCCCGAGGCCTGGACAGGTGAGTGAACCCGAAGCTGTCGTGTCGGTCTCCGACCTGCGGACCTACTTCCGCAGCGACGACGGGGTCGTCAAAGCAGTCGACGGCGTGAGTTTCTGCGTGCGTCGGGGTGAGACGCTCGGAATCGTCGGAGAGAGCGGCTCCGGCAAGAGCGTGGCCTGCCTCTCGCTGCTCGGGCTCGTGACCAGGCCGCCCGCGTTTCACCCGTCCGGCGAGGTCTGGTACGGCGGACGCGACCTGTTGCAGTGCAGCGAGCGGGAGCTGGAGGCGATTCGGGGCGACCGGCTGGCGATGATCTTCCAGGATCCGCTGACGTCTCTGAACCCCTATCTGCGGATCGGCCGGCAGTTGACGGAGGTGCTCGAGGTCCACAAAGGTGCCTCGCGGGGCGAGGCCCGCCGGGCCGCGATCGCGATGCTCGAACGGGTCGGCATTCCCGATGCCGCCCGGCGGATCGACCAGTATCCCCACCAGTTTTCCGGCGGGATGCGGCAGCGGGTGATGATCGCGATGGCGCTGCTCTGTCAGCCGGAGGTGCTTTTTGCTGACGAGCCGACGACGGCCCTCGATGTCACGATCCAGGCGCAGATCCTGGAATTGATCGCCGACCTGCAGCGCTCGGCAGGCACGGCCGTGGTGCTCGTGACCCACGACCTCGGCGTCGTCGCCGGCAGCACCGATCGCGTCGCGGTGATGTATGCCGGCCGGATCGTCGAGACAGGCCCCACCGCCGAGGTCTTCGCCTGTCCACAGCATCCCTACACCCGCGGCCTCCTGGCGAGCACCCCCCGGATCGACACGCCCCCCGGCAGTCGCCTCGAGGCGATCCCGGGAATGCCGCCGGACCTTGGCCACCTTCCGACCGGTTGCCCGTTCCACGTGCGCTGCAGCCGCTCGATCGATCGGTGTCGATCGGAGTATCCGCCGTTCACCGGGCTGTCGGCGACCCATGTGGCCGCGTGTTGGAACATGGAGAGGCCCTGATGCGTTCCGACGAGACCGCCCCCGAACGGCCGCTGCTCGACGTCCACAACCTCGAGATCCGGTTTCCGGTGACCGTGGGCGAGGGTTGGCTGACCCGCCACCGCCAGGAGGTTCGCGCCGTGGATGGCGTGAGCTTTTCGGTGCACCGCGGCGAGACCCTCGGCCTCGTGGGCGAGAGCGGCTGTGGCAAGTCGACGACCGGACGCGGCGTGCTGCAGTTGCTGCGGCCAGCCGGGGGCGAGGTCGTATTCGACGGCCTGCCGCTCCACGACCTCTGGGTGCGACGGGGCAACGGCTGGGCCTGGGGGCCGGAACTCAGGGCCCTACGCCGGCGGATGCAGATGATCTTTCAGGATCCGTTCGCCTCGCTGAACCCGAGGATGACCGTCGAAGCCATCCTTGCCGAGCCGCTGCGGAACTTCGGCGGAGCCGGCGGCTCCGAACGCCGGGCGCGGATCCAGTCGTTGCTCGAGACCGTGGGCCTCGATCCGCGGATGATCCGTCGGTATCCCCATGAGTTCTCCGGTGGCCAGCGGCAGCGGATCGGGATCGCCCGCGCCCTGGCCCTCGGGCCCGATCTGATCGTGGCCGACGAACCGATCAGCGCGCTGGACGTCTCGATCCAGGCCCAGATTCTCAACCTGCTCCAACAACTGCGGCGGGACCTTGGCCTGACGATGCTCTTCATCGCCCACGATCTGGCGGCCGTCCGGCTCGTCAGCGACCGGATCGCCGTGATGTACCTCGGCCGAATCGTCGAATTGGCCGATGCCGTCACGATCGTCGCGGCCGCCCGGCATCCCTACACCCAGGCGCTGATCTCGGCCATTCCCGCCCCCGACCCCGTCGCCGCTCAGACCCGGCAACGCGTCGTGCTCGAGGGTGAAGTGCCCAGCCCACTCAATCCGCCCGCCGGCTGCCCCTTCCACACCCGCTGCCCGCTCCGAGAAGACCGCTGCCTCCACGAAGTGCCGTTGCTCCGCGAAGTCGCCCCCGGCCACACCGTCGCCTGCCATGTGGCTTGAGCGCTGTTTCAGCGCCCGCCGGGCCATCCCTGGCCCCGGCGGGCTTGCCGGGCCTCCGCCCG
>CAYVNX010000050.1:0-20139 GCA_964453165.1 uncultured Candidatus Kuenenia sp. | reverse complement strand
CGTCCGGCGACGGGAATCCCCGCAATCCTGGGGATCGGGACCAGTTTTCCGATTGACGCGGCCGCGGCAGCCCCGGGAAAATCCAGGAATTCACCCCAAGACGCCCCGAGAGACCTCCCGCATGGCCGCCGGATTGCATCGACTGCCGCTCGAGAAGCCGATCTACGAACTCGAGGATCGGATCGCCGCCTTGGAAGCGGCTCCGCTCGGGGGGCAGCAGCAGGAGGAACTCCGCCGGTTGCGTCGGGAACTGGTGGAGGTGCAGCGGGAGATCTTTGGCAACCTCGATCCCTGGCAGACGGTCGAGGTCTCGCGGCATCCCGACCGCCCCAAGACGAGCGACTACCTCTCGCTCGTGTTCGACGAGTTCGTGGAACTCCACGGCGACCGATCGTTCGGCGACGACCGGGCGATGCTGACCGGCTTCGCCAAACTCGACCAGCACAAAGTGATGGTGATCGGCCACCAGAAAGGCAAGACCCTCACCGAGCGGCAGGCCTGCCACTTCGGCTGCGCCCATCCTGAGGGCTACCGCAAGGCGATGGGCAAGATGCGGCTGGCGGCCAAGTATGGCCTGCCGGTGATCTGCCTGATCGACACCCCGGGGGCCTATCCGGGCGTGGGGGCCGAGGAACGCGGCCAGGCCCAGGTGATCGCGGAGAGCATGTTTCTGATGGCCTCGCTGCCCGTGCCGATCGTCTGCGTGGTGATCGGGGAAGGGGGGTCGGGCGGGGCGCTTGGCATCGGCGTGGGCGACCGGGTGGCGATTCTGGAGCACGCCTACTACAGCGTGATCAGCCCCGAGGGCTGCGCCGGCATCTTGTGGAAGAGCGTCGAATACAAGGCCGATGCGGCCCGCGCGCTGCGGTTTCGATCGCGAGATCTCGAGGAACTCAGCGTGGTCGATGCCGTGATCGAGGAACCGGCTGGCGGCGCCCACCGGCACCCGCGGCAGATGGCGATGCGGCTCAAGACCTACCTCGGACGAACGCTCCGGGAACTGGTCGGCCGGCCCACTGACGAACTCGTGGCCGAGCGCTACGAGAAATTTCGCCGAATGGGCAGGTTTCTCGACGAACCGCTACCCGCGTAAACAATGCAGGCAAGCGGGTCGGCGAACGCTCGAGGAGCCTAGGGGCGTATCCTCGCCCGCGACACATCCGGACGAGTCGGTCCTCCGACCGACTTTTGCCGCCCCCGAGCCGCTGCTCCACGTAACCCGAATGCGCGCTAGCGATTCCGACGGGACACCCAGGCCGCGCCCCGATTGAAGGCGACGGCGAGCAGGGCCGAGACGGCCGCGTAGACGAGTGGCGTCGAGCCGTAGGTGGCATCCTTCGGATTGAGTGCGACCATGACGAACAGGGCCGTCGCCGTGACGCTCGTGAGCGATAGGCCGGTCAGCACCAGACTCCAGGCATCCGCTGTCATGCTGAGACTCCGTGGGTCCGCAAGAGGTCATCCGCCGAGGTGAGTGCTTGCCTGGCCGTGTGGTCGAGCTTGGGAGGAGAGCCGGGGAGAATCGACTCGAGCAGCGAGCGGCCGCCGAGCCTCAGTTTCTCGAGCGTCGAGACGCGAACCCGACCGTCGAGAACCTGAAAGTCTTTCGCCCTGATCTTAGTCCCGATCGCCCGGTAGACCCTCGCCGCCGTGCGGACGGCCAGGCGGGACCCGCTGGCCAGGGCGTCGAGCCCCGCTTCGCCGGCATGATAGTAGCCCTCCGCCAGATCGAGAACCCGGCGGACACCTCGCCGAACTCCCTCCCGCTCCGGCGGCAGTCCGCCGGGCCGCAGTCCGCCGGTCCACTCGAGGGGCAGGTAGCAGCGCCCGCGTTGCCAGTCCTCGGCGACATCGCGGGCGATGTTGGTCAGTTGCATCCCCATGCCGAGCGCCGCCGCATGGGGCAGAAAATGGCGATCCCGGAGCCCCAGAATCGGGCACATCAGCACGCCGACCGTTCCGGCCACCCGGAAGCAATACCGGAGCAGATCGGCCTCGCTAAGGTCAGCGGCCGGCGTGACGTCCGACCGCATTCCCAGGAGCAGGGCCTCGGCTGCGGCGACGCTCAGATCATGCCGTTCAACGAGCGTGGCGAACCAGAGGCTCTCCGGGGCCTGCGGGGTTTCACCACAGCCAAGCAGACGGAGGTCGTGCGAGGCGAGGTCGACGAACTCGTCCGCCGCTCGGCTCGTCGGGGCGGTGTCGACGCCGTCGTCGCACCAGCGACACCAGGCGTAGAGCCGCTCGACGTCGGCCCGTCTGTCCGCCGGCAAGAGCCGGCTCGCGAACGAAAAGGAACGACTGTGACGCTGGATCGAGGCTCGGGCGGCCGGGCTGCTACGCGTGGACGACATGGAAATCCGCTGCGATCGTGTCACAGGTGGCCTTGGCCGAGTTGACGACGCCGGGCACGCCGGCACCGGGGTGGGTGCCGGCACCCACAAGATAGAGCCCGGGAATCTCGGGGTCACGATTGTGGGGGCGAAAGTAGGCACTCTGCGTCAGCGTCGGCGCGACCGAGAAGGCGGAGCCGTGGTGGGCGTTGAACTTGGCGGCGAAGTCAGCGGGCGTGAAGTGGCGGCGGGTGACGATCGAGTCGCGGAGGCCCGGGAGATGGCGTTCGAGCGACTCGAGAATGGCGTCGCCATAGGCAGGGCCGCAGGCCTCCCAGTCGATGGCGGCGTTTCCCAGGTGGGGCACCGGGCTCAGCACGTAGAACGACTCGCCTCCGGGGGGCGCCATGCCCGGGTCGGTGACCGTCGGAGCGTGGAGGTAGAGGCTGAAGTCATCCGGCAGGCGGTGACCATGAAAGATGTCCCGGAGCAGCCCGCGGAACCGCGGTCCGAACAGGATCGTGTGGTGTGCCAGGTGTTCATACCGCCGATTCGTGCCGAAATAGAGCACGAACAACGACATCGACCAGGTCATCCGCTCCAGGCGCCGCTGCCGCCGACGGGCCGCATCGAGTCCGCGGTACAGCCTGGAATACGTGTGATGGACGTCGGCGTTGGAGACGACGACGTCGAACACTTCCGGCGGGCCGCCGGCGGCATGCACCACGTGCTGTGGCGTGCCTCCCTCCGACTGGAGCGTCACCCGATCGACCGCGGCCTCGAGCCGGAGCGTGCCGCCGAGGTCGTGGAACAGCCGCACGAGCCCGCGGACGAGCGCGCCGGTGCCTCCCTCGGGAAAAGACACACCCCACTTCCGCTCGATCCAGTGGATCAGCGTGTAGATGCTGCTTGTCTCCAGCGGGTTTCCACCGACGAGCAGCGGGTGAAAACTGAAGGCCTGCCGCAGGTGCTCATCCCGCACGAACCGCGAGACCGTCGCATAGACGCTCCGGTCGGCCCGCAGGAGGGCCAGGTGGGGAGCAGCCCGGATCATGTCCGTGAAGTTCAGAAAGGGAACCGCGCCCAACTCTTCGTAGCCCTTGGCGAAGACGCGGCGGGCGTAGTCGGCAAATCGCCGATAGCCATCGACGTCGCGGGGACTCACGCGTCGCACCTGCTCGACCAACCCCTGCTCGTCGGCGACGTAATCGAAGATCACCCCGTCGTTCCACTGCAGACGATAGAGCGGCGTCACCGGCAGCAAACGGACGTAGTCCGACAAGCGTCGGCCCGACAGTTCGAAGAGTTCTTCCAGGCAGTGCGGGGCGGTGATCACCGTCGGACCGGCATCGAAGACATAGCCTTGGTCTTCGTAGACGGAGGCCCGTCCACCCGGCTGGTCGTGGGCCTCGTAGCAGACGGTGTCGAACCCCATCGACTGGAGTCGAATCGCCGCGGCAAGCCCACCGAAGCCGCTGCCGATCACAGCGGCCCGCCGAACTGGCCGCCCCAAGGATCGACGGGCGGGCGACGCCGGCCTGGTCGCGGCACTCATCGCACGACCTCGGTCACCGCCCGCTCGCCGGAAAGGCGTAGCAGACCAGCGACCTCGGCCAAGGGGGCCGCCCGCCGAATACATTCCGTCGCGGCGGCCAGGCGGTCGGTCGCTCGGTCGAGCCGAGCGTTGATCGCGGCCGAGGCCCGGCCGACACTGGCATCGAGCAGATCGGCCGCGAGCCCCCGAAGAGCCGCAGGATCCTGTCGGGCCAGCCCGGCCCGTCGTTGCAGGGCCGCGAACCGCTGCGGTGAAAGTTCAGCGGCGGCCCAGGCCCAGGGCCAGGTGACCCGCCGATTCCGCAGGTCATCGCACCGCTCGGCTCCCTCGGCGTAGTCGGTGAGTTCGTCGAGATCGTTCCTCATCTGCAGGCAGATTCCGACGCGACAGCCGAAGGCAGCGACGGCATGCAGCGTCTCGGGATCACCGGCGGCGGCGTGCGCCCCGCACCATCCGGCGAGCGACACGAGCCGGCCGGTCTTCCAGCGGGAGATCGCGAGAACGGCGGCATGGGCCTGCCGGGGGGTCACCTCGTCGATCCGCGTCGAGAGATCGATCGCCTGCCCCTCGTGACACTGCCGGGCCACCTGCACGAACTGGGTCATGACCGCAGCGGACCGCGCGGGTTCGTCGTAGGCTGCGGCCGCGAGTTCCAGGGCCCGGAAATACATCCAATTCCCCGCGTTCACGGCCCGAGCCGCCCCGATCACGCGGTGCAGGGCCGGCTGATCCCGCCGCGTCAGCGAATCGTCTTCGAAATCGTCGATCACGAGCGAGCCGGCGTGCAGCATCTCGACCGCGTCGATCACCAGGGCAGGGGCCCCAGCCTGGCCGCCGGCCAATTCGTACGCCCGCTGGAGGAAGGTCGCCCGAAACCGCTTGCCGCCGATTCCGGGGTACAGATCGGGGGCGAGTTGGAGCGCCTTCGACCAGCCGTGCCGTGTCTGCGATGTCTGATGGGAGCGTCCAGCGAAACCGAGGGGATTCGTCATCATGGCGGCAGCAGACCTAGGCGGAGAGGAATGACCTGGCGAACCGGATCGGCGTCAGGCCGGTCGGCGGCCGACCGATGACGATCCGGGCCGCATCGCTGACGGTAAAGCGATGGCCGTAGAAGCGGGCGATTCGCTGCTCGGGAAGCACCCGATAGAACCGCTGAAAAACCTTCCAGCGATCGGTCGGCGCCACGAGGCAGAAGAGCAGGCGATTGAGCATCCGGGCAAATCCGCGGCGAAGGGCATCGCCCGATCCGGCCACCGCAAGTGCGTCGACGAGTCGCTCGGGCCTGGTGCGGGCGACAAGTTCGGCGAATCGGATCGCCAACGGCATCGAGTAACCGGTGGCTGCGTGATACCAGCCGCCGGCATAGCCGCCGGCGATCGCCCGCCCGTCGCCGCGGGCCGCGCGGGCGTAGGGCATCGGCAGACAGCCCTGCTCGGTCCGCACGACCACCGCGGAGCCCGCGCCGGCATCTGCGAGCCGGGACGAGATCAGATGATCCGCCCGCTGCGGGTCGCAGGCGGGGTCTTCGTGAAAGCGGGTGTATTCCAGCAGCACCCGATTCGGGCCAAAGGGAAGTTCGTAGAGAAACTCGAACCCGTCGGCCTGATCCCGACGGACGTCCATCACCGTCGGCTCCGAGGCCGGCCAGGAGCGTTCGGTCTGGTACTCGCGGCCGATGAACGACTGGAATCCAACGCCTCGCGGCGGACCGTTGGCTGCAGCGAGCCCGCGACAGTCGATCACCGCCCGGCAGTGAATCGACTCGTCGCCACCGATGATCACACGCGTCGGCGTGTCGATGTCACACGACTCCCCGGTGCGAATCTCCAGGTGCGGCCCGGCGGCCACGCCCCGTCGAGCGGCCGCCAGCGCCAGCGTCTCCCCGCGGAGGCGATCCGACGTGATCGTGGCATAGGGAATCTCCACCCGCCGCGACAGTCCCGGAAACCTCACGAGGTACCCGGGCCACCGATGGGCGACGAGCGGCTCGAACCACCTCCGGGCCTCCGTCGGCACGTCCGACTCGTGAAACGACCAGGTGTGGTTTCCACAGAGTTCGCTCGCCTTCTCGACGAGCACCGTGCGGGCCTCGGGTCGGTGATGGGTGATGGCATGTGCCAGCAGGCAGCCCTGCAAGCCACCCCCGACGATCACGTAGTCGAACTCGAGGGCGGCCATCACGTGGCACTCCCGAACCGGAGGGACCGAGCGGCCCGGCGGTCGCCCAGCGCATCGAGGAGCGGCGCGACGCCGTGCACGACCAGGTGCGGAACCGCGACCGCGCTGAGGCCGACGAAGGTCGCCCGGATCAGCGTCTCGTCCCAACTCGTCGTTCGCAGCACAGTCAGCGTCGCGAGCGAGATCAGAACAACGGCCCCCACGGTCATCGGGGCCAGGCTGACCGCCAGGCGAATCCACGGCTCGCCCAGCTCACGGCGCAGCCGCTTCAGACCACGCACCGAGTGCCAGCCGCAGAAGTAGACGAGAAATCCCACGAGCGGGTTCGCGACCGCGAGCAACACCACGAGCGAGGCAACGAGCAGGACGTCGGCAAGCAAGGCCTGTCGATTGCGTCCCTGCCGACCGAGTGCCGCGCGGACCTCAAGACACCACCCGACCGCGACGATCCCCAGCATCGCCAGCGAAAAGGTCTCGAGCAGACCGGCGAACCGCTGCATCTCCGGCCGGAAGCCGCCCGGGGCCGCCAGGGACAGGATTCGGACGACCTGGTCGGTCTGCATCACCAGCGGCGTCCAGATCACGACCCCTCCCCGAGCGAATCGAAGCAGCGGCCGCCAATCCCGGGGGCCGACCGCGAGCCGAGGCTCCTCCTGGCCGAAATGCCAGGCGGATGCCAGAAAAAACCCGGCGATGGTGATGGCGGGCGCGTGAAACCAGCCGAAAACCACAAGCACCGCCACCAGCAGATAGGAGGCCAAAAACGCCGGCAGCCAGGCTGGCCCCAGGAACGGTTCCAGCCGCGGCCGGACGAATCGGTGATCTGCCGCCCCGTGGGGCAGCCCGACGCCGGCGACGAGCACGGCCAGGATGCCGGCCGTCGCCAGGCCTCCGGCGGAAGGAACGAAGCACGCGGCCCCAATCAGCGCCCAACTGAGCAGCATGACGGAGGCCGCGTGCATGAAATGTTCCTCTTCACCGAACCTGAGGTGTTCAGGCGTGGGCGACGCTTGCCTCGCCGGCGTGCGTCTTGGTGCTCTTCGCCCGAGCGATGAAGTAGATCAAGATGCCGAAGCCAGCCTTGGCCGTCATGTCGGCGATGGCATAGCCGATCTGCAGGCCGACGACCCCATCAGCACCAACCTTCCCGCCGGCCTTCGCCGCGAGGGCGTCGGGCGTGCCGCCCAATGCGTAGGCGATCGGGTACACGGCCCAGGTGATCAAGAGCACCAGCCGGCAGATCTCGATCAACTTGCGGGCCGCGGGCGGCTGGCTGTCGAGCGAGTTCGTCAGCTCCACCCAGAGCACGTAGAGGATGTAGAAGAACGGAATCGACGAGAGACCGCCCCAGACCACCCGCTCGGTCCAACGCGCCGGATCGGCGATCACTTCGCCGGGATAGCCCAGGGCGATCATTGCCGCAGCCGCGACGACGAGCCGGGTGAGCAGGCTCGTGGCCTTGGCCGCGGGCAGCCGAAGCACGGCCACGAGCTCGACCATCAGGAGCGGCACAGTGAGGATCCAGTCGGCGTACCGGTAGAAGTCGTTGAAGGCCGCTCCGGTGCCGACATAGCCACCGCCAGCTTCCGCCAGCTTGTACGCGTCCTGCCAGCTATGGCGGATCATGAAGTAGTGGTAGCAGGCGATCGTCACGACGAGACCCGACACCATCAGGGCCGGCCGGTACTCCGGATCGACATTGGCCCGTGACATGAACAGAAACAAGGCCGCGGCACCCATCGTCGCCACGGTCATCGAAAAGATGTTGTCCACCGCGTTGTACTGAAACACCGAAAGGTCGGGCATCGTCGCCCCGAACAGAGAAATGCCTTCGATCATGCCTGCACCTTCTAGAAAGATTATGGAAACCATAGCCAACGGCGGACGTTCCCCGCGGCTCCCCAAAACGGTAGGCGAGCATAGCAGAACGACCAGCAAAACTGCCTAACAGACCGTGGACAACGTTGGCCGTTGGGGGACGCGGCGACCTTCGCACCAGGAGCGAACGTCCGGCGCGATGGCATGGGCAACCTCGGCCACGGCCGTGTGACTTCGTTGCCGCACCAGTGGGAAAGCATCTCGGACGCCCTGAGCCGCCCCGCTCTCCAACGTCCGATAATGTCTCTTATGTCCGGTTTGGCCCCCCTGCGATGAAGCCTATTTTTCAGGGACTTTCGTCACTTCAGGCAGCTGCTCCTCCGCCCTGCCAGCGACGGTGGCGACCGATCCTCCGAGCCCAGCTCGCGGCCCATGCCGAGCGACACTCGAAGCGCACCGTGGTGCCCAGCCGTAGCCCCATGGCAACCGTCAGCGGCCATGGTCTTCAGCGGATCGGAAGCGGCGTCTGTGCGCCGACCGGAAAGGCTCCAGGCGGCGCCGGAGGCTGCTGAAAGGCTGGCTGCTGACCGAACCTGCTGGTGGCCGGACGTTCAGGTTGGAGTGGTTGTGCCGCCGGGTGCCCGGGAGGCAGTGGCTGCCAGTTTGGAGCGACCGATGCCGCGCCGCCTGCCGGCTGGGCGCTGAAGGCCCCCTGCCCTCCAGGCTCGGCCCCGGTCCAGGCGGCCGCCGACTGGACTCCCTCCCAGATCGCTTCGAGCGGCGAGGGAGTTGCCACCGCGGCAGCCGGCTGCCCAGGAACCCCGGGGGCTCCGGCCGGCCTGTTGAGTTCGTCCTCGAACCGCTGCACGAACGGGGCGACGGTCGCCACCACGTCGGGCGGCAGGATCTGGTCGGCCCGCACGATCAGTTCCGCCACCAGCCGCCCGCTGCGGCTGCCGACGATCTGATTCCGGTAGTCGGGGGCCAGCGTGACGGCGAAGAAGGTGACCACGACACACAACAGCGCGCCCTTGGCCAGGCCCAGCAGGAGGCCCATCTGATGGTCGAACGCCGAGAGCTTGACGGTCTTGATGACGCCCGAGATGACGCTGAAGACGAGCCATACGGCCAGCGATGTGCCGGCGTAGAGCGCGAGCATCGCGACGAGTCGGTTCCAGGGCGCCTGGCTGCCGAAGAAGGGGGCGAGGGGACCACCGAACCGCAACGCCACAAAGGCGCTGGCAGCGATGCCGGCGATCCAGGCGAGCTGCCAGACGATGCCCTTGAAATAGCCGAGCATCGCGGCTGCGGCGAGAATGCCGAGCATGACGAGGTCATAGCCTTCGATCGCCATGGAATGAGTCTGTCTCCGGCCCTGAGGGAACACGCCGCCGGAGTCTAGGCCGGTTCGCTCTCCGGCTTGAAGACCAAAACCGCGTGAGCGAAATACCCCAGGCCGCAAAGACATTCCTAGCCTCCGAGACAACCCATCTATCCCAGGCCATTTTCTCGCCCTTTTTCGCCAGGCACCCCAGTCGCCCCAAGGGGCGCAAAGCCCTTGTTTTCCAGGTTTCCTTGGAACCGGCGACCCGACGGATGGTGGACCCGACCGTTCCGGCAGTGCAGGGGAGCGGCGTTTCAACCGGCTGACGCTCCCGGCATCGTTTGACGATATCCAAACAGTGTCTGCGCGACTCGAGGTTGCCTCGGTCCGCGCCGGCCACGGGGCATTGGCAGGGTCGGGAGGGAATCCGGCCTGCGCACGGCCCCTGCAGGGGAACGTTCGACCGTGCCCGGATTCCGCGTGCACATCACAGGCTCGTCGATCGCGGGTGCGGGCTATGGCCTGGCGGCCTGGTACGTCGGCGACTTGCCGCCGATGACCTGCGCCCTCGGGGCAGGCCTCTGCGCCGTGGCCGGCATGATGCCCGACCTCGACAGCGGGCCGGGCATTCCGCTGCGGGAAAGCGTCGCGTTCGCCGCGGCTGTCGTCCCGATGATGCTCGTGCATCGCTTCCAGCAAGCCGGCATGCCGCTCGAAGCCATCATTCTCGCGGGAGCAGCCCTCTACCTGGCGATCCGATTCGGACTCGCCTGGCTGCTCAAAAACTATTCGTATCACCGCGGCATGTTCCACAGCCTTCCTGCGGCCGCGGTCGCCGGCCAGGTGACCTACCTCGCGTTCGGCACGGAAGAACCGCTGCGCCGCTATTTCGTCGCCAGCGCCGTGGTGGTTGGATTCCTCACCCATCTCGTCCTGGACGAGATCTGGAGCGTACGGCTGGGGATGTTCGGCCCGAAGTTCAAGAAGTCCTTTGGCACGGCCCTGAAGTTCCATGGGCCGGTGATGTGGTCCAACGTCGTGACCTACGTCCTCGCCATCCTGCTCGGCGCCCTCGCCGCCGGCGATGCCGCCTGGACGGAAAAGGTCGCCAAGGTCAAGCAGCAGATGGAGCAAGCGACCCGAACCTACCAGCAGTATCCCTATCAGCAGTGGCAATACCGGCGGTAGCAGCCGGCTTGGGGGCGGGCCGGCCCCGAGGTACATTTCGGGTTCCTCCGCGTTCCGTTCGCCATCCGATGCCTCCTCCCTTGGCCGCCGTGCTTCCTTTCCCCACGGCGGCCGCCGCCCTCGCTGGCTATCTCGCCCTGATCGCGGCCGCCGCCTTCGCGGGTGGCTCCTCGATGGCACTTCTGTCGCTCAGCCACCGGATGACGCAGGTGCTGCTCTCGTTCACCGGCGGCGTGCTCCTCGGTGTCGGCATGCTCCACCTCGTGCCGCATGCCGCGTTTGAGCTCGGCGGCGACCTCGACACGACCATGGCCTGGGCACTCGGGGGTTTCTTCGTGATGTTTCTGCTGGAGCGGGCCTTTCATGCCCACGCGCACCATGCGGCCGATTCAGGCTGCGAGCACGAGCACGCCCATCATCACCACGAGCACCATACGAGCCACGCTGCCGCGGCAGCCCCGCGGGGCCGCTGGGCCTGGTGCGGCGCCCTGGCCGGCCTGACCCTCCATAGCCTGGCCGACGGCGCCGCCCTGGCAGCCTCGGTGGCCGCCGACTCCGCCCATGCAACCAACGCGCTCCCGGGATTCGCCACGTTTCTGGCGATCCTGCTCCACAAGCCGCTCGACGCGGCGATCATCGCCACCCTGATGCTCGAGGCCCACGCCTCGCGGCGGCTCAGAACGCTGGTGAATCTCGGATACGCGGCGGTCGTGCCGCTCGGTGCCGCCGGCTTCTTCGCCAGCATGCCGCTGTTCGGCGGCCAGGAGCAGGCGGCGCTCGGAGTGGCCCTGGCAGTGGCCGGGGGCGCCTTCATCTGCATCGCGGCGGCCGACCTCCTGCCCGAGGTGCAGTTCCATGCCCACGACCGGGTGCTGTTGACGACGGCGCTCGTGCTCGGACTCGGGCTCGCCTGGGGCATCACGACGGTCGAAAGGGCCACCCACGACCACGGGCCCCACGGGCATGCCGCGCCGAGGCATGGCCTGGCCCCGCCTTGAGGGCACGGTCACAGTCCGTCAGCCCTCGACGTCGAGGCCACGGGCGGCTCGTTCCCGTCGGACTTCACCCATCATCTCCTCGATCAGTTCGTGCTGGGCCCGAATCGCCGGCAGCTGGGCCTGAAAGCACCAGGCGATCACGCCGCCCAGGCCGATGCCCCCGATCAAGTGCCAGTTGACCCAGGCCTGGCTTCCCCCCGGCCCGGCCAGACCGCCACCGGGATCGGCCGCGCCGCCCGTGGCCACGATCCCCACCATCGAGAGCATCCCGATCACGGCGAACGGAAAGGCCGACCGCTTGAGCCGGCGGCTGCGGTCGAAGAAGGCCGGATCGAGCCGGTAGGTCTCGGCAACCTCCCGGCACCAGCGACTGGTGCCGATGAAGTAGGTGACCGCCATGCTGTTGACGAGCAGGACCATCAGCGCCGTGAACATGCCCGACAGCCGGTGCACCGTGCCCCACCGCTGCACGGCCGGATCGCTGACCCCGTGGAGATCGCCAATCCACAGACCGAGACCGGCCGTCGCGGCGAGCAGGCAGATCGCGAACAGGGACACGCGGGCGAAGGTTTTTTCCATGGACTCGTATCACACACGGTACTGAAGAACTGGTCGACTGCCCGACTGGCCACCGTGAGGCTTTATAGACGCCGTCGGCACCCTCGGCACCCGCCGAGTCTGACGGGCGGGAATCACGGCCGCATCAGGCCGAGCATCCGCACATAGGGATCGGTGATGTCGATCAGGCCTTCGGTCGCCGGCTGGTAAAAGAAGGCCGTCGGATCGACGGACACGTCGAATTCAATCTCGACCAGGTCGATCACCCCGATCGGCTCCACCTCGCGGCCGGTCGCGGGCCGCGGGCCCGGAATCGCCAGGTATTCCAGGCGGTAGGGCACCAGGTCGCTGCGGCCGATGGCGAAACGGACTGCCCAGGGCATCCCGTCGGGCAGTTGGTCGGGATGGACTCCCCCCGGTTGCCGCGCCGCCTCGGCCCGCGCAGGCTGGAGCGCCGCCAAGGGCACGGGATTCCACCGGCCCTCCACGAACCACACCGGCCGACCGTCGAGTTCGCCCGGCACGGCCTCAGAAAAGTCGAACCACTGCCGGGCGCTCCAAAGCACCCGCTGCAGCCCGCCGAGATACATGGCGGTATCGGTCGGGTCCGGTGCGTTGAGTTCCTCGAGCCGACTGCGAACCCGCTGGACGTCGATCCGATGGAGGGTCGCTGGATCGGGACCGGCTCGGCGGTGGAGCCAGCAGAAGAGGCCGTCGCAGATCTCGGCGATCTCAAAGGTTTCCGTGTCGCCAGTGAGTGTGGTTTCGAATCGAAACCGGAGTTCGTCCCCCCGGCCGACCTGAAGATAGCGACCCGTGCCGACGAGCACCCGGTCTCCTACACGAACCCGCTGCCGCAGTTTCACCACCACGGACTCGGCCCGGCTGAAATTGGCCAGGCTGCTCGCCACGATCCGCTCGGCCTGCGCGGCGCGATCGGCGATGGCAGCCGCATCCAGCGGAGCCGGGGCAGCCTGGCCCCCCTGCCCTGCCTCGCCCACCGGGGCCGGCACGCCGGCCTGGGCGGCAGTTCCTACTGGACTTCCCGCGCCCGCCACTCCGCCGGCGGGGGGCGCCACACCGCTGCCGTCGGCAGACGACTGTGCGTCAGCCTGCGAACGAACGCGGCTGTAGACACTCGCCGGAGCCTGCGCCCAGATCGTCGCCCCCCCTCCGAGAGCGGTCACGATGAGCATCGCGAAGCCGAACCGGCTCGCAGCGGGGCGGCGCGAACACGTGCTGAAGGCCGCGATCATCGGGTTTCGGTGGTCTGTGACGATTTTGCCAAAGAAACGGGCGGCGAAGGGTCGATGAGAGTGCGGTGAGATCGCCCGCCCACCCGGCTTCGGCCGAAGTGTACGGAATCAAGGATGGCCGGCCCAAGCCGGAAAACTGCACCGGAGGATCGTGGAAATGCTCAAACGACGCCTGCAGGGCTTCGTCGGACTGTCCGTGGCGGCCTCGCTGACGGGCTGCCACATCCCGGCCAATTCCCCCTTCACGGGACTCGCCCAGATCCGCCCGGTCGCCACTCCGCATACGAACGTCCTTCCTCCCGCCGCCATGCTGCAACACCCTGGGCCTGGCGTGGAAGGCCCCGGCCCCGGCATCATCGCGCCGGCCTCGTATGAGGCCTGCATAGCCGATGCCGCTGGCGAAGCAGGCGGAATGGGCGGTGCGGGCGGCGGCATGTTTGGAATGGCCCCGACCTCCCAGATCGGCTTCGTTGGTCCCGACGGCATGCAGGTTCGCTGGGACATCTCGATGGCCGGCGGCTTCGACTCCGAGCCGCTCGTCACGCCGGGCCGGTACGACTTCCCCCAGGGCGGAATGTATCGGCTCAAGATCACCGATATCCCGGGACGCGAAGGCATCGAACTCTACCCGTCGCTCGAAGTCGCGCCGGTGACGCCGCGAACGGCCGCCTACCTGGCGCACAACGCGGTGCCCTTTCAGCTCACTGAGGAAGATCTCGATCAGGTGACCACCGGCAACTTCGTCACAAAGGTGGTCTATCTGCCCGACGCCGAATACCAGGAACTCGCCGTCGCCGGCGTGGAGACGCTCGTCAGCACCAGACTCGACCCCGGGGTCGATCCAGTGGTGGAAGCCGACCGCCGCGGTTCGATCCTGGCGATCATCCGGATCGGAAACAAGGATCTCGAAAGCCCTGGCGGAAGTGGCTACGCGGCCGGCGGAGTGCCCCTGGCGGCAGGCGGCATCGGCGGCGGCCCCGGCGGTGCTGGCGGCGGCGGATTCTGCGGCCCGGGCGCCAACGGCATCGGCGGCCCGCTGGGCATGCCCGTCGGCGGCAATCCTTCGCAGCTGCCTCCTGCGTTCCTGGCCGGGATGACCGCTCCGGAATACGGCATGCCACGGGTCGGCACGCCGATCGGCCTGCCGGGCCCCGCCCACATCCCGCTGGGAGTGCCGGCCGGACTCCAGCGGCACTCGATCACCAACCACACGAAGGTGCACCTGCCGCCCCCGTCCCGCAGCATGGGGCTCCACGTGCAGCAGGCTCCCGGCCTGAGCTATCCGAAGCCGGCCCGCCACGCCTACCTGGCCGAACGGCAGGACGTTCCCCACATCAAGCTCAGGCAGCCGCCTGAAGACCGGCTCCGGTTCGTCGACAACGGCGGCCCCGATCCGGATGCCCTCGAGGCCGGTGCGGCGATCGTGGGAGGCGGTGGCTTGCACGGCGGTGGCCTCGGAGCCGGCGAGTGTGAGGCCCCGCTGCCGCCCGAGCCGTTCGAGTGATCCCCCGCGGCAGCGTCAGGCTCTTCATTCGCCCGGAACGCGAGGGATTCCATGGACAACCATCGCCCCCGTCGAGACCAGGCAGCCCCGAATCACACAAACCTCAGGAGTTCTCGAGCCCCGATCACCCACGTGAACGAATACCGGACAGGGACCGCGCTGCAGCTGACCCGAGGGCTGCTGGCGACCGCCATCCTCGCCGTGACCGCTTCGCCAGGCATGCCTGGCAACGCAGCCGCGGCCGGGCTGGTGGAACAAAACGCCGCCTACATGGCACCGGGAGCGATTGGCGCCCCCGGGCGGCTACAGCCCGGCCCCTGTCCGGTATCGAACGTGTCACGGAGCGTGCAGCCGGTCGAAATCCGGGCACCGGCCGGCACCTGGTTGGCGATCGAGACGGCCGACGGTTGGACGCCGCTCCGCGAAGGCCCGCTGCGGATCGCCCTCGTGGTCGGCCATGCCTACCGCGTGCGGGTGGCGGGCGGCCCAGGGCGGGAAGGCGAGGAACTCTTCCCGTCGGTGCGCGTGCTGGCTCGGCTGGGAAGCCCGCCTGGCATGGACTGGCGGTTCCCGGTTGAGATCGTGATCGACCCCGATGATCTCGCGGCCGCCTTCGACGGCGCGCTGATCCGGAGGGTGGTCTACGTCTCCTGCGACACGCAGGATCCCGACATCGTGCCCGCAGGCTGGTTCGACGTGAAGCCGGGCGACGATGCCTTCGAGGTGGCCCGCACCCTCGGCGATCCCGTGGCGGAGATCATGCTCGGCAATCGACTCCCGGCCCGAGGGAGCCTGCCATGACCGTTCTTACTAGCATCGATTCGATCCGCTGGATTCGCCTGCTCGCGATCGCGATCGCCGCGGTGATCCTCGCTTCCTGCCGCTCGCTCACCGCGCCGCTGACGCTGCCCGCTGCTGCCGTCACCATCCTGCCCGACGATCTGCCGGCAGCCGTCGAGCCGGTAGATTCGGGCATCGAGCCCGCCTCGCTCACCGCGGCGTTGCTGCCGCTGCCGATGGCCCCGGAGATGGAACCCAGTGCCGGTGACGAGGCCTTGGTTGCACAGCCCGCAGAGGCGGTTCGCTGGCACGAAGGAGCCGTGACCGTCGGCTGCGAAGCCCCCTGCCCTCCCCTGCCCCGGCTGGGCCGAGCGGCAGGCAGCTGCGGTCCGCGCGGCTGCAGCCTGGCCGCGTCGGGGCAGGCCTGCACCAGCGGCGGCTGCTCCGCGGCCAGCGCCTGTCTCCCTGGGGAGCCCGCGGTGCCGGTGCTCGGTCCCTATTTGGTCTGCGATGGCGGCGACCATGGTCCGCTCGCCGTGCCGGTCGGGGAACGGGGGCTCGGCAGGCTGACCGCCGGAGACACCGTGGCCCGCTACCGCCCAGCCGACGACGGCCCCGAAGCGAACGTCGTTCACCTCACCGCCTCGAACTGCGCCTGTGTCTACGCGCCGCGGTTCGCCTCCGTCCGCGAAGTGGTGCGGCCCCTCGAAGACGCCGCGCCGCTCGGCCCCGGCGGGCTCGTCAACGAGGAACTCGTCGAACTCGAGGTCGAGCGGCAACCGGTCTGGGGCAGCGTGCAGAATCTCGCGGTCGAGGCCGCCCGTAAGGCGCTCCCCGGAGTGGCGGTTGAGGAACGCATCGGTCCGCTCGCTGTCGACCAGCAGGTGGCGCCCGACGAAGACGACAACGCCGAACGACCTGCTGAAGAACTCGCGATCGACCAGCCGGAACTCACCCGGCAGCGGGAACGGCCGCTGGTGGTCGTGGGCTTCGACGTGCCCG
This sequence comes from uncultured Candidatus Kuenenia sp., assembly GCA_964453165.1. Classification (GTDB taxonomy): domain Bacteria; phylum Planctomycetota; class Planctomycetia; order Pirellulales; family UBA1268; genus QWPN01. The sequence goes on along the minus strand of CAYVNX010000050.1, from coordinate 3,642 downwards.
TGGCGTGGACCTGCATCAAGGCGGCCAACGTGCTGCTCAACGACACGGCTCCGCAGGTGGTGGCCGCCGACCGGGGTACGGCCACCCTGCGATTCGAAGAACCGGGGCGGGCGGAACTCACGCTCTGTAAACGGGCCGGCACCGACACGGCGCGGGTGGGCGAGGAACTCGACTTCACGATCTTCATGCTCAACTCGGGCGACCGGCCGCTGACCGGTATTACGCTCGCCGACGCCCTGCCCACCCGGCTGGAATTCGTGCCGCAGTCGGCCGCGTCGAGCCTGGCCGCCGACTTCGCCACCGAGACCGGCGACGACGGATCGGTCGTGCTCACCTGGCGGCTTTCGGAAACGCTCAAGCCCGGCGAAAGCGGTTTCGTCCGGTTCCGCGTGACGGTTCGCTGAGCCGGCGGCGGCGGCCGGTCGTTCGTCCGTTGCCCCCCAGCTGTCGCGGCGGGTACGCTTTTCCCGGCGTCGGCTCCTTCCGCCCGCTTTCCACCTCGAGGTCTTCATGTCGATTCTTCGCATCCGCGTCGCCCCGCTGCGGGCTGTTCCTGCCCTGCTCGTCGGAGCCACGCTGGTGGCGGCGGCCCTGCCCGCCCCTGCCCTGCAGCCGGCGGTTGCCGAAACCGAAGCGAGCGGCCCGCTCACCGTGCCCGAGCTACCCGAAGGCACCCCGGAGGAACTCCTCGCCTTCGTGCAGGGACTCTTGCCGCCGAAGCAGCGGCCCTCGTCCCGGGAGGAGATGATCGACTACATCCGGGGCGTCTCCCGGGTGGCGGTGCAAGCCGCCGACAAGGTGCTCGCCCAGGTCGGAGCCGAAGACCCGCTGCGGGTGACCGCCTCGAAGCTCAAGCTCGAAAGCCTCGGAGCCCTCAGCCAGCTCGGCGAGGAAGGCGCCGAGGAAACCATGACGGCCTTCGCCGCCTCCCTTGCCAACAGCCCCGTCAAGGAACTCGCCCTCGAGGCCAAACGGATGCAGCTGGTCAGCGAGGCTCGCGAGATCTTCTCGACGGGCAAGCTCGACGGGGTGGGCGGGCTCGTGCAAAAGACCGCGGCGCTGATGCAGGAAAACCCCGAAGACCAGCAGACGGCCGCCCTGGCGATGCAGCTGGCCGGCGTGCTTGAGCAGGTGCCCGGAGGCAACGAGCTTGCCGTGTCGGCCATGAAGACCTTCGGTCCGATCATGGCCGCGAGCAGCGACCCGCGGATCAAGCAGCTCGCCGAGAGCTTCGACGGCAAGCTCCGCCTGATGGCCCTGCCCGGCAACCCGATGGAGCTCAAGGGGGATTTGCTCGATGGCAAGCCGTTCGATCAGGCCGCCTTCGCCGGCAAGGTGGTGCTCGTCGACTTCTGGGCCACCTGGTGCGGCCCGTGCATCGCCGAGATCCCCAACATGAAGGCCGAGTATGAGAAGTACCACGCCAAGGGCTTCGAAGTCGTCGGCATCAGCCTCGACGAAGACCGGGCCGAGGTCGAGAAATTCGTGGCCGACAACGAGATTCCCTGGCCGATCATCTTCGCGGGCAAGGGCTGGCAGGATCCGATCGCGCAGTTCTACGGCATCTCGGGCATTCCCCAGCTCGTGCTCATCGGTCGCGACGGCAACGTGATCACACTCGATGTCCGCGGCGAGAAGCTCGGCGAGAAGCTGTCGGAGCTGTTCAAGGACGCCGGCTGACCCAGCCGCGAAACGTGAGCCCGATGACCAAGCCCGTTCTCGAGCGGCCGCGCGGCAGGATCGCCCGCCGCGCGGCCGCCTTCGATTCCTCGGGAATCCGCAAGGCATTCGACTTGGCGGCCCGGCTGGAAGACCCGATCAACCTCTCGATCGGCCAGCCGGACTTCGCGATGCCGGAGCCTGCCCGCGCGGCTGCCAAGGCGGCGATCGACGCGGGCCGAAACGGCTACACGCCAACCCAGGGCCTCCCGCAACTCCGCGAGCAACTCGAGGCACGGGCCCGAACCGAAACCGGCCAGCCCGACCGGCGACTGATGGTCACAAGCGGCACGAGCGGCGGCCTCGTGCTGGCCCTGATGGCCTTGGTCGACCCCGGCGACGAAGTGATCATCTTCGAGCCGGCCTTCGTCATGTATCGTCCGCTCGTCGAGTTCTTGGGCGGAAAGTCGGTCGCCATCGACACCGCGCCGAGCTTTCAGATCGACGTGGATCGGGTGGCCGCAGCGATCACGCCGCAGACCCGCGTGATCCTGCTCAACACACCGGCCAACCCGACCGGCGTCGTGGCCACGCCTGAGGTCGTCCGCGACCTCGCGGTGCTGGCGGACCAGCACGGCATCACGCTCGTCAGCGACGAGCTCTATCGCACCCTCTGCTACGACGCCCCGTTCGCCTCCCCTGCCCTGCATTCCGATCGGGTGGTGGTGCTCGACGGCTTCTCGAAGTCGCACGCGATGACCGGCTGGCGGGTGGGCTGGCTCCACGGACCGGCCGAGGTCGTCGAGACCTGCGCGATGATCCAGCAATACACCTTCGTCTGCGCGCCGCAGCCCGGGCAATGGGCGGCGATCACCGCCCTGGAATGCCCGATGGATCTGCCCCTGGCCGAATGCCGCCGCAAGCGGGACAAGCTCGTCGCCGGTCTCCGCGACCACTACGAGTTTCAGGTTCCCGGCGGCGCCTTCTACCTCTACCCGCTGGCCCCCGGCGGTTCGGGCAAGGCCTTCGCCGAGCGGGCGGTTGCCGAAGAGAAGCTGATCGTGGTTCCGGGAAGCGTGTTCGGCGTGGCCGACACCCACTTCCGGATCGCCTACACCACCGACGACCGCACCCTCGACCGCGGCATCGCGGCCCTCCGCCGACTCGCCGAATCGTCCTGACCTCGTCCGCGTTGAAGGAAAACCGCCGTGCCTAGTGCCGCCGATGTGGCCCGCGTGCTCGACCATGCCGTGCTGAAGCCCGAGTACTCCGCCGCCGACCTGGCCAGGCACGCCGCGATGTGCCTCGAACGGGGAGTGGGCTGCCTGTGCGTCCGGTCGTGCGACGTGGCTGAGGCGACGCGGCTCGTCGCCGGCAGCCCCGTGGTCGTGGCGGCCGTAATCGGCTTCCCCCACGGAGCCGTGCGGCCTGAAGTCAAAGCCCTCGAGGCCCGTATGGCCATCGCCGATGGGGCGCGGGAACTCGACATGGTAATCAACATCGGAGCTCTGAAGTCGGGTCGGCCCGACCTTGTCCGCGACGATATCGCCGGAGTGGTCGCCGAAGCCAAGCCGGCGGGCGTGCTCGTGAAAGCCATTCTCGAAACCTGCTCTCTCACCAGGGACGAGATCCGCACGGCCTGCCGGCTCGCCGAGGAAGCTGGCGCCGACTTCGTGAAAACCTCAACTGGTTTCGGCCAGAAGTCGGAGGGTCCGATCGGCGCCACTCCGGAGGCGGTGCAGACGATGCTCGACGCGGTGCGCGGCCGGCTGCAGGTGAAGGCCTCGGGCGGCATCCGCACCTGGGACGATGCCGTCGCCTACCTCGCCATGGGCTGCACGCGGCTGGGCGTCGGCGACGCCGCCGCGATCCTCGACGGCCGCCCTGCATCCGGCGCGTATTAGGTTACCGCCCGGCGGGCCATTCCATGGCCCCGGCGGGCTTGCCGGGCCTCCGCCCGGCCGGCCGCCATCCAGGCGGCCG
>CAYVNX010000049.1:0-20195 GCA_964453165.1 uncultured Candidatus Kuenenia sp. | reverse complement strand
CCGGCACCGCCGCCGGCTTTCCGGCTGAAGCTGCCGCCTCACAATTCTGGGAGAGCGTTCACCCCAGAACGCCGGAGTGACCGCGGATCCGTCGGTGGCCGCAGTTGGATGTGGGCGGTGGTGTAGGCGGTGGTGTAGGCGGTGGTGTGGGCGGTGGTGTGGGACGCGGTTTCGCCCAATGACCCGGAGCCCCCCGACTCGCGTCGGGGGCTTTTATGTGCGGTTCGGGCCCGCTCCCAATACAAGCCCCGGACGCAAGTCCGGGGGCACCGCGTGGTGGCGGATCCCGTCTGCCATGCCGCCGACGCACTCTGACGGCCGCCCGGAGCGGGGGCGTCAGAATTGGTCGGGCATGAGCACTTCCACCGTCTCGACGCACGCTGTCACCCGCCGCGGCGGCGGGAAGTCGGCCCGGACGGCGTCGAGAATCGCCGCGGCCACCGCTTCGGGCACGATGGCCTCGACCCTCACGAACGACTCGCGGTGGTCGTGCTCGCGGCGACCGCCGCCGTGGCAGGGGATCGCCGTGTAGCCCGAGCCGCCGAGGTCGCGGATCCGCCGTACGAGCGACTCCTCCTCCGCGGCCTCGATCACGATCGTGACCCGCCGCAGCCGGGTCATTACTCGACGGCGGGTGGCATGACGATGGGCCGAAAGCCCGCGATGGGCCTCCAGCCCCACGACCTCGAGCTTCCGCCCAGCCTGCTCGAAGTCGTGGGTCAGTTCCTCGAGCTTCTCCATCACGCTGTGGTCCACGAGCCGGGTGCCGGCGAGGTTCACGACCACGTCGTTGCCCTGTACCAATCCGAGTTGCACGATCTGACGCCGGAAGGGCAGCCAGTTGCTGAACACGGCCGAGCCGGCCGCGTTGATCTGCACCGTCTGGTCGTCGAGCGTGGTCACCTGAAGAAATGGCTTGAAGAACGAGTGCAGCGGCACGCCGTTGAGGGCGTGGATCGCGAACTTGAGGGCGATCCCGATGCCCACGCCGACAAGTAGATCGGTGGCCAGAACGCCGACGATCGTGACCATGAACAGAAGCAGCTGCTCCGAACCGATGCGGAACACGTTGACGAATTCCCGCGGCGAGGCGAGCCGGTAGCCCGTATAGACGAGCATCGCCGCCAGCGCCGAGAGCGGGATCATGTGGATCAGCCCGGGCACCAGGGCGACGAAAGCCAGGAGAAACAGGCCGTGCCAGAGGTCGGCAAATCGGGTGCGGGCCCCGGCATCGATGTTGGCCTTGCTACGGACGATCTCGGAGATCAGCGGCAGGCCGCCCACCGCCGCCACGGCCACGTTGGCCACGCCGACCGCCAGCAGGTCGCGATTCATGTCGGTCTTCCGCTTCCAGGGATCGAGCAGGTCGATCGCCTTGGCGGAGAGCAGCGACTCGATGCTGCCCACCAACGCGAACATGATCACCCACCAGACCGCGGCAAGGTGGGTCTGCGGCGTTGTGAAGACCGAGAAGTCGGGCAACGTCACGGCGGCCAGGAGATTGGCCGGCACGTTCACCAGAAACGACTCGCCCAGGGAATAGTCGTGGCCTGCAAACCGGTAGTAGTGCTCGTGGGCCAGGTCGAACCAGATCCCGAGCGGCACGGCCACCGCGAGCACCAAAAGCTGGGCTGGCACGAACCGCAGCCAGGCCGGCCGCAGCCGCGACCGGATCAACGGCCAGCCGAACAGGATCGCGAGGCTCACGAGGCCGATCACCGTGATCGCGGGATTGAGGTGCATGATCTTGTCGGGGAGTTCCCGCAGCACCTCCAGCGGCTCACCCGAGGCCTTCTGCCCGAACACCACCGGCAGCTGCTTGAGGACGATGATCATCCCGATCGCGGCGAGCATCCCGTGCACGACGGCCGTGGGAAAGAACTCAGCCAGCCGGCCCGCCCGCAGCAGGCCGAAGCCCACCTGCACCAGCGCCGCCATGAAGCCGATCGCGATCGTCATCCGGTAGGCGGCATGATCGGCCGCAGGATCGGCTCCGGCCGTGAAGCCAAAGGACTGCATCGCACCCAGCACGATCACGATCAGGCCGGCGGCCGGCCCCTTGATCGTGAGTTCCGAGTTGCTGATGAAGGTCGTGAGGATTCCCCCGATGGCCGCCGTGAACACGCCGGCCACCGGCGGAAACCCGCTGGCGAGCGAAATCCCCAGGCAGAGCGGCAGAGCGATCAGGAAGACGAGGAAGCCGCTCGTGGCATCGGCGCGGAAGAATCGCACGAAGCCGGCGGCATCGCCGCGGGGCGTCTCATCAACGCTCGGGGGGCGGGGGCCTGAAGCCGATCCGGTCGAGGCGGGGCCGGTCATGGATGAACTCCGGGGAAGGGTTCGGCAGCGGTCCGCCGGGAGAGCAACAGGGATTCGGCGACCCTTTCAAGCGACTGCACCAGCGGCCCCGGCCAGAGACCGAGGCCAAACAGCACCGCCAGGAGGGCGATCAACGGTACGCGTTCGCGACGGAGCACCTGGTGGCGGGGCGCATCGGCCGCTGGCGGGCCACCGAAGATCCGGAACCAGCCGCGGACCACCGCGATCGCCGAGAAGACGGTGGCCACGATCACCAGTACCCCAGCATGGGGCTGGTCGCCCAAGCTGCCGGCCACGATCAGGTCGTCGGCCACGAAGGAGAGCGTGCCGGGGAACCCGAGGCTGGCCAGGCCGAAGAGCAGGAAGAACGCGGCCAAAGCCGGGGCGTCGGTGAAGCGTCCCTGGGCCGTATCGAGCTCGAGCTGTCCCGCCCGGCTCTCGAGGGCCCAGGCCACCAGGCCGATCCCGGTGAGGGCCAGCCCGCTCGAGATCCAGATCGCCAGCGCCCCGCAGAGTTCCATCGCCAGGCCGCCCGAAAGCCCGGCCAGCACCAGCGCCGATTGGCTCAGGGCGAGCATGCCCACCAGGCCGCGGACATCCCGCTGGACCATCGCCAGAGCGGCTCCATACACCGCCGTCACGAGCGCCGCCTGAGAGAGCACGATCAGCTCCAGCCGCACGCCTTCCGCGTGGCCCACGAGCAGGCGGATCGCCGCATAGGAAGCCACCTGCGGCATCGTGGCGGCCAGCGCCGTGGACATCGGTGCCGCCGTAAAGAGCGCCGGATACCACGAGTGGAAGGGGGCGATGCCCTTGCGAATCATCACCGCGAGCGCCACCAGCCAGCCGCCTGTCGCACCCGCCAGCCCGGCACCGGCGGCCCAGGGGGGATCGAGCACCACGAGCCCCACACCGGCCGAGAACAGCAGGCTGCCCGTGGTCATCGCGATCGCGAAGGCGCGGGCGGTGGGGCGGCCGCCGGGCGTTGCACGGATGGAAAACCAGGTCGGCAGAAGCGACAGCACCCAGAGCGCGACGAGGGCGGCCGGGTGGGAGGTCGTCATGATCGCCGCGGTCAGGGTGCCTCCAACGAGCAACCGAACCACCGCCTCGGCGGTGAGCGCCCGCCGCGGGGCCACGAGCACGATCGCCAGCAGGACCAATCCCACCAACGGCAGGAGGATCGCCGTCAGACCGTCAAGGTGCACGAGGCTGCCGCCGGCCAGTTTCGGCCCGAGGAACAGTTCGTTGACGGAACCCGATCGCAGGCACCAGGCCAGTCCCAGGGCGGCCATCACGGACACGGCCAGGCCGAGGCCTGCCGGCAGACGGGGATGAATCCGGCCGCCGCCAAGCCAGGCGAGGACGGCGGCCGCCACGGGGGCGAGCACGGCCGTTGCCGCGGTCGTCAGCAGCATCCGGTCGATTCCGCTCATGCTGCCCCCCGGTCACGATGCCACTCGGCGGCGATATCCTGGCTGCCACCGAGGCCGGCCACGATCCGCCGCTCGAAATCGGCCGCCGCGCGCAGCCCTGAAAGCACCGGCCCGATCACGAACCGGCTGATCCAGGCGTCTTCGAAGCCGCGATCGAGGGCGATGCGATAGACCGCCGCCCGCGCTGCCGGCGGGAGCAGCCGGAGCAGGAGGCCGTCGTTCCGGCCCGGTGGGCCCCCGAGCGAGGCCGCCAATTCATGCCGATCGTGCATCGCCGAGGGTGAACGAAGAATCTGGAGGCTCCGCAGGATCGCGTGGCTGATGACATGCACGAGCGGAATGATCCGCCAGCCAAGGCCGATCTCCGCCAGGATCAGCCCCGCCTGGGTCATCGAGGCATAGGCGAGCATCCCCTTGAGGTCGGTCTGCACACTCCCGACGATCGCCCCGTGGCAGGCCGTCCCCAGGCCGATCCCGACGAGGATCCATGCCACCCCGGGGGCTGCGTCGAGCATCGGCGCGAACCGCAGCAGCAGATAGGCGCCCGCATGGATCGAGAGAGCACCGTAGAAGATCGCGCTCGAAGGCGTGGGTCCCTCCATCGCCCGCGGCAGCCAGCCCGTGAACGGGAACTGGGCGCTCTTGCCCAGGGCTGCGAACACGAGCAGGGCCGCGGTCAGACGGGCCGTGGCCGCGGGCACCAGACACCAGGCCGCCGGCCAGGCGCCGGCGAACACCCGGGAGAAGTCGCCTGACCCGACCGCTTCGTGCACGACCACACCGGCCGCCAGCAGCCCGACATCACAGATCCGGTAGGTGACGAAGGCCCGCAGGGCTGCATCGACAGCCGTGCGCCGTTCGTGGAAGAAGCCGATCAGGAGCGTCGAGGAGATGCCGACGCACTCCCAGCCGGCGAACAGCACGTCGATGCTGCCGGCCAGGACCATCAGGTTCATGCCGAAGCCGAACAGGGCCAGGAGGATGAAGAACCTGTGGAATCCCGGTTCGCGGTGGAGGTAGCGGCCGGCGAACGCGGCTACGAGCGAACAGAGGCCGGTCGAGAAGCAGACATAGGGCAGGGAAAGCCCGTCGGCCACCAGTTCGATCGTGGCCGCATGATGGCCCACCGCGAAGAGCGTGCCGAGGTGGACCACCTCGACGGGAAAGCCACGCAATCCGCTCACCATCAGGCTGATGAGAGCGGCCACGAAGGCGAGGCCAAAGCCGGATCCCACCATCCGCGTCGTGAACCGCTCCGAGGGGATGCGGCCGAACAACCCGGGCAGGCCCACCGCGGCCAGCGCCGCAAGCGGCGCCGCCACCTGCGTCACGACGAGGCCCGCGGCAATCTCGTGGCTGGAAACCCACGCGGCCATCATGCGGTCGCTCCTTCCGTCGTGACCGCGTGCGGGGCGGCACCGGCCGCCATTCGGCGGGACCAGGATCGCAGCACTGCCGGCCGCCTGTTTTCCCGCGACCCTCCATACCAGTCGGCCGACTGGCCCACGACGGGCAGGACCGTCAGCTCGACGGCATGGTCGACGAACCGGTCGTGCGCGGCGTCGTAGACCTGCGGCAGGCGTCGATCCGGCGGCCAGCAGGCGACATGCACCCAGCCGTTCCGGACGAGCCGCTCCACCGCCGGCAGGGGAGCCAGCGCTCGGCGGAGCCGGTCGGGCGTGGTCTCCACGATCAGCATCAGCCGCACCGGCTCGTGGATCTCGACGCCCTGGAGAGGCAGGCCCGTCCGCAGGTCGCTGCAATGACCATCCATCACGCCGATCAGGCCGGTGATGTTGTGCGGCAGTTTCGTGCCCGCTCCGTAGACCAACGGGTCAATCCGCGAGAACGTGTAGGCCAGGCTGATCCCGCTGCAGACCGGGCCGACGGCGGCGAGCGTGCGGCTGAGGATCATGTCGTCGGGATCGGCTCCGGGATCGTACGACATCAGGAAGGCCCGGCGGTCGAGGAACAGGCTGCGGGTGCGGCTGCGGCGGCCGACGATGCAGAGGGCGGTGGTCGCATGGCCGTATTCGGGCCGCACCTGGGCGAGGTCGCCTGCCCGCGCTTCCACGGCCTCGAGCGCCTCGTGGGGGCCGACCCCGAGCGGCACCGAATCGAACCGGCGGCACCGCTCCTGCGCCTCGAGCGCCCGAGCGGCGTCGCAGGCCCGCCGCAGGGCGGTGAAGTCGTCGTGGTGGCTGTCCGGCAGGCGGTCGAGTTCGTACCACTCGATGCCGCTCGAACAGGTGTCTTGCATGGCACCGACGAAGACGGTGTCGGCCGGGATCGTGAGGCCATCGGCCGCCAGTCGAATGCGGACGGCCGGGTCGTTTGCCATCAGGGCGAAGGCCCGGGCGTTGGGCCCGCCTCGTCCGCCGCCGCAGGCGCCGCAGTCGTAGGCGCTCTCGTGGGGATTGTTGAGGGTGGTCGCCCCGTGGCCGAGCAGGACGACGAGCCTGGCGAAGGATCCGGTCAGGCCGATGTCTTCGAGGAGCCGGCGGACGATCGCCGCCATCTCGTCGATCGTGAACCCGGCGAGCGTGCCGTCGGGCAGCCGGTCCGAGTCGGCAGCCGAGGTGGTGCGGTAGAGCGCCAGACGCGTGCGAATCCGCTCACGGCCCAGGCCGGTGAACCGCACGGCCAGCAGCGTCGTCAGCCGGGGGAAGATCACCCGCGAAACCAGCGGCACCGCCGCGATGGCGCCCCCTACGCTCGTGAGCAGGCCGCCCAGGAACAGCGACCGGCTGCCGGTGAGCAGCTGCTCGCGAAGCCGGCCGAGCAGCCTCCGCTGCCGCTGTCGGGCTTCGTGCTGCGCGAGGTCGTCGGCCTCCGGAACCTCCGTGACCGTGTGGTCAGGACGAACGACGATCGGACAGAGCGGGGTGGCATGCCAGTCGTCGATGCCGCGGTAGTTCATCGGCACCGAAAAGAACCCGGCGGCACCGAAGGTTTCGATGGCGGGATCGGTCTCCTCGAGATGGCGACGGAGCGATTCGCAGCGGTCGTCGATGCAGAACACCACCTGAGCACGCATCCGGGGCGGCGGCGTGGCGGGGGCTGGTGGCGTCGGCACGGCGGCCAGGGCATCGAGGATCGTGGTGTTGAATCGTCGCTCGTAGGCGAGATGCAGGAGCCGTCGACGAGTGAACTGATCGAAGGCATAGATCGCCTGCTCGATCGCCAGGATCTCCGCCGGGTCGAGGCTACGGACGTCGGTGGCTGTGAGGCCGAGCAGTTGGGAGAGCTGATGGAGCAGGAATGCGCGGGAAACCGTGCCCGGCCCCCGGAGTGGTGGGAATCGGTCCCGAAGCTCGGCCCACACGGCCGCGAGGTCCGGCCGGGCCGGGGTGGAGCCACTGCCGGTGATGAGCCGGCCGGCCGTCCAGGTGGTAGCTACCCGGTCGAAGACGAGCCGCAAGGCGAGGAAGTCGGCGAGCCTCGCCGGCAGCCGCACGCAGGGAGCCAGGTCGGGCCGCTGCTCGAGTTGCCACACCATTCCCGCCCAGCCGCGGAGCGCCACCAGCGACCGCGCCACGACCTCATCCCGGTCGCGATCGGTGACGGCGAGCGATCGGAGTTCCTCGTCGATCACTTCCAAGGCCACCTCCTCGGAGCCAGGCCGAGCCTGGCAGCGACCGGCGACCTCCCGGAGTCTGGCCCGGAGGCCGGCAGCCCAGGGCTCATCCGGGCCGAACCGGCCGGCCGTGTCGGCCACGGCGGCGAGCAGGCCGCGGCCTCGGTCGGGCATGCCCCAGTCGGCGACGCCCTGGTCGAGATAGGCTGCAAGCAGCCGGATCAGGGGAGGGTGCACGAGGCTGTCAGGGTCGAGATCGGGCCGCAGCGCCACGATCAGGTCGCGGGGTCGGGCCGGCGGCCGGCGGTGGAGTACCGTGGCCCGCCCGCCTGCCGTGGCCTCGACGCAGGCATGCCAGAGTTCGCTGGCCGCCCGCCGTTCTGCGGCCCGCACCGACTCATGGCCGCTGGCGTCGGCCAGCAGCCGGTTGCGGCAGGACGGGTCGAGATCGGCCCGCAGCCGCTCCGTGGCGTTGCTTTCGGTGAGCGTCCAGCGGACGGCCGTGTCGCTTTCATGCCGCAGGCCCTTCATCAGGAGCAACCGCTGGACATCGACGAGCCGCACCCGGCCTCCGGCCAGTGGATGCTCGGCCCGCGGACCAAGATCGGCGGCGAGCACGGCGTCGATGTCGGCCGGGAGAATCCGCCCTGAGGAGAGCGCCTCGCGGTAGGCACTCTCTTCGAGGTAGGGCTGGGAATCCATCAGCCGCGCAGCCGCTTCGACCGCATCGAGGAAAGGGCGGTCTTCAAAACCCTGCAGCGGATTCAGGGCCACGAACGAAGAGATCGGACCCTGGGACGGGAGATACCGGGCGTTACGCGAAAGAATCCCGCGCAGATCGGACCAGTGGTCCTCTGGCTGGGCAGGGATCGACTCGCCGGGGGCCGGCGCAGGAGGACGGTTCGTCACAGGGTTTTCTCCTCGCCGCATCACCAGGGCGACGGAGCGGCCAATCCGCTCGCGTTCGCACAGTTCCTCGCTGCCGAGCCTCGGTTCACCTCAGCGAACGGGCGGCAGGATCATGCCGGGGCTGACACTCATGCAGCCGCGGGCGGGCCTCGGATCGGAGTGGAAGAGGCGAGAAAACCGGCGGGAAACCAGGAGGAAAACCACGCGACGCCATGGCTCGCGAGCGTTGCTGGGTCGAGTGCGAGCGAATAGCCGAGCACAGCCGCGTGCTTGCCGGCCGACGACTCCTCGTCTTCGGCCGACTCTTCCGGGGATTCTTCGCACGGCTGCGAATCGGGCTGCTGGTCGTCGGCCGAGGCGACGACGGTTCCCGCGAGCGATGCGGGTGGGAATCCGATCCCGGCCGCGATCATGGCCATCGCCATCAGAAGGGCGATAGCCCGCGACGAAAACCCTCGCTTGGTGAGGAATCGCAGTGCGGACATGGAATGCCTGTAGTTCCGCCGACCCTTGGATGGTACCGCGTTTTCCTGGCCGCAGCAACGTCGTTCCCGCCGTGCGTACGCCTTGGCCGCGTCGGGCGAGAAGACCCGGGGCTGCAGGCTTGTCGCCTGCGGAATCCGGGCTCAACTTGAGGAGAACACCTGCCCAGGAAGGAGCCTGCTCCCATGCCCGCCGCCGATCGCCCCGTGATCCGTCTCGGCTATACCGGGTTCTGGGACAGCTTCGATCCGCGGGAGAACTTCCTCACGCGACTGCTCGAGCGGCGCTGGCGGATCGAACTCGTCGACGCCCCCGACTTCCTGATCCACTCCTGCATCGGCCGCCGCCGCCATGACCACCGCCGGCACGACTGCGTGCGGATCTTCTACACGGGCGAAAACGTGCCGGCCGATTGGCACTCGACCGACTGGGCCTTCACCTTCGAATACTCCGACCACCCGCGGCACTTCCGCCTGCCCCACTGGCCCTTCTACATCGACCCGCCCCGGCTCGTGCAGCCCGCCCCGGGGACGTTGCCTCGCCACGACGTGGAGGCGATCCTCGCGGCCAAGCCCCGGTTCTGCGGCTTCGTGGTCTCCAATCCGCTCTGCAAGCTGCGCAACGAGTTCTTCCAGCGGCTCTCGAAGTACAAGCGGGTCGATTCCGGCGGCAAGCTCTTCAACAACGTCGGCGGCCGCGTGGCCGACAAGCAGGCTTTCTTGGCTGAGTGCCGGTTCACGATCGCCTTCGAGAACGAGTCGCATCCCGGCTACACGACCGAAAAGGTGGCCGAGCCGATGCTCGTGAACTCACTGCCGATCTACCAGGGCGACCCGCTCATCGGCAACGACTTCGACACCCGGAGTTTCCTCTCGTTTCACGACACGCCGCCAGGCCCCGGGGTGTCGACCGCAGCCGCGCTCGACATGCTTGTGGATCGGGTGGTCGCGGTCGATCGTGATCCGGCGCTCATGGCCGAGACGCTCACCCGCCCCTGGTATCACCACAACCGAGTGCCCCGCTGCGCCGACGCCGAGGCGATCCTGGGACAGTTCGAACGGATCTTCACCACACCGATCGATCGGGTCTCGCGCCGCCGCGGTCCGGCCCGGCTGCTCGGGCTCGATCGGATTCCCGACGCCACCCGCAGTATCGGCTACCGGCTCAAGCGGAAGTGGCGGCAGTGGACGAGCAACGCCTGAGCGGATTTCAGCGCCGGCCGCGGGGCCGCGTCACGGCTCGGGGCTCGCTTGTCGGTCTTCGGCGAGGCTGGTGCGAGCGGCCTTCGTGATCGCCAGCACCGCGGGATGGGCGATCCGCTTCTCCACCGAAATCGCATAGAACCGCTCGCGGAGCCTTCTGTCGCGTCCCACCACGGCGACACCGTACATCCGGATGACCTCCTCCTCGACGACGGTCGGCGCCAGAAACACGCCTTCGCCCTGTCCGCCGAAGGCCTTCAGCAGCGCGCTGTCGCTGAACTCGCCCCGCACCGTCGGCCGCACGCCGACATCGTCGAACCACTGCTCGAGCGCCGTCCGCAAGGCCGCGTTGCCTGCGGGGAGCAGCATCGGGGCGCCGTCGAGCGAGCGAGGGAATTCCTTGCGGTAGCGGCGGGCGAGGTCGGGCGTGGCCAGGAACGAAACCCCGCAGTCTCCCAGGGGGTGGTTGAAGGCCCGCATCCCCAGTCGGGGGTTGGCCGGATAGTCGCTGATCAAGAGGTCGAGCTCATGCAACGCGAGCTGGGCGAGGAGTTGGTCGGGGTCGCCGTCGACGCACGTCACCCGCACGTCCTCCCGCGGGAGATCGAGGGCCGGGGCGAGCAGGCGATGGACGATCAGCTTCGGCAGCGTGTCGGCCACACCGACGACGAACCTCAAGCCGCCGCCCGCCGCGCGGCCGGCGACGGCGTCTTCCAATTCCCGGCCGAGCGAGAAGATCTCGTCGGCGTAGCGGTAGACGACCCGGCCCGTCTCCGTCAGCCCGATCGAACGGCCACGTCGCTCGAGGAGCTGTGCCTTGAGCGACCGTTCGAGTTGCTTGATCTGGCTGCTGATCGTGGGCTGCGTCAGATGCAGCCGCCGGCAGGCCGCGGCGATGCTCCCCTCGCGGGCGACCGTCCAGAAGTAGAGCAGGTGGTGGTAATTGAGCCACTGCATCGATTTCTCCCATCCATCGAAAAAATCTATGGATTCTATTCAAACTATCTGGTCTGTCGATGTGATTGGCCAGGTCTATTCATGACGATGATGACGGTTGGGAGGTTCCCGCCGCCTTTCCTCAGGGAGGCTCGATCATGCTCTGGAATCTGAAGACCGCCGGCTGCACTCCGCCGGCTTCGCTCGTCGCCCACGTGGAGCGGCGGTTGCGGTTCGCCCTGTCGCGGTTTAGCGGCCGGATTCGCCGGGTGGACGTGTTTCTGGCGGACGAGAACGGACCGCGGGGCGGGATCGACAAGACCTGCCGGATCGTGGTCCGGCTGCGAGACAGCGGCGACGTGGTGGCCGAGGTGAGTGACATCGACTGGGTGATCGCGGTCGACCGGGCAACGACGCGAATCGGCCACAGCACCGGCCGGGAACTTTCCCGGCAGCGGTCCAGCCGTCGCAGCGGCGGGGCCGCCTTCATGACCCGGACCTCCGGAGCCCCTTCATGGTGACATCCGTCGCCAACCACGCTCACGGCGGGGCGCACGGCTCCGGTCACGGGCCGCTGCACGGGCATGGCAAAGGCCCGTGGCAGCGGCTCGTGGAGCTGCTCCGGCTCGAGTGGGGCGACGTGTTCACGCTTCTGGCCTTCGCGTTGGGCGTGGGCCTGCTCTCCCTCGTGGCGCCGGCCGCGATCGAGGCCCTCGTCAACACGGTCGCCTTCGGCATCCTGCTCTGGCCCGTCGTGGTGCTGGCGATCGTGATGCTGACCCTGCTGGTCGTCTCGGCCGTGCTCCGGGCCATGCAGACCTACGTGGCGGAATGCCTCCAGCGCCGGCTGTTCGTCCGCACGGCCCTCGGCTTTGCCGACCGCCTGGCACGGACCGATCTCTCCTCCTTCGATAACGCCAACCGGGCTGACATCGTCAATCGATTCTTCGAGGTCTCGTCGGGACAGAAGTCGATCGCCACGCTTCTGGTGGAGGGGGTCGGCATCATCATGATGACGGCCGTCGGCCTGATCGTGCTGGCCTTCTACCACCCCTATCTGCTCACGTTCGCGCTCGTTCTCGCCGGACTCGTCGTGTTCATGCTGCTCGGGCTGGGCGTGGGCGGCGTGCGGTCGAGCATCGCGGAGAGCTATGCGAAATTCGACGTCGCCGCCTGGCTCGAGGAGGTGGCCCGCTGCCCGCATGCCTTCCGCAGCGGCGACGGGGCGTTTCTGGCCCTCGATCGGGCCGATCAGCTTGCCGACCGGTACATCGCCGCGCGGAAGCGGCATTTCTCGATCATCTGGCGGCAGACGCTCTTCGCCCTCACGCTCGAGGCGGTGGGGAGCACGGTGCTCCTGGGGCTCGGAGGCTGGCTGGTGATCAACCGCCAGCTGACGCTCGGTCAGCTCGTGGCCAGCGAGTTGATCGTGACGCTCGTGCTCGTAGCGCTCTCAAAGATCGGCAAATACGTCGAGATCTTCTACGACCTGCAGGCGACGCTCGACAAGCTCGGCATCCTCGATCGGCTTCCCCCGGAACCGACCGAGGGCGAGTTGCTCGAGACGGAGGCGGGGCCCCTTGCCGTCACCGCGGAACTCCCAGACGGGCACGGCGGCCAGTGGCGGCTCGACATCCGCCCGGGCGAGCGGGTGGCGGTGGTCGGACCGCGGGGCAAGACGCCCCTGCTCGAGACGCTTGCCCTGCTGCGGATGCCACCCGGCGGGTTGCTCGAACTCGATGGTATCGACGCGCGGGCGCTCGCTCGGCCGACGACGCGGCAGTGCATCGCCTTCCTCGGACGGCCAGAGATTTTCGCCGGCACGCTGGCGGAGAACGTGCGGCTCGGCCGCGTCGGGCTGTCCGCCGCCGACGTGCGCCGGGCGCTCGACACGGTCGGGCTCGCCGACCGGGTCGCCCGGCTGACGGATGGCATGCAGACGGAACTCGCCCCCGACGGACAGCCGCTGTCGAACAACGAGATCGTGCGGCTCTCGATCGCCCGGGCGATCGCCGGGCGGCCCCGGCTTCTGCTGCTCGACGGCACGCTCGATGCGCTCGATGTCGCCGCCTGCCCTGATCTGCTCGATGCCCTGTTCGATCCCGCGGCCCCGTGGACGCTCGTCGTCGTCACGGCCCGGGACGACATCCGCGGCCGCTGCGGCCGCGTGGTCGAGTTGGAGTGACCCGTCGATGTCCACCCCGAAGTCACCGCCGCTGCTGCCCGAACGCGACGCCAACGCCCGCGTCTCGCTGCGGCATTCGCTCACGCCCCGGCCCGTGCGTTGGGTGGCCCGCCTGGTGTTCCTGATCTTCTTGGCCATCCCGTTCGCCCTGGCCTTGGTGCCCTGGCAGCAGACCGTGTCCTGCCGCGGCACCGTGATGGCCTATGCCCCGGTCGAGCGGATGCAGGTGCTCACGGCCCGGGTTTCGGGGCAGGTGCGGAAGTGGCATGTGGTCGAGGGAAGTCGCGTCAAGGCGAATGATCCGCTCGTCGACATCGAAGACAACGACCCCGAACTCGCGGCCCGGCTCGAGGCCCAGCGGGCCTTTCTCACCGGCCGCATTTCCGCGGCCCGCCAGGAACTCACCGAGTTGACGGCCGCCGCAGGGGCCCAGGAAGCGGCCCGCGATGCGGCCGTGAAGGCGGCGGAGGCGAACCGTGAGGCGGCCCAGCGGGGGATCGACGTGGCCGAGCAGGCGAAGGCCAACGCGACCTTCGCCCGCGACTTCGAACTCAGTCGGTTCGAGATGTTCGACGACCTGTTCACGAATCCGCGGTACGGCGGGCTCGAGAGCAAACTCTCCCGCGACGAGGCCCGGATGCGGGCTGACCGAGCCGTCACCGACACCGACAAGGCCGACGCCGAGATCGCCAAGGCCCGGGCTGCCTTGCTCACCCAGGAAGCGCTGCTCGTGCAGGCCGATGCGACCGGTCTCTCGGCGATCGCGGTGGCCCGCAGCAACCTCCGCAAGGCCGAGCAGAATCTGTTCACGATCGAGCGGGAGATCCAGGAGATCGACAACCGGATCGAACGGTTCAAGGCCCGCCGCGTGCTGGCGCCCTGCGATGGCGTCGTCTTTCGCGTGGCGGCCAACGTCATCCAGGGCGGCCAGTATGTGAAGGAAGGCGACGAATTGTGCACGATCGTGCCCGACACGAGCGACCGGGTGGCGGAGTTGTTTCTCGACGGCGTCGATGCGCCGATCGTGCTCGCCTACGCCGATCGCCATGGCTCCATGCCCCACGTGCGGCTGCAGTTCGAGGGCTGGCCCGCGGTGCAGTTTTCCGGCTGGCCGGAACTGGCGATCGGTACGTTCGGCGGCAAGATTCGCCAGGTGGACGCTGCCAGCGGGGTGGCCGGCCAGTGCCGGGTGCTCGTCGAGCCCGAGGAGGTGATGCCGGGTGACACCTGGCCCGACCCGGAATTCCTCCGCCAGGGCAACCAGGTGATCGGCTGGGTGTTTCTCAACCGCGTGCCGCTCGGGTTCGAGATTTGGCGGCGGCTCAACGGCTTTCCGCCCGTGCTCGCGCCCGCCCCGAAGTCGAAGGATCAGCCGAAGCCCCCCAAGATCAAGGTGGGGTGATGACAACCCTCAGACTGCTCCCGCTTCGTATCGCTGCCGCTGCCGCGGCCGCGCTGGTCTTCGCCGCCGCGCTGCCGGCTTCGGCATGGGCCATCGAACCGTTGCCGCAGCCGCAGGACGCCGCCGCGGCGAATGGACTGCCGGAACTTTCGGTGTCGGCCGAGATTCCGCCCGCGGCTCCGGGCGCACCTGTGCTCGAGCCTCCGGCCGAGGCCCGGCTGCCCGGCAACCTGGCGATCGACGATCGGCCCGAACCGCTCACCCTCGACGAGGTGCTCGGCAGCGTCCGACGTCACTACCCTCTGCTTTTGGCCATCGAGCGGGAGCGGGGCATCGCCGCCGGCCGCATGACCACCGCCATGGGGGCCTTCGACACCAACATCGACATGTCGGGCAACGCCGTCGCGCCCGGCACCTACGAGAACTACCGGTCGAACTTCGGGCTCTCCCAACTGCTGTCGAGCGGAGGTATCCAGGTGTTCGGCGGTTACCGGACCGGATTCGGCGACTTCACCACCTACAGCCTCGGCCAGAAGACGGCGGACGTGGGTGAAGTTCGCGGCGGCATCACGATGCCGCTGGCCCGTGACCGCGACATCGACGCGGCCCGAGCCAGCCGCGACAAGGCCCGGCTCGACCAGGCCATCGCCGAGCCCACGATCGTCCGCAGTCGGCTCGACTACATGCGGGCGGCGGCGCTGGCCTACTGGACCTGGCAGGGCAGCGGTGAGCGGGAGAATGCGGCCGAGCGACTGGCGCTGTTGGCGGTGCGCCGGGACACTGAGATCGCGGCCAAGGTCAATCGCGGCGTGATGGCCAACATCGAGCGCGTCGACAACCAGAAGAACATCGCGCTCCGCCGCGGCCTACTCGTGCAGGCCGACCGGGATGTCCAGCAGACGACGATCGACCTCTCGCTGTTTCTCCGAGACGCCGCCGGCAAGCCGTTGCTCCCCGCCCGGCGGCGGATGCAGCGACTGCCCGAGCCGATTCAGCCCAATGCCCAATTCTACGAGCAGTCGCTCACGCGGGCCCTCGCCGCGCGACCCGAGTTCGCGCGGATCTCGCTCGAGCGGGAGAAGCTCGTGGTCGAGCGGCGGCTGGCAGCCAACCAGACGCTTCCCGGCATCGACGCCCAGCTCGTCGGCAATCAAGACGCCGGTTACGGCAAGAGCCCGCTCTCCGGTATCGACGGGCTCGACCGCCAGGTGCTCCAGGCAGCGGTCGTCTTCCAGATGCCGGCCCAACGCCGAAATGCCCGGGGCCGGATGCTGGCGGCCGATTCCCAAGTGATGCAACTCGACCGCCGGCTCGAGTTCATGTTCGACTCCGTACGGGCCGAGGTGCAGGACGCCTACTCGAAGCTCGAGCGGGCCTACGAGTTTCACAAGCAGGCGGTCCAACAGGAGAAACTCGCAGACCTCGTGGCGGAAGCCGAGCGGGAGCAGTTTCGCCTGGGTCGCAGCGACATCCTGCGGGTCACGCTCCGCGAGCAGGCGAAGTTTGACGCCGACCTGCTCGAGATCGCCGCCCGGCAGGAATACTGGCGGGCCGAGGCCCATCTGCGGGCCGCCGACACCTCGCTCGACAACGTGGGCCTCAGCCGCCAGCCAGGCGAACTCGTCGCCCCAATGCCTGCGGAAGTGATCCAACTTCCGCCGGTTGCGGCCGAATGAAGATGCGCGCGCCAGAGCGTTTGTTGGCAGGTCGTGGGCGAGCCGACTCCGGCCAGCCGGCTTGGAGCCTGCGGCATCCGGGCTCGCGGGAGATCAGGCTACTGCCCTACCTCACCGGCACCAGTGGCGGGATCACGACGCCGGGCTGGCCGGGGGCGGGGCTAGCCGGGGCGTAGGTGCCGCCCGGGATGGGAGCCGCCGGCTGGGGAATGGCCGCGGGCGGCGGCACGGGCATCGCTTGCGTCACGGGACTGGCGGGCTGGAGCGGCATGGCCGCGGGCTGTTGGGCCGAGGCCGGCTGGACAACCGCAGCGGCTGCCGCCTGCCCCGGCACCGGCACGGCGGGTGGCTGCGAGCGGATGTTGAGGTCGTCGATCAGAGCCTTGATCTCGGGATGGAACGCGAGGCCGCGGTCTTGAAAGACGTCGGTCGGCGTGACGCCGAACCGGCCGTAGAGCATCGAGTTGGCGTTGTTGTCGACCGAGAGACTCGCACCGTTGACCGACACGCCGAGGAACAGCCCGCGGGAGCGGGCGTAGGAGTAGATCTCGGCGCCGAGCCGAGCGTCGGTGCCGGCCTCGGCCGAACGGCCAATCGGCCCTAGCGCCACGTTGGCGTCGGCTCCGAGCGTCACCTTCTGGCCGTTGAGCACGCCCTGCAGGCTCCGCGGCGTGGCAAAGACGAGCACGATGTCGGCCGCCTGCACGCCGGCCTGGAAGCCGAGGCTGCCGCCCCCCATCGTGCACATCACCGGCGGACTCCAGGTGCGATCCGGCCGCCTCACCATCAACACGCCCTTGCCGTAGTTCACGCCGAGGATGAACCCACCCTTGATCATGTTGGGGAAGATCGCGATCCCTTCGGCCGCTCCGAACATCCGCGGTGGGATCGACTCGATCTGCAGGCCGCCAAACTCGTCGAGCGTCTGCTTGGCCAGTTGGATCGTCTGGAGTTCAGCCGTTCCGGCCGCGAGTTGGGTTTGGGCGGAGGCGGTTCCGGCCACGAGAAGGCAGGCGGCGACGGAAGCGATCGACAGGCGCATAAGCGAATCCTTTCGCTGACTTTCGAACTGCGGACTCGGGATGCCGCGGCATGGCGGGAGCCTAGCCAATCTCGGCAAGCCGGGTCGAGTCCGGTTTCGAGTGGGCAAGAACCTTGAAGCAAAGACGATTGGCCCCGGCGAAGACCCGTGGCCGCAGGCTTGTAGCCTGCGGAATCCGGGCTCGACGGGCGAGAATGCGCGGAGAATTCGTTGGTCATAGTTGGCCATAAAAGCCCTGGACGCGAGTCCGGGGGCACCGGGCCGTTGGGCGAGATCGGTCTTGCTTCCCTGGAGGCGGAAGCCGCTGCTCCGGTTTCTGGCGTGGACAACGAGATCCGCCGCCCCGCGGAGTCCCCCGACTCGCGTCGGGGGCTTCGATTCGCTTCGGTCGTTCAAGAAGCGTCTGACAATTCCCAATGTCAATCAGGCCGCCCGGCTGCGGTCGGCGGGTCGCTTGGTCACCTGGCCATGCTCCACCTCGACGATCGCGTCGGCCAGGGCGAGGGTGCTCGCCCGGTGGGTGATCATGATGACCGTTCGATTCTCGACATACCGGGCGAGGGCCTCGTGGATCAGCCGTTCGCTCTCGACGTCGATCTGGCTGGTGGCTTCGTCGAGCACCAGGATCTCGGCGTTGCGGAGGAAGGCGCGGGCGAGCGCGATCCGCTGCCGCTGGCCGCCCGAGAGCCGGAAGCCGTTGGGTCCGACCATCGTCCGGTAGCCCTCGGGAAACTCGGCGATGAACTCGTGCGCGTGGGCCCGGCGGGCGGCGTCTTCGATCTCGTCGCGGGTGGCGTCCCAGCGGCCGTAGCGGATGTTGTAGTAGATCGACTCGTTGAAGAGTTCGGTCTGCTGCGTGACCATCGCGATCCGGCGGCGGAGGTCGTGGAGCGAGAGTTCCGTGAGTGGCACGCCGTCGAGCAGGACGCGGCCGCCGGTGGGGTCGTAGAACCGGCAGATCACGTTGACGAGCGTGCTCTTGCCGCCGCCGTTGGGGCCGACGATCGCCACTCGCTCGCCGAACTGGATCGTGAGGTCGACATTCGCGAGCACCGTGTCGATGCCGTCGTAGGAGAAGGAGACGTTTTCCAGACGGATTTCCCGGTGGGGCGAAGGCAGTTGCTTGGGCTCGGCGGCCTCGACCAGCTTCGATTCGGTGTCGAGCAGCGGGTAGATGCCCTGGGCGCCGACGATGCCCATGTTGAGCCCCGTGACCACTCCTGAGAGTTTTCGCACCGGATCGCTGGCCCCGATGAGGAAGCCGAAGAAGATCATGATGCCGGGCACCGTCATCGGCTGTTCCGTCATCGTGATCCCGAAGATCTGCGTCTCCTGGTTGATCACGAGCCAGGCCCCGACGGCGATCGACGTGGCCACCATGCCGATCCCGAGCACCTCGGTGATCGGGTTGGCCAGGGCGTGATAGAAGGCATTCCGCATGCCGAACCGCATCATGTCGCGGGTGCAGTCGCGGAACCGCTGCCGTTCGAACGGTTCCATCGTATAGGCCTGCACGGTGAGCACGTTGTTGAGCGCCTCGAGCAGCACATGGTGATAACCCTTGGAGCGGGAAAGCACGCCCTGGGCGATCCGCCGCATTCGTCGGTTGAGCCAGACCATCAGGAAGCCGACGACCGGGGCCAGCATCAGGCAGGCGAGTGTCAGCCGCCAGGAGACGAACATGGCGCAGCCCAGGCAGGCGATGATCTTGAGCGGCTCGGTGACCATGCCGCCGTAGACCGCCGTGATCCCGTTGGCGAGCATCTCCGAGGTGGCCGTCACCTGGGCCATGAAGCCAGCCGAGCCGTGCCGCATGAATTGGGCCCGGTCGAGTGAGAGCGCCTTGTCGAACACCTTGAGCCGGATGTTGCGGCTGATGTTCATCGCCACCCAGGCCACGAGCAGCGTGCTGCCTAGGAGCAGGACATGCTTGATGAAGGTGCTGGCCACGACGAATGCCACCACCATGAGCACCGTCTGGAAGGCGTCGGTCGGGAAGAACCGCTCCAGCCAGGGCGCGAGCCGTTCAGCCGAATAGACGATCGCGTCGTCGCCGGCCACGTTGAGTTTGAGCGTGTCGACCCGACTGCGGGCCCAGGCGAGGTCCTTGCCGGTGCGGCTCCCGGCGGCGATCTCCTCTTCGAGCGTCTTCTGCTCGGCCCGCCCCTGCTCGGCCCGAGTCCGCGCGACCTCGATCCGGTCGTCATTCCACGACTGGAGCGACTCTCCGCGGAGCGTCACCTCGATGATCGGAAACAGGGCGGCGATGTTGGCCCCCCAGAGGGCGGCCACGCCGGCAGAGCAGAGCATCGCGGCGGCCAGGAGCGGCCAACTCTTCGCGGCTTCCCGCAGGGCGCGGAGAAAATAGTGCATGGACCTCAAATCCTCGGGCGGTAGTCCGGACGGCGAGCCGCCGGAATCTGGGCGGGGAAGGTAGAGAGCACCCCCCTGCAGTTCAACCCCGGGTTTTCGGGCAAACGGGGCCGGTTTTTCGCTCCGGGCCCGCGTCAGGCTTCGGCGACCCAGGCACTGCCGGCGTGTCGCTCGACGGCGGCGGCCACGAGGCCGGCAAAGAGAGGGTGGGCAGCCGTGGGCTTGCTCTTGAACTCGGGATGGAACTGCACCGCCACGAACCAGGGATGGTCGACGAGTTCCACGATCTCGACGAGCGTGCCGTCGGGGCTCGTGCCGGCGATCACCAGGCCCGCTTCCTCGAGTCGCTCGCGATACCGGGGGTTGAACTCATAACGATGCCGATGCCGCTCCGAGATCTGCTCCGTGCCGTAGGCCGCCGCCGACCGGGAACCGCCGGTGAGCACGCAGGGCTGGGCCCCCAGCCGCATCGTGCCTCCCTTGTGGACCACCCCCTGCTGCTCCTCCATCAGGCAGATCACCGGATGGGGGGTGTCGCGGTTGAACTCGGTGGAGTGGGCGTCGGCCAGGCCGGCGACGTTGCGGGCGACGTCGATCACCGCGCACTGCATGCCCAGGCAGATGCCGAGGAACGGCAGCCCCCGCTCGCGGGCGA
>CAYVNX010000048.1:0-20275 GCA_964453165.1 uncultured Candidatus Kuenenia sp. | reverse complement strand
AGTGGACCCAGAAGTGGACCCAGAACCGCTGCGGAGAAGATCCCGTCTATGGCCTGCGACGGCCGCAGTCAGCGAGGCCGGCCAACGACGTGTTCGTTGATCGCTTCCGCCACCGAGGTGGCGATCTCGTCGGCGAGCCGCTGCTGCTGGGTGATGTCGGCGATGCCACTCGTCGAGGCGACGTGCTTGCCCACAATGACCGCGGGATTGAAGCCGGCGATCGCGCCCACCGCGGCGGTCCCCGGGGTCATCCGGCCCCGGTCGGAACTGTTGAGGATCAGAAACGGCTCGCCTCCGGCCGTGGCTGGATCGGCGAGGGCGACGTCGATGCCGACGTGCTTGTTGCCCACACCGAAGCCGATGATGTTCCGGGCCGCCGCGCTCCCCTCGTCGGCGAGCACCACCTGCCCGCCCAACCGCCAGCCATCGGGCGGAGGTGGTGTGGGCTGCGGCCAGAACACGACCGGCCAGCCGGCCTTGGCCAGATCATCGGCCACGAGCTTCGCCACCACCCCGCCGATCGGGGCGTCGGGATTGTTGCCCGTCACCATGTCCACCACCCGCGGCCGGTCGGCCATCATTCGGCGGACGGGGCCCTGGGGGACCAGGCCGGCCGATTGCTGTTGCTGGATCTCGGCCTGAAGGGCGGGATCCATGAAGAACGGCAACACGTAGATCCGCTGCGGCGGGCCGGCTGGCCAGGGGCCCGGACCGCGGCCGGCCGTGGCTGAGGTCGGGCCAAACTGCTGGCCCGAGGCGACGGTTGCTGAAAGCAGGCAGAAAATACTGATCCCGATCCACCGCATGCTGCCACGGGTGTCCCTACCCGCCTCCAGAACCCTCGGGCCCAGCCAAACGAAAGCCCGTTGGCCGAGAAGTGTGCTCGGCCAACGGGGTCTTTTGACTTGATGAATCATTCTGGAAATGTCGGCCGGGCCCCGCGCGGGGCCCGACCCGGACGCGGCTCACCGGCGGCGGACGAATCCGACTCCGGCCAGAAAAGCCCCACCCACGAGGATCAGGCTCGTCGGCTCGGGCACGGCCACACCGCTCAGGCGGGGCCCAAGGTTCCGTCCCAGTGCGACCGTATTGCTCGTCGCCCCGGTCCCGTCGCCCCAGGCATAGAGGCGGAAATCGACGGTCGCGCCGGCCGTGATGTTCTGCAGC
This sequence comes from uncultured Candidatus Kuenenia sp., assembly GCA_964453165.1. Taxonomy (GTDB): domain Bacteria; phylum Planctomycetota; class Planctomycetia; order Pirellulales; family UBA1268; genus QWPN01. Next base: position 19,108 of record CAYVNX010000048.1, on the reverse strand, counting down.
GCCGTGATCCCGGTGAGGTCGAGCGGTGGCATGGGATTGCCGTTGTTCTGCCCGGCGAGGTCGGCGGTCATGTAATTAAAGTCGGATGGAACTCCACCGCTCCCGCTCGAACGCCCGAAGTAGGTGAAGGCACCGGTCGAGTAATAGGGAGAGCCCGGCACCGAGATCGTGTTCCCAGACGTCGCGAACGCGTCGAGGCTGTACTGCCACTCGTAGTTCATCGGGGCGGCGAGCGCGGACCGCCGCAGCCCGACTTCCAGTTGCTCGAGCGACACGCTTCCACCGGGCACCACAGTGAAGCCGAACTGGTAGTACTGATTGGTATCGATCGCGTTCTGCCGGCTGGCCGTCGCCGCGGCCCAGTTGTTCGATGAAAAACCTGCGGTGAGGTTCGTGGCTGTGATCCCCGAGCCGCGCGACAGATCGCTTGCCGTCAGGCCGCCCGCCACGGTGGTGGGCGCAACGGTCGTGACCACCGCGTTGGGAACTGCCGAGAGGTCATAGTCGAGCACGACGGCAGCATCGACCGAGGTCACCGCCGCAACGAGACAGCCCGCGAAGGCCACAGAAGCGATTCCAAAACGATGCATCCTATTTCGTCCAAACACAACAGACTCCTCAGCAGGGATCAGGTACGCCGTCCACGAAGACGCGTCGTTCAACACGCCACGCCTCTCTGGCCTGCAAGCCGCGTGCCGCCAGCGTGTGAGGAATCTGTGAGCGGACAACCTGCGCTTTGATACCGGCGTTTTCCGGCGTGGAACACCTGAAGCTGCCGACGGTCCCAGCGCTGAATCGTTGAGCAATTCACCCGGATGGTGAACCGCAGTTTCACCACCGTCGTGAAGGTTTCACCGGTGGAGGGAAACCCGGGTCAACGCCCCGCAAAGACCCCCGGCACGCATGGCCGGCCCCTGATCAGGCAGCGACACTCGCCTGGCGGTCGTGGTGAGGGGTCGATCGCAAGAGCACGCAGCCCTGCAAGACCTCGGGTCGGCCCGGGGCTCCCACGGCTGCCGTTGGACAGGCCACCAACCCGGTCAGCCGATCCCACTCATGCCGCAGGGCGTGCGGCACGGAGCAGGCGCTGACATTTCCTGTCCGCGTGGTCAGCCCGTTGACGAGTTCACCCCGAAACCCGAGTCCGTCGAGCTGCATGCCTGTGAATCGCACGATGCCGGCACCGGCCTGATGCGGCACCACGAACCGGAGGTCACTGGCGGCTAGACCGGTCGCCTCGAGGGCGCCCGCAACGGCTGCCGACATAGCCCGCGGCGCCGTCTCCGCGATCCCCATGCCATCGAGCGAATAGACGAGCCGCTGGTCGGTCGCCTGGCGGCCACCGCTGGGCACCGGCACCGGCACGTCGGTGCGAACCTGAAAGTCGAAGAAGGGACGCTCGGCAGGCTGCCGCTCCGCCCGGGCATGCACCAGTTCGAAGTGGGCCGGATGCCGATGGCTCACGAGCGGCGTCACCAGCGTGGCGGAGGCCATGTCGCCGAAAAGGCCGCCGGTCTGGCCGCAGCCGTAGTCGGTGATCCGGCTGATCCGCGTGGCCACGACCACGAGCACCGTCTCGTCGCGACCGAGCCCGAGCCTCGGCGCCCACCGCTGCTGCACGAGTTCAAGCCCGCGGCTGTAGCCGCAGCAAAACCAATTGATGCCGACGGTGCGGGCGTGGGTCAGCCCGAGCCGGCGGGCCACCTGCCGCGCCGCCGCGCCGGGCTGCTCCGCCGCCGCGGCCTGCGGCTCGAGATGCTGCCGCGCGACCGCGGGCGGGATGAACGACGGCGAGATGAACAACAAACCGCGGCACGACCCCAGATCGCAGCCCGTCTCCCGCTGCAGTTTCCGCACGGCCTGCACGCCCATCGTCACCTCGTCGTCGAGTGAGATGCCGCGAGCCTCGATGCCGGTATGCCGCGAAAACTTCCGCGGCATCGCCTCGCCGAACCAGTCGTTCTCCAGTTCCCACACGGGCTGGTGCACCGAGATTGCCGCGATGCCGAGCGGCTGCCGCCTCTGATCTGCCATCGTCGCTACCTCGCCACAACAACTGCGGGTCCCGGAGTACCGGAGAGGCGAGGATAATTGCGGCAAACGGCCGCTGGGGCCAGCCGAGATTTCCCGGCGAAAACCGGCTCGGTCTCCGGTTCTCAAGCGCCGGGGCGGACGCGGTGGTCGAGGGCGGTCGTCGTGCCCCACCGCAGGCTCCCATGGATGGCGGCGGTGATGTACCGCTTCGCCTGTCCCACGGCTCCGGCCAGCGGCAGCCCCTGGGCCAGTCCGGTGGCGATCGCCGCGGAGTAGGTGCAGCCGGTGCCATGGGCATCGACGCCGCGGCGAAAAGGGGCCTCGAACCGCTCGCAGCCAGCGGCCGTCACCAACAGATCGGTCGCGACCCGTCCCCCGAGATGGCCCCCCTTGAGCAGAAAGCTGCAGCCATGCCGGGCCACGAGCATCCGCCCCGCTACCTCCATTTCCGCGAGATTCCGGCAGGGCATCGCCGCCAGGATGCGGAGTTCATCGAGGTTCGGCGTGACGAGGGTCGCCCGCGGAAAAAGCTCCCGGCCGTAGGCCGCGATGGCCGCCGGCTCGAGCAGCGGATCACCGCTGGAGGCCACCATCACCGGATCGACCACCAGCGGAATCCGCCGCCCCGAGGCTGCCACCGCCGCCGCAACGGCGCGGATGATCGGTCGAGAATAGAGCATCCCGGTCTTGATCGCCGCCACGGGAAAGGCACGGCACGACAGCCTGATCTGAGCAGCCACCACCGCCGCCCGAACCGGCTGGATCAGCTCGACCTGTCCCGGCACCTCGGCCACGACGCAGGTGATCGCCGTCTGAGCATAGCCTCCGAGCGTTGTGATCGCCTTGAGGTCGGCCTGGGCCCCGGCGCCGCAGGAGTTGTCAGACCCGGCGATCGTGAGCACGACAGGGGGGGGCTTCATGGCGGCGGAGTCGGCGGCAGCCCGTCGAGCGAGCAACGGGTCAGGTCAACGACACGGTCGTGCCGGTGCGGAAGGCCTCGTCGGCGGCGAGCACGATCCGGAGGCTGTTGACCGCGTCATCGACGTGATCGGTGAGATCGCGGTCGTGGCGAATCGCGTCGAGAAACAACTCCTGTTCGAGGAGGCAGAGCCCGTCGTGATCGGGTTCGCCGGCACAGTCCAGCAGTTCATCCCGGCGGGCAAAATTTCCGTCGGGTCCCAGCGCCGAATGATGCAGCCGGAGCACCGCAGCCTTCGTATGCCCCTCGATGTCGTCGCTGCCGGCCTCATCCTCGCGAACCCCCGCGATGCTCACGCTGCCCTTCGGCCCCACCACGTCTTTCACGAAAAACGCCGTCTCACTCATCATCGGCCCCCAGCCCGCCTCGTACCAACCCACCGAGCCGTCGGCGAAGCTCACCTGCAGGCAGCCGTAGTTGTACATGCCGGGAACGAGTTCCTCGGAGAGCCTGGCCCCGATCGCCGACACCCGCACCGGCCGGGAGCGGGTCATCTGGCACATCACGTCGACGTAATGCACGCCGCAATCAACGATCGGCGACATCGACTCCATCAGCGCCTTGTGGGTCTGCCACTTCTCGCCCGAGGACTGCTGGTTGAGGTTCATCCGCATCACCAGCGGCCTGCCGAGCCCCTGGGCCGTCTCGATGAACCGCTTCCAGGTAGGGTGCACCCGCAGGATATAGCCGATGACGAGCTTCTTGCCCGCGGCCCGTGAGGCCGCCACCACCTCCTCCGCCTCCGCCACCGTCACCGCCAGCGGCTTCTCCAGAAACACGTGGCAGCCGACCGCAAACGCCGCCTTCGCGTAGGCCGCGTGGGTGTCGGGATAGGTGTTGATGGAAACGGCGTCGGGCGTCGTGGCGGCGAGCGCCTGGTGGAAGTCGGAGAACTGCGGATAGTCGGCCCCCAGGGCGTCGAGCAACGCACGGCGAGACTTCTCCCCGCGGGACACGACGCCCACGATCTCGAACCCGTCGAGCCCGTGATAGGCCTTGGCGTGCGAAATCCCCATGTGGCCGCAGCCGACCACGAGTACACGAACGGGACGTGCCGACATCAATCCATCTCCTCCGAATACGAAACCGCCGCTCAGGCCGCCGCCTGCACCGCCGCCAGGATCAGGGCCCGAAGCTTCGGCTCGGCCTCGCGGGCGACCGCGAGAATCTCCTCGACGGTGGCCACCGCCAGGGCGTCGGGCAAGCACATGTCGGTGATCACGGAGATACCGAGCACTCGCATCGAGGAGTGCACCGCCACGAGCACCTCCGGCACGGTCGACATCCCGACCACATCTGCTCCGATCGTCCGCAGAAACCGATACTCGGCTCGGGTCTCCAGGTTTGGACCGGTGACTGCGACGTAGACGCCCCGGTGGGCGACGAAGTCCGCCCGGCGGGCCACCCCCAGAGCTGCATCGATGAGCTCCGGCGTGTACGGGGCCGACATGTCGGGAAACCGCGGCCCCAACCGTTCGTCGTTGATGCCGATCAGCGGATTGTCGCCCAGCAGGTTGATGTGATCCTCAATGACCATCAGGTCGCCGGTGCGATACTGCGGGTTGAGGCCGCCGCAGGCGTTGGTCACCACCAGGAGTTCCGCCCCGAGCCGCCGCATCACCCGGACCGGAAACGTAATCTGCTGGAGCGGGTAGCCCTCGTAGGCATGCATCCGCCCTTCCATCACCACCACCGGCACCCCGTCGAGAAGACCGCAGACGAGTTGCCCGGCGTGGCCATGGGCGGTTGAGCGGGCGAAGTGCGGAATCTCGTCATAGGGGATGGAAACCGGCTCTCCAAGGCTGCCGGAGATTCCGCCCAGGCCGCTGCCGAGGATGATGGCCACCCGGGGAGTAAGGCTCCAACGGTCGCGGATGAAACTAGCGGCGGCCGTGATCTTGTCGAATTGGTCGAGCATGCATTCCTCGGGAGGTCACTCCTCGCCGAGGAGCGCCTGAAAGTCCGGATGTCCGTGGAGGGACTCCAAGTCGGGGTCGCTCTCCATGTGAGCCAAATCATCGTAGCCGAGCAGGATCGCGCGGGAGAGCGAATCGATCGCCTCATCCGCTCGGCCGGCAAGTGCCAATGAGCAGGCGAGGTTATAGCGGGCCAGAAAGTCTTCCGGCAACAAGGCGACGAGCCGGGCATCGAGGTCGACAGCCCGTCCGACGTCACCCTTGCGCGACACGAGTTCAGCCAGCACCCGGAGCACGTCGACCGAATCGTTCCTGCGGGCGAGCAACCGCTCGAAGAAGCCGATGTCAAAGTCGAGCTGATTGAGGCTCCCGAACCAGGGCAGCGCAGGCGCTGCCTTCGGCCGGCCGCCGCGCCGGCCGGGCTTGCCCGAGCCGGCGTTCGGCTCGTCGGGAACGAACCACGGGGCGTCGAGCCCTGACATCGGATGCTCCCGAAAAAAATGCCGACGGTGGGGGCCACGCGGCCCGCTACTTCTTCTTCCCGTTACCTTTGGCCGGCGGCGGCTCGGCGTCGCCGTCGTCGGGGTGATCCCAGTCGGGATCGTCCTCGTCCTCCTCGAAATCGTCGTCGAATTCGTCATCGAAGTCGTCGAAGTCGGATTCGTCGTCGGCGGGCTCGGCGGCAGGCAGTTCCTCGTCCTCGCCGAGATCCTCGTCCTCTTCGTCATCGGTGCCACCCAGGACGACCGGCACGGCTGCCGGTCGCACGCTCAGGAAGCCGACGTCGGCCGCTACGGTCGACTCGCTCCCGAGCCAGACCATCGAGAGATCGGGGAACGATGAAGACGCAAGCGAGGGCATGAAAGGGTGCTCAGGGCCGGAACAAAACGGTCAATCCGCTTCCCGGATCAAACCGAGTTCCGGCGGCCGAGTCAAGCCGGGAGAGCCCGAACCCGCGCGGCGGCGGGGGTTTCAGCCATCCGGCAGCCGGGCTCCCGGCTCCCTGCGGGGCATCCAACCTTCGGATTCCTGTTCCTTCACGTATGGTAATCGGCGTTGAGGTGGACGTAGTCGGCCGTGAGGTCGCTCGAGTGAAACCGGATTCGACCCGGCCCCTGCCCTACCGAGACCTCGATCCGGGTCTCCCGCGCGTCCCGGATAGAGGCCGACACCTGCTCGGCGTCGAAGGGCACGGGCGCGGCATCGCGAAACAAAAGCGTGCCGTTGAGCCGCAGCACGAGCGCAGCCGGATCGAAGGGCACCCCCGCATAGCCGGCGGCAGACACGATCCGCCCCCAATTCGGATCGGCCCCGTGAATCGCGGTCTTCACCAGCGGGCTGTCGGCGATCGTGCGGGCGATCCGCCGAGCGTCGTCACGCGACTGGCAGCCCTCGACCTCGATCCGCATCACGTGGGTCGCCCCCTCGCCGTCATCCGCCATCTCGCGGGCCAAGGCCTCGCAGACCGCGCGGATCGCCCGGCCGCAGGCGGCCAGCCCGTCGCCATGGAGCGTGCCGCCGCCGGCCGCCCCGTTGGCCAAGAGGAGAACGGTGTCGTTGGTGCTCATGTGGCCGTCGATGCTCACGCAATTGAAGGTCTCCTCGACCGCCTCAGCGAGCAGTCTCTGCGCATCGGCTGGCTCGAGGGCCGCGTCGACGAGCACCACGCCGAGCATCGTGGCGAGTTTCGGTCCGATCATCGCCGCGCCCTTGGCCATGCCGAACACCGTGTAGCCGGTGCCGTCGGCCGAGAACGAGTCGCCGGTCAGCTTGGGCCTGGTGTCGGTGGTCATCATCCCGCGGGCTGCGGAGACGGCGGCCGTGTCGTCGGACCCAAGCGCGGCGGCCGCGGCAGCGATGCCGGCAGACACCTTCTCCAAGGGCAGAAACTCGCCGATGATGCCCGTGGAGAGCACGAGCACCTCCTCGCCAGCGGCGGCCAGCGCCCGGCCGGCCGCCGCCGCCATGGCCCGCGCGTCGGCCAGCCCGCGCTCGCCCGTGCAGGCATTGGCATTCCCCGAGTTGATCACCACACCGCGGAACCCGCGGCCTGGCGTGAGGCCCCGGTCATAGGCCACGGGGGCCGCGTAGACGAGGTTCGTCGTATAGACGCCCGCCGCCGTCGCCGGCAGGTCGCTCGTCACGAGTGAGACATCCTCGCGGGTCGCGTCCCGTTTGATCCCCGCCCGCACGCCGGCCATGCGGAAACCGCGGGGAATGGCGGGGATCGGCAGTCGAAGAGGGGTGTTGGCAATCGCCATGAGCCGCACCTGAGACGAGGGGACTGGGGTAAAGAAGGGAAATTCCGAGCCGCGGGGAACTGCGGTCGCCGATCAGAGCAGCCCTGCATGCTCCGGTAGCCCGAACAGCACGTTGAAATTCTGCACGGCGGCCCCGGCGGCGCCCTTCACGAGATTGTCGAGGCAGCTGATCAACAGCACCCGCCCGCGTACGACCCGAGCCGTGATGTCGCAGAAGTTGGTGTCGACCGTGTCTTTCGTGCCGGGCAGGTGATCGACCACCCGCACGAACCGCTCGCCCTGATACGCCTCGCGGAGCACGGCCATGACCTCGGCCTCGGTCACCGCCTTCGTCGGCCGGGCGTAGATCGTCGAGAGAATACCGCGGTCCATCGGGGCGAGCTGCGGCGTGAAGATCACCTCCGGCCGTGCGCCCGCGTGCCGGCCGAGGATCTGTTCGATCTCGGGCGTGTGGCGATGTCGGCCGACGTTGTAGGCCGACATGCTCTCGTTGCACTCGGGAAAGTGCGTCATCAGCTTCGGCTGCCGGCCCGCCCCGCTCACGCCGCTCTTGGAGTCGATGATGATGTCCGAAAGCTCCACGAGTCCGGCCTTGACCAGCGGGGCCAGCGGCAGAATCGCCGAGGTGGCGTAGCAGCCGGGATTCGCCACGAGCTGCTGGCCCACGATCCGCTCGCGAAAGAGCTCGGGCAGGCCATACACGGTGGTTCCGAGCCGGCCCGCGTCAGGATGCTCGTGGCCATACCATTCCAGGTAGCTGCCCGCATCGTCGAGCCGATAGTCGGCGCTGAAGTCCACCACCTTCGCGCCGCCCGCCAGCACCCGCGGAAGAATCTCAGCGCTCGCGCAGTGGGGCAGGCAGCCGAACACGCAATCGGCCCGACGCCCGACCTCCTCGGGCTCGAGATCCTCGAGTTCGAGATCGAGCCTCCCTCCGAGGCTGGGATGCACGCTCGACACCGGCGGCCTCCCCTCCTGCCGACTCGTGACGGCGACGACCTTCGCCTCCGGATGGCGGAGCAGAATCTTGAGGGCCTCGAGGGCCGTGTAGCCGGTGGCGCCGAGCACAGCGACGGTAATCATGAGGTGGGGCTCTCGCGGGTGGGGGCGGAGTGTAGCCCTGGCAGGCTGGATCGGTCCACTTCTCCGTCGCCACCGGGCCAGCAGAAGCAGTGCCAGCCATCACGTTCGGTCTGGCGGGGCTGCGTCGCAAGAAGGGCTTCGAATCCCGCGCTGACCGCCGGCAGGTCTTCCGCCCGAAGCCCCGAGAGCACGAGCCATCCGATCGGTCGCCCCGCGGCGTCTCGCCGGAGCGCGGCGCAGAGCGCGGTGGCGTGGTCCAGCAGCACCTCGGCCACGATGTTGGCGACGACGAGGTCGTAGCCGGCCCCAGCCGCGGGTGGTTGCCGACACACCGCGATCCGCTCGGCAACCTCGTTTCGCGCCGCGTTCTGCCGGATCGCTGCATGAACCGCGTCGTCGATTTCCACCGCATCGACCCGGTCGGCCCCCAGCACGGCCGCGGCAATCCCCAGCACGCCCGAACCGCTGCCGAAGTCGAGCACCCGACCCCCGCGCCCCTCCGCGGCGGCCCACGCCCTCACCGCCGCCAGGCAGAGCTGGGTGGTCGGATGGAAAGCCGTCCCGAATCCGATGCCGGGCTCGATGAAGATCGTGGCGTCGACCGCCGACGCGTCCGCCCGCCCCTCCTCCCAGGCAGGCAGCACCCGGCCGAACCCCGGCACGTCGATGGCGGTGAACCCGGCCCGCCAGGCGTCATCCGGCTCCGGCTCGTGCCACCGCAGACTCCGCACCTCGCAGCCAGCCTTCGCCCGCAACGCATCCGCCGCCTCCCGGGCTGCCCTCTCCGAGTCAAACCAGCAGCGGAGCGGGCCGCCTCCGAGCATGGCCACCCAGTCCCGCGCTCGCGGCGCTGCCGCCGCATCGATCACAAGCGGCGAGCCGACGAGCCCCGCCTCCGCCGCTTCGTTCACCGACACCTCGCCCTCGGCGATGCCGACGAGGCCCCGATCCCCGAACAAGGCCCAGAGCCACTCCGTCCATTCAGCGGGCAGCGGGCCGGCCGCGTCGATCGCCACCTCCACGACCCAGGCACCGGCGGCAGCGTCCTCCGTCATGACTCCCGCCCCCGGATCAGCCGCTCTTCAAACACCCGTACGAGCCAGGCGGCCACGGTTCGCTTCGTGCCCGCGCGACTGCCCACGGTGGCGTGCTGGCGATCGTAGACGGTGACGGCGGTCTGCTCTCCCTCCATCGCGGTCAGATCATTGACGACGATCAGGTCGCACCGCTTGGCCTCGATCTTCTCGAAGGCCCGCCGCGGATCGGCGCCTGGCTCGAGGGCGAAGGCGACGAACCACTGCGCAGCGGCCGCCCGCGAGGCGAGCGTGGCGATGACGTCCGGCGTGGGGCGGAATTCGACGGTCAGGCCGGTTCCCTGCCGTGGAATCTTGCCGCGCGCCCGTGTGACCGGCTCGAAGTCGCAGGGGGCCGCCGCGGCGATCACGCCGTCACAGACGGGCAACTCGGCACGCGAGGCGGCCAGCATCTCGGCGGTGGTGACGACCGGAATCACCCGGGCCTGCTTCGGATAGGTGACCGGCACGGGCCCGCTCACGATCGTCACCTCGTGGCCGCGGCCGAGTGCCGCCGTGGCGAGGGCGGACGCCATCCGGCCGCTCGAAGCATTCGTGAGAAACCTGACCTCGTCGAGATAGGCTCGGGTCGGGCCGGCGGTGAGGAGGATGCGCGCCATCGTGAAGCAGGCCGGTCTCGAAGCTCCGTCAGGCTCCCTGGGGCGGCCGGCCCGCCAGCATGGCCTCGATCACCGCCGCAATCTCCTCGGGCTCGGCCATCCGGCCGGTGCCCTCTTTGCGGCAGGAAAGCCAGCCGCTGCCGGGCGGCACCACCCGCGTCCCATCGGCCGCAACCCGCTCGACGTTTCGCTGGACAGCCGGCTTGGCCCACATCGCGGCGTTCATCGCCGGGGCGACCACGACCGGGCATTCCGCGCAGAGCACGAGCGTCGTCAGCAGGTCGTCGGCCGCACCGGCCGCGACCTTGGCCAGAAAGTCGGCCGACGCCGGCGCCACGACGACGAGGTCGGCCCGTTCGGCCAGCTCGATATGGGCCCCCAGGGGAAACGCCCCGGGATCGAAGCTCCGCACGGCGACCGGCCGGCCGGTGAGTGCCGCGAAGGTCGCCTCGCCGACGAACTTCCGGGCATTGCGGGTGAGCACGGCCGTCACCCCCGCCCCGCGCTGCACGAGCATGCTCGTCAGGATCGCGGCCTTGTAGGCCGCGATCCCTCCGCTGACTCCCAGCACGATCTCAGAATGAGGGATGCTCATGACGATTCCCCGGCTGCCGCCCGGCGGCAGCATTGCTCGCCCGGAGGTGCGAGCAGCCTGCGAGGCGAGGGACACCGCGGCTGTCCCTCCGCCGAGCCACGGCTGCCGGGACCATGGATGGCCCGGCAGCCGTGCTTAGAGGTCGGTTGGGTCGAAGTCGAGTGGGCCTCCGGCCTCGGGCGACTCGCCGGTGATCCGCAGGTTCATCGAGGTGTCGAGGAAGATTTTGTCTTGCTTGATCTCCTCGATGACGATCTGCATCTTGTCGTCGGTTTTCACGTCCACCAGCGGACGGCCGCCGGCGTTGAGCGCCACGAGCCGCTTCTGGATGAGGGTGGAGAGCTTGAATCGCCCTCCGACCTTGTTGACGATCTCTTCTTCGCGCAGGTCGTCGATCATGCACTGACTCCCGGGTTGGTCGTGGCTGAACCGGCTTGCACCGCCATGCTCGCTGCGGGGTGGGCCGCCGGTGCGAAGCCCTCCGCCGCCAGAATCTGCCGTATCCGCTCCAGTGCCTCCGCGACGTCTTCATTGACGACACGATGGCGGTAGCGGTGGGCCTCCAGCAATTCCCGCCGCGCCACTTCGAGCCGCCGGGCCATCGCCTCCGGCGACTCGGTGCCCCGGCTGCGAAGCCGTTCGAGCAGTTGGTCGGGGTGCGACGGCTCGACGAAGATCGTGATCGCCTGCGGATACTTTTCGAGCACCGAGAGTGTACCCTCCACGTCGATCTCGAGCACGACCCACTTTCCGGCCGCCAGCCGGGGGGTCACCTCCGCGACCAGCGTGCCATACCAGTGCTGCCGGCCGTAGACCTGGCAGCATTCGAGGAACTCGCCGGCCGCCCGCCGCCGCTCGAACTCCTCGAGCGCGAGATAGTGGTAATCGACGCCGTCCTGCTCCCCGGCCCGCGGGGGGCGGGTCGTAGCCGAGATGCTGGGAACGAGCTCGGGATAGGCGGCCAGGAGCCGGCGGAGGAGCGTGGTTTTGCCCACGCCCGAGGGACCGGAAATGACGAGCAGCTTGCCGCGACGGACTTCCATTTCGATGTTGTACAGCACCGCCAGCCCGGCGAAAACGCCGGCCCAGGTCTGGCGAGAGCCGCCCGGCGGCTACTCCAGGTTTTGCACCTGCTCTCGCAGCCGTTCGACAAGCGTCTTGATCTCGACGACCGTGTGAGCGATCTCCACGTCGGCGCTCTTCGAGGCGATCGTATTGGCCTCCCGGGCCAGTTCCTGGGCCAGAAAGTCGAGCTGCCGGCCGGGCGACTCGGTGACGAGGAGCCTGCGGAACTGGTCGACATGGCTCTCGAGCCGCACGATTTCCTCCGCAACGTCCGAGCGGTCTGCCAGGAGCACGATCTCCCTTGTGATGTCGGCCTCCGTCAGGCTGCCACCTCGCTCGGCCACCAGACCCGCCACTCGTTCCACAAGCCGCTGTCGGTGTTGCTCGACGGCCAACGGCACCCGGGCCCGGATGCCAGCGACACGTTCGAGAATCTCCTGGCAGAGTCGGCCCATGTCGGTCGCGAGCGTCTCACCCTCGGCCTGCCGCATCGTATCGAGCGCGTTCATTGCCCGGTCGAGCGCTGCGGAAACCAGCGGCCAGATGCGGTCGGCAGCCGTCTCGTCGGGCGGGGCGTCGCAGACGATGCCAGGGAGGCCGAGCAGCGGATCGATCGTGGTCGGCACGGTGAGGCCATGGCTGGCCGAGAAATCCTCGAGTTCATCGAGATACGCGGCCAGTTGCGCCCGGTCGATCCGCCGAGTGACGGTGGCCACCGGCCCGTCCAGGTCGAGCGACATGTGGATCGTGCCGCGGTGCACCCGCTCCCGCACGGCCCCCTCGGCCCGAGCCTCGAGGCCCGCCGCGCCCTCCTTGGAGCGGAGCGAAAACTTGAATGACCGGTTGTTGACCGATCGGAGTTCCACGCGGCAGGTGCTCCCGCCCGCGGATGCCACCCCCTCGCCGCAGCCGGTCATGCTCCTCGGCATGATCACTCAGCCTTGGCCGGCTCGGCAGCGTCGCCGGCAGGGGCCGGCTCGACCGCCGGCGCCGACTGAGCGCCGCTGTTCGACGATTCAGCCGCCGCCTGGCCCGACTCGCCGCCGGCAGGTTCGCTCGTTTCCGGAGCGACCTCCGACGGCACAGCCATTCCGGCCGCCCCGCCGAGCGAGGCCGAGAGCCGCGACCGACTCGTGCCCAGCACGTTGATCGCCAGAATGCACAGCAGAATCCAGGCAGCCGCCACGCCGACGGTGATCCGGGTGAACACGTCGCCGGCCTTGGTGCCGAAGGCGCTCTGCCCGCCGGCGCCGCCGAACGCTCCGGCCAGGCCGCCGCCCCGGCCTCGCTGGATCAAAACCAGCGCGATCAGGAAAAACGCGACGAAGACGAGCAGGAAGCCGAGCGTGAAACGAAGCAGGAGGGTCATGGACGGGCGAAACTCCAAGTCTGGGGGAGCCCGAGATGATAACCATTCGGCCTCGCCCGCGGGAATCCCGCCCGAAAAAGCCGCGTGGCGGCCCGGTCGCGGCTCAGCAACAACCGCCGGTGCTGAAGGCTGCGGCGATCGCGAGGAAGTCATCCGCCTTGAGGCTCGCTCCGCCGACGAGCGCGCCGTCGATGTCCGGGCAGGCGGCGAGTTGGGCGGCGTTGTCGGGCTTCACGCTGCCGCCGTACTGGATCCGCACCTTCGCCGCCACCTCGGCCGACGAGAGCGCCGGCAGGAGGCTTCGGATCAGGGCATGGACCTCCTGGGCCTGCTCGGGGGTGGCCACCTTCCCGGTGCCAATCGCCCAGACCGGCTCGTAGGCGATCACGGTCTTGGCCAGCCCATCCGGTCCGAGTCCGGCGAGCGACCCTTGAATCTGGGTGGTAACCACCGCGTCGGTCCGGCCCGCCTCCCGTTCCTCGAGCGTCTCGCCGACACAGACGATCGGCGTCAGACCGGCGGCGAGGGCCGCCTTGGCCTTGGCGTTGACAGCCGCATCGGTCTCGCCGAACAGCGTCCGCCGCTCGGAGTGGCCGAGGATCACGTAGCGGCAGCCAACATCGGTGAGCATCTGCGGAGCGAGTTCGCCCGTGTAGGCGCCAGTCTCCTTGTCGTGGGCGTTCTGGGCCCCGACGGCCACATCGCCTCCCGCCGCGTTCGTGGCGGCGACCACCGGCACGAGATAGACGCTGGGCGGGCAGAGCACGAGTTGCACACCGGCCGCGTCGGCCCGACGGCCGGCCACGGCGGCTGCCAGGGCAACGCCCTTGGCATGATCCAGGTTCATCTTCCAGTTGCCAGCGACGATCGGGGTGCGAAACGGGGCGGACATGCGAAACTCCTGGGGGGTGGCCGCATGGTATCCGCAAGCGGCCTGGTTTGCATCGGCCTCACGGTTCGTCGGCAGCGCCGGCGAACGCCTCGGGCTCTGCCAGCATGAACATGTGGCCGTGGTCGCTGGTCACGATCACCGCCGCGTCGTCCCAGGCGCCGTGCCGCTCGATCCAGGACACCACTTCCCGAAAGGCAGCGTCGCCGCTCTGCACGGCCCCGATCGCCGTATCGACGTTGTTGGCATGCGAGCCCCAGTCGACGTCTCCTGCCTCGATCAAAAGCCAAAACCTGTCCCGCCGGCCCAGGAAATCGAGGGCGACCGCGGACATCTCGGCCAGCGTCGGATTCTCCTCGACGTCGGCCGGTGAGTAATGGATCTGCGAGCCGTATTTCTTCCGCAACTTCTCGCTCGCGGCGTCGTCCGAGCCCTCGGGATTCCCGAAGCCCGGGTCGTAGTCGCCATTGGCCGTGCGGAAGGGAAGGTTTCCGTGCTCCGTGCCGAAGAAGCCGAACAGCCGCAGGCCTCGCGTTGCAGCGTCAGCCGCGGCCTCGGTCAACACATCCACCCCGCGACGACCGGGCGTGCGGCGGGCCACCCGATAGCGGCCGCCGGCGGCCGCGTCGATGGCCGCCACGGTGGAATCGGCCACGTACTTGTTGCCGGGCTCGAAGTTTCGCCCCTGATCGGCGTCCGCCTCAACTGGCACGCCGTGCCCCGCCCCGATCAGCAGATCAAGCCCCGGCAGCGGCGTGGGATGCGACACGGAAGGCTCGCCCAGGAGATCGCGGGAGATGTCCTGATAGTCGCCGCGGCTGACGTTCTGCGCGTAGGCACAGGCCGGCGTCGCATGCGACACCGGCACGCTCGAGACCGCGGCCACGGCATACCCGCGGGCCTGGAGCGTGTGCGCGATCGACTCGAGGTGTCGCCCGTCGGGACCGACGTTGATCGCGTCGTTGTAGGTCTTGCGGCCCGTGCAGAGCGAGGTCGCGGAGGCGGCGGAGTCGGTCACGGCATGCGGGCAGTCGCGATCCTTCCCCATGAGATAGAGCGGGCTGGCCCGGGACGCCCAGGCCGTGGCACCGCCGCGGGAGGCGTCGTAGCCGCCCGGCGTCTCGCCGCCGGGATTGAGGATCGCCTGGGCGTCGACGTCGTATTTGGTGCCGTCGTTGGCCGGACTCGTCACGCACAGTCCAAAGGAGGTCGGGCAGCCCTGGTAGTCCTGAAAGGCAAAGCCGGTGCCCCGGCCCGAGTCGTATTCGACACGTCCCGTTGTGGCGATCGCCGCCGTCCGGGTCATCGTCCAGTCGAGCCCGTCAAAGACGACCAGCACGATGTATTTCTTCCCGGCGTCGGCCGCGGCCAACTGGAGCCGATAGACGTCGGTCTGGTCGAAGTAGTCGGCCTCGGGATTGAGCGTGTGGTCGGGCATCCGGCCATACAGCTCCCGGAGCCGCTCGGCGTCGCGGTAGATGCTGTGCCCGCCGCCGATGGGCGTTTTCGGCACGCCGAAGGCGTAGACCGGAATCAGGCGGTTGGAGTGATTCGACCAGCTCACGTAGCGGCCGGGCTGGTCGCCCCAGTAGCCCCACGACGCCGCCCCCTGCTCTTCCGCAGCCGCCTGCATCTGACGGATCGGGTCGAGGACAGCGACGGCCGCCTCCTGCCCAAAGGCCACACCGGCCGACAGGGCGCAGAACGCCAAGACGATTCCAACAAGTGATGGAGAAAACATGGGGTTCATCATACCGAACAGGTTCCGTGGTCGTCAGCGGCTGCGTGATGCCTCGGCTACCCAGCCCATCGTCTTGTCAGTCAGGCGGTCCAAGGCCCGAACCGCCAGTTCCAGATGCTCCGGGCGGGTGTCTTCGATCTTGTTGTGGCTGATGCCGTGCAGGCTCTGCACGAACAGCATCACCGTGGGCACCCCCGCCATCGCCATCTCGGCGGCATCGTGCAGCGGCCCCGACGGCAGCCGGTGCGAGGCGCCGGAGGTCTCGCGGACCGCATCTTCGGCGAAGCCGATCAGGGCTGGATGAAACGGCGCCGGGGCGATGTGCCAAAGCCGCTCCCATGCCACGCCGACCTTGGCCTCCGCGGCAAAACGGTCCGCCGCCGCCCGCGCCTCGGCAAGCATCAGGGCGAGGGCCACGGGGTCGAGATGCCGCTGATCGAGCGTGATCCGGCACTCGGCCACCACGCTCGTCACGATGCCCGGCGTGGTGGTGCAGGAGCCGATGGTGCACACGCCGCCGCCGCTCCGCGCGGCGATCGCGTAGATCTCCTCGGCCATGCGGCCCGCTGCCAGAAACGCGTCGTGCCGGCGATCCATCGGGGTCGAACCGGAGTGGGCCGCCTGCCCGTGGAAGGTGACGGCGTGCCGCTCGACCCCAAACGTTCCGAGCACGGCACCGAGCGGCAGCCCGAGGTCGAGCAGTACCGGTCCCTGTTCGATGTGCAGTTCGAGATACGCGGCGACCGCGGCCAGTTCCCGGCCGCTCTCCTTGACCCGCTCGAAATCGATGCCGGCTTCCCGCAACGCGTCGGGAAGCCGAACGCCGTGCTTGTCCGTCAGGCTCCGGGCCTCCTCGAGATCGAGGTTTCCGGAGCAGGCCGCCGAGCCGAACAGGCTCTTGCCGAACCGGGCCCCTTCCTCGTCGGCCCAGTCGACGACCCGCAGCGTGACAGGTGGCCGGCCGCCGTGGTCGGCTGCCACCCGCCGGAGCACCTCCAGACCGGCGAGCAGGCCCAGGCAGCCGTCCAGCCAGCCGCCATTCGGCACGGAGTCGATATGGCTGCCAATCACGACGGCCCGGTCGCTCGCGCCGGGCAGCGTGGTCCAGACGTTGCCCGCGGGATCCTCATGCACCTCGACGGGCAGGCCCGCGAGCTGCTCGCGAAACCAGGCTCGGGCCTTGTGCCAGGTGGGCGTGAAGGCCACACGCTGGGCGCCCTCGGCGTCGCCGGTGAGCGCGCGAAGGTCCTCCAGGTCGCGAAGGGTCCGCCGCGGATCGAGCGTCGCTGTCATCGTTCCGTATCCTGCCCCCGCGCGGCGGCTGTTCGCAAGCGGCTCGACCGCCGGGAGCCCCCGAACGGATTCCGCTATGCTCGCAGCCATTCGTGTGCCCGGTTGTCCAGCAGAGGCAGAGCGTCCCATGCCCATCCAGCCAGTGCTCGATGCCGGGACGGTGGCCGCGAATCTCTCGGAGATCAAGCCGCCGTTCTCCGCCCAGGAGGCCGTCGTCGAAGCGAACAGGTGCCTGTTCTGCTACGACGCCCCCTGCATCAAGGCCTGCCCCACAGGCATCGACGTTCCCACGTTCATCCGCAAGATCACCACGGGAAACCTGACCGGTGCGGCGCGGACGATCCTCGAAGCCAACGTGCTCGGGGCGAGCTGCGCCCGCGTCTGCCCGACGCAGGTGCTCTGCGAGGGGGCATGCGTGTTGCTCGATCTGGAGAAGAAGCCGATCCAGATCGGCCGGCTGCAGCGACACGCCACCGACCACGTCGCCCGCCACGGCATCGAGGTGCTCGAGCCCCCGGCCACCCGCAACGGCCAACGCGTCGCCGTGCTCGGCGCGGGGCCCGCCGGGCTCGGCTGCGCCGCGGAGTTGGCCCGACTCGGCTACGCCGTGACCGTGTTCGAGAAGAAGCCGGCCGGAGGAGGACTCAACACCTACGGCATCGCCTACTACAAGATGCGGCCGGAGGTGAGCCTCGACGAGGTGCGATCGATCGAGCGGCTCGGCGTCGGCTTCCGATACGGCGTCGAACTCGGCCGCGACCTCTCCGGAGCCGACCTCGAACGCGACCACGACGCGATCTTCATCGGGATCGGCCTCGGCGCAGCGAACCGGCTCGGCATCGCCGGGGAGGATCTGCCCGAGGTGATCGATGCCCTGGAGTTCATCGAGTGGATCCACACCCGGCCGCTCGACCAGGTGCCGGTCGGCCGCCGGGTGGTCGTGCTCGGCTCCGGCAACACCGCCATCGACGCCGTCACGCAGGCCAAGCGGCTTGGCGCCGAGGAGGCCACGATCGTCTACCGCCGCGGTCCGGCCGACATGTCGGCCTACGCTTTCGAATATGAGCTGGCCAAGGCCGATGGCAGCTCGTTCGTCTTCGCGGCCGCGCCGGTGGAGGTCCTGGGAAAGGACGGCCATGTAGCGGCCCTCAGGCTCGCGCGGACAGCCGTCGACGCCGGCCGGGTGACGGTGGTGCCGGGGAGCGAGTGGACGATTCCCTGCGACCTCGTGCTCAAGGCCGTCGGCCAGGAGAAGCAGGTCGGGTTGTTGCGCCGCTTGTTTCCGACCCTGGCGGTCGATTCGAAGGGGCGGGTGGCCCACGATGCCTCGACCATGCAGACGAACCTGCCCCGGGTGTTCGTCGGTGGCGACGCCGCCAGCGGCGGCCGCGAGGTGGTCAACGCCGTCGCTGAGGGAAAGAAGGCCGCCCGGGGAATCCACGCCCTCCTCGCCGGAGTGGCGGTCCGCGGCCCGGTGCAGCCGTCGCGACTCGGAATGCCCGATGGTGGCGTGGGCTCCGGCTTCGACCATCCGATCCGTGTCCACGAACTGGAGGCGGCCCTGAAACAGGGCTGAGTGCATCCCCATGGCCGACCTCGCCATCGACTTTGCCGGCATCCGGAGCCCGAACCCCTTCTGGGTCGCCAGCGGCCCCCCGTCCAACACCGCCTACCAGGCCCATCGTGCCTTCGAGGCGGGCTGGGGCGGCGTGGTCTGGAAGACGATCGGGGAACCAATCGTGAACGTGGCCTCCCGCTACTCGGCGCTCAACCTGGCCGGCATGCGGATGGCCGGCTTCAACAACATCGAACTGATCAGCGACCGCACCCCGGAGACCAACTTCCGGGAGATTGCCGAGGTCAAAAAGCGGTGGCCTCACCACACGGTGATCGCCTCGCTGATGGTCGACACCCGCGAGCGGTGGCATGAGTTCGCGAAGCGTTCGGCCGACTCTGGCGCCGATGGGATCGAGCTCAACTTCGGCTGCCCTCACGGCATGTGCGAGCGGGGCATGGGATCGGCCGTGGGGCAAAACCCCGACGTGGCCGAGACGATCGTGGGCTGGGTGATGGAGGCCGCCACGATTCCCGTGATCGTCAAGCTCACGCCCAACATTACCAACGTCGTGTTCGCCGCTCGGGCGGCCAGGCGGGCGGGGGCCGACGCCATCTCGCTGATCAACACCATCA
>CAYVNX010000047.1:0-20597 GCA_964453165.1 uncultured Candidatus Kuenenia sp. | reverse complement strand
GAGCACCAGCTCGACAAGCTGGGGGTCATAGGTTCGAGTCCTATATCGCCCACTATCCACAGCCCATGAGGCCACAGCCCATGAGGCCGTTTTCCGGGATCGGCCGGATTTCAGAGGAACCCGCGGGAATCCTGCTCCGCTCGCACACACGGAGTACTCGCTGGCTCGTTCGCGTCAGGTCCGTGCCCGCCGACGCCGAACCATCTGCCAACCTCCACAGGCAAGCCCAGCCAACGCCATGGCATACGTCGACGGCTCGGGCACGGGAACCGGACTCGCGAGACGAAAACCGATGAGGCCGTCTTCCCTCGACGGGTCGGCCGAGTCCCTGCCGGATGACGACAAAAACTGTGCGGCGTCGCCCCAGCCGCCGCCCCGCCGCCCACGAATCACGCCGGCAACACCCGTGAGATCGTTCCACTCGTCCAGATTTCCGCTCATGTCAAAGGCGCCGTAATAACTCTCCCCGCCGTTCGTGCCCACCGTCGTCACGTTGCCGTCTTGGCTATTCCAGTCGGCTGCCAAGTCGTAGTTCGCGAAGTTTCCTGTGCCGCCTGCGGAGCCGATACCCGTCGAGTCCGCCGTCACCGTCGTCGGAGCCGTGTCGTTCTGTGTGGCGTAGTCCCAGTAGCCCGCGTTCGTGCTGCCGCCCTTGTAGTACGCCGCCTTGTACCACTGGTCTTCTGTCGGAAGAAAATACGACGCTCCAGGGTTCGCTGCCGGGGCAGTACCGCTCGTCTGGCCGCTCACAAGCGTATAGGCCCCCGTCTCGGTGCTGCCCGAGCCCTGACCGTTCTGAAGCCAGTTGGCAACCCGAGCCGCGTCGAACCAGCTCACGTAGTTCACCGGCTTGTCGCCCATGTTTGACTTGACGGCGTAGGTGAACGACCCCGGCGAGCCGCTTTGTGTGATGCCACCCACTGCGTTGCTGCCCATACTGGCGTCGTAGAGCGAGTAGGTGTCGGTCGTCGCCACTGAGTTGAGAAAGTCTGTGTACTGCGCGTTGGTAAACTCAAACTTCATGATCCGGAACGCATCGGCCACAGCCCCGTAGGTCGTGGTGTCAGCGGCGTTTCCCGCATCCCCCACCGTTACCCAGTCAATCGTGACGCCGCGGGCATTCGGCACGGCAAGACTGACGAGCATCAAGGCGACCAGGGCAGAGCCCGCACGGGCGCGAAGCAGGTTCATTGGCATTCCTTGAACTGGGGTGGGAGGAGGGGGCTGATAAAGAAAATGAAAGCGACTGCCATCGCGCACCGTAGTCGTCGGTGCCCGCAGCTCAACCTTGAGGGCTGCAAAAACGATGCCGAACAGGATTCAATCCGGCTAGCTGCGGCGATTTTGCTGGCACTGCCGCAATTCACGGAGAAAACGGACACGGTACAGAGATGATGGATCGGCCCTGCGGTGGTGGTGCGGTGCGAATCGCTCCACCCCCCTGGTGCGAATCGCTCCACTCACTGGTGCGAATCGCTCCACCTCGCCTCAGCAAAGGCGGTCCAAGAGCCATCACCTGAATGCAAACCTGCCAGCCAGCGAACCTATTCTGGGAAGAATCCCAGAGTGACTCGTTTTGGTGGCTGCCACCTGTTCCCCTGTTCCACCGCGTTCCCGCTGTGGCGAGCAACTCTGCCGTCAGGCGGCTTGTCGCAGCGTCGGCTCCGGCGCGGCGTGGGGCAGGGCGACCGTCTCGCATCCGCCGTACGAGGCCGGGCCTGAACTCGCCTGCAGTTCGTCAATCGAATAGAAGGCGTCGGCATCGAACTGCCGAACCAAGGTCAGCACCTGTCCGAGACGGCGGCGGCGGATGACCGTGAAGACGATCTCGACCGGTCCTTGGAGGCCGTGCGCCCCGATCCGCGTCACGCCACAGCCGGCGTCCCGAAGAAGATCGACCAGCTGCCGCGAGTCGCGGCCGGTGATGACCCGCACGAGCACCGATCCGATCGCCAGCCGCTGCTCCAGCGTCATGCCCAGATAGTTGCCCGCCACGAATCCGCCCGCGAAGGCGGCGAAGCAGAGTGGCTGGTCGAGGTTGGTCATCACCTGGCCGATCGCGAACAGCCAGATGGTGACCTCGAAGAAGCCCAGCCCGGCGGCCATCGCCTTCAGGCCTCGACCGATGAAGATGATCCGCATCGTCGAGATCGCGACGACCGCCATCTCGGCCAGAAAAATGGAAAGCGGGAGCAGGAGTTCGGACATGATCGGCGCCAGCGGGCCGGGCGTGAGGCTCCGGAGGGGTTACTTCTTGGGGGCGGCGACCTTCGTCTTGTCCTGCTTCGGCTTCTTGTTCTTCTTGTCGTTCTTCTGCGAGTGGTTGCCCTTGCCCATGGTCTGACTCCTTGTGGTTCCGATCCGGGAATCGTGCCCGTCTCCGTCTCGACCCTAGCGTTCCCCAACGCTCGATGGCCAGACCGATTCCGCCTTTCCTGTTCGTCAGGCCCGCGGGGAAGCCGCGCCGCCGAACCAAATCCTCATCAAATTCGTATCGAATTCCAACAGGGGACGTCTGGACTCCCCCCGTAAGATTGCTCTTGACGGTTCAGCTTGGTGTGGATTTTCACCAGCAAACCATCGCCAGCCCGATGTCACCCCGTGGATGCCAGTGAGGGATGCCATGCAACGCGACGACCTGTTCTCGCTCTGCAATCGATTCGCCAGCCGCCGCCGGCATGTGCTCGGCGGCCGTGTGAGTGTGGAAATCGTCGAGTCCGTGCGGGATCCGGTGCCTGAGATCATCCGCAGTTTTCGGGAGGCAGAGATCTCGGAGAGCGAAAAGAACTCCCTGCTTTCCCTGTTTTGCGAGGAAGACGAGGCCGACTTCTGCGATGAAGGAGTCTGCATCACCGATCCCTACGCTGACGAACTCGCGACGGCGGGTGACGACGACGAAACCAGCTGAAGAAGAAGGTTCACTCAGCGGGGAGTGCCGGCATTGACCGGGCGGGCTCGGCCAGGATCGAATCATCTGGATGAGTCCGCGCCGCTCCCGCTTCCGTCTGCCGCCTCCGCCGCCGGGCCTGCCCCCGAAAGCCCGAAAGCTGTACTTCGCCCTGGCAGCACTCCTGTCGGCCGTGGCCACGGTCACAATTCCCATGTGTCCACTGGCCGATTCGGCCGGCCGGCCGCTGTGGCGGGTGGAGCATGTGCACGATGGCGACACGGTGACCTGCCTCGATGAAAGGGGGCAGCCCCGGAAGATTCGACTCCAGGGCATCGACGCGCCGGAGTACGGCCAGCCATTCGGCGACGCAGCCCGGCGGGCACTCGCCGGCAAGCTGGCCGGAGGCAGTGTTCGTGTGGAGGGCGACGCGATCGACCAGCACGGGCGACTCCTCGGCACCCTCTGGATCGGCGACCGGAATCTGAATCAGGAATTGGTGGTCGAGGGACTCGCCTGGGTGTTCGGCGGCTTTGCTCCCGACGACGAGCTCGTGGCTGCGGAGGATTCGGCTCGGGCGGCCCGCCGCGGCCTCTGGTCGAGCGATCAGCCGCCGGTTTCGCCGCAGGACTGGCGGGCCACCCATCCCCGCGGCGTCACCGGGCAGAACCGCTGAGCCAGCCCGCCGCCACCGGTCCACTTCCGGCAACCGGGGCGGTCGTTTAGTG
Organism: uncultured Candidatus Kuenenia sp.; assembly: GCA_964453165.1. GTDB lineage: Bacteria > Planctomycetota > Planctomycetia > Pirellulales > UBA1268 > QWPN01. The sequence goes on along the minus strand of CAYVNX010000047.1, from coordinate 16,982 downwards.
TCAGGGGTCGAATGGGTAATCCGCGTGACATCGTGATGACGGGCGTCGGGGTCGTGAGTCCGATCGGAATCGGCTCCGAACCCTTCTGGGAATCGCTGGCGGCAGGCCGCAGCGGAATCCGGCTCGTCGATCTCTTCGATTCCAGTTCCTTGCGGGTGCGCTTCGGCGGGCAGATTCCCGACTTCGATGCCAAGCAGTACGTCCGGCCGCGAAAAAGCCTCAAGGTGATGAGCCGCGAGATCCAGCTCGGCTTCGCGGCGGCCGACCTGGCGATGACCGACGCCGGCGTCGCAGCCGGCAGCCTCGACCCCGAGCGATTCGGCGTGGTCTACGGCAGCGATATGATCTATGCCGACCTCGAGGATCTGGCCGAGACCTATCGCCGAAGTGTGCGAGACGGGCAGTTTGACTTCCAGCTCTGGTCGGAGGCGATCCAGGAAGAGCTCCATCCGCTTTGGCTGCTCAAGCATCTCCCCAACATGGCAGCCTCCCACATCGCCATCGCATACGACGCCCGTGGGCCGAATAATTCGATCGTGCTCGGCGATGTTTCGAGCCTGCTGGCGGTCGCCGAGGCGGCCGACGTGATCCGCCGCGGCTGGGCCGACGCGATGCTCGCGGGGGGTACCGGCTGCCGGCTGCATCCCACGGCGCTCGTGGCCCGAGGCGACGCGCTCTTGTCACATCGGGCCGACGACGAGCAGGCCGCTTCGAGGCCCTTCGATCGCGACCGGGACGGCCTGGTCAATGGCGAAGGAGCCGGCGCGATTCTGCTCGAGTCCCGCGAGCATGCCGAGCGGCGCGGGGCGACGATTCGTGCCGAATTCGTGGCGGCCGCCGCCCGGTGCGAGAGCCGGGCCCGACGGGATGGACTCACCGGCTCGTCTTTACGGCAGGCGATCCGGGGCGTGGTCACCGCCGCCGGCTGGCGGCCCGAGGAGGTCGGCCACGTCAACGCCCACGGCGTGAGCACGGTGGAGATGGACCGGGTCGAGGCCCAGGCGATCGCCGCGGAACTCGGCTCAGTGCCTGTGACAGCGCCCAAAAGCAGCTTCGGCCATCTCGGGGCCGGTGGCGGCGTGGTGGAACTTGCCGCCAGCATCCTCGGCCTGGAGCGTGGACTCGTGCCACCCACCCTCAACTACGAGACGCCCGATCCCGAGTGTCCTGTGAACGTCGTGTGCCGCTCGGCGCTTGCCGGCCGTCCGGCCACGGCGGTGAAGGTCAACGTCTGCTCGACCGGCCAAGCCGTGGCCGTGGCGATCCGCGGCGGCTGACCGCTTCCGGGATCACCAGCTGCCGTTGAAGCCGAACGAGACACCGTTGTAGAAGGTCTGGCCACCGACGTCGATCGCGTAGTTGTCGCGGTTGTCGAGATTGAACTGCCGGGTGGCCGTCGCCATGCCTGCCACCCAGAGGAAGTCGTAGCCCACCTGGAGCGAGAAGTTGGGATTAATCTGCCAGCCCGCCAGGAGCGTGAGGTCGCCGATGAAGCCGGCTCCCGTCCGAGTGATCGAGTCGCTGAAGGTGTAGGGGGTGTCGCTCGTCTGTCCCTGCGGCTGGCCGGTTCGGTTGATCCCATAGGCCTCCTGCGACGCACTGGCGAAGGAGAGAGCCGGAGCGGCTCGGCCGCGGAGTCCCCAGTAGTAGAACTCGTTTTGGCTGATCAGCTCGCCGCCGATATTGAGGCCCAACAGCCAGTTGCCGGTGTTGATCGTGTACTGGCCATAGAAGTCGTCGGTGGAGACACCCGGTCGGTCGCTGATCATCTGCCAATCCTCGTTGACGTTCGCCAGTCGGATGCCGGTGATCAGGGCCGGCAGCCAGCCGCGTTCGGCGTGACGGGTCCAGCTGCCATTGGGTGACATCACGAGCTGATCGCGGCCCAGGCGGCGCCGGAGTTTGTAATTCCACTCCCAGCTGTTGAAGTCGGAGTTGAAGTTGGTTGTGTAGCGGCCGGCGGCATTGAAGCCTGGGGCACCGTAGAAGAGAGGAGTCCAGAGGGTATTTCCCCCGACGCCATTCCAGCCGTCGAGACTCTCGTAGCTCATACCGCCGTAGTAGATGAACTCCACGAACCGATCTCGGTCGAGATAGTCTCGGCCCAGCGACTTGCCGATCGTGGCCCGGGCACCGGGCGCGACGTTGAACGGCTGGGCGAAGGTGGTGTAGGTCACGGTGCCGGTGACGATGTCGGCCGCGATGATGTCGCGGTTGTTGCGGCTGCGCTCCATCCACAGGCTCTCACCGCCGACATACCAGCCGCCGTTCCAGAACCAGCGGCCCGAGGAGGCCTCGAACGGCATCTCCTCGAGGGCTGATTCGTCGAGCAGCATCCCGCCGAAGTCGGGGTTGGCGACGTCCATGATCCGCGGAGGCTCGACGATCGCGCCGTCGGCCACGACCGATTCTGGAACGATCGATCCTGGCACCACGGATTCCGGCACCACGGATTCCGGCATCACCGTTGTGCTCAATCCGTCACCGAGGCGAGGACCGGACACAGCGTCGTCGACGACCGGTATGTCCATCTCGGGGATGACGCTGTCGGCATCGAGGACGAGCCCCTCTTCGAAGGCCGCAGGCTCGGTGGTCGGCTCCCCGAGTTCTGGGGCGTCGGCATGAGCCGATTCGATGGCGGAGGCGGTGGCCGGCTCGGCGGCCCGGGCGGGCGTCCAGGCGGAAGCGGCGGCCGAGGCCACCACGACAGCGAGGGTCCGCGCGATCCAGGTGTTTAGCGAAGCAGTCACGGTCGGGCTCATCCTGGGGTGATGCGTCGGGAAAACCCACGACACCGGCAGGATCATCGTCATCGTCACCACCGCTTCCGCAGGAATTTTCCGAAATGTCGCCCATTCCCGCCCCCGCTTGCCCAGCTTGCCGGGGCGGCCAGCCGCCGGGTCGCACGCCTTCACGAGCGGCATACCCGCGACAACCCGTCGAAAACGGCTGGGCCTCCAGCCGCAGGCTGAGACGGTTCGATTCCAGATGACAGTCGGGCAGTCGTTCCGCTGCCGAGGAGAGCTGCATGGATTCGGTGCGTCACAAACTGCTGTTGGCAGGGCTGTTGGCCTTCTTGCTGGGCGTCCAGTTTCGGGTGGTCGATTCCTTCACGCTGAACGAACGGTCGACCCATTTCGTGGCGACCCGCATGGGCGGCCGGGAATCACCGATGGCCTGGCAGGCGCCGCCGCTGCGGAAGGTCGTGTCGCCGCCCCGATGGTTGGGGCTCGCGCTGATGAGCGTGGGCGCCGTGCTCACGATCAAGAGCCTGTCGCTCAAGCAGGGTGGCTGACCCCGCTCGGTCAGCCCGGATCGGCAAGGGCATCGCGGATCGCGACTCCCGCCACGTCGGTCAGCCGGATATCACGGCCGCCGAAGCGATACGTCAGCCGGGTGTGATCGATGCCCAGCAGATGGAGCATCGTGGCGTGGAGGTCGTGGATCGTGAACGGTTTGTCGACGACCCGATACCCGTACTCGTCCGTCGCGCCGATCGTCGTCCCACCGCGAATCCCGGCCCCTGCGAGCCAGAGCGAAAAGGCCTGAGGATTGTGGTCGCGACCATCGGTGCCCTGGGCGAAGGGCGTGCGGCCGAACTCCCCGCTCCAGACCACGAGCGTGGACTCTGACAGCCCCCGCGTTCGCAGGTCGCGGAGCAGGGCCGCGATCGGCTGGTCGACCGCCCGGGCATTCTCGCCGTGTCCCTTGCGGAGGCCGTGATGCTGATCCCAGCGGTCGTTGCCGCTCGTCTGCGGGCAGGTGAGTTCCACGAACCGCACCCCCCGCTCCACCATCCGCCGAGCCAGGAGACACTCGGCAGCGAAGATTCGCGTCGGCTCGAACTCGCTCTCCATCCCGTAGGCCCGCTTGGTCGCCGCCGTCTCGCCGGAGAGGTCGAGCAGCGCGGGCACCTCCGCCTGCATCCGCCAGGCCAGCTCTTGGTTGACGATCGCACTTTCCAGGGCGTCGGGTGGACCGGCTCCTCCGGCGACGCGGCTGGCGAAGCCCTCGTCCAGCTGCCGGGTCAGGTCGAGCTTGGCTCGCTGACGGGCCGCCGATGGATCCTGGGGAATGATGTTGGCCAGGCCCGTGCCGCTGGGTCGGATGACCGAACCCTGGCAGGTGGCCGGGAGAAACCCGTTGGTGAACGTGTCGAGGCCGCCGGGGGGAATCAGGCCGCCGTTGATCACGACGTAGCCGGGGAGGTCGTCGTTCAGGCTGCCGAGGCCGTAGCCCGTCCAGGCACCCATGCTCGGCCGGCCTTGGAGCCCGGAGCCCGAATGGAGAAAGTAGTTGGCGCTGGTGTGCTCAGGAAATTCGCTCGTCATCGAGCGGATCACGGCCAGTTCATCGACCAGGCTCCCGATCTCGGGAAACAGGTCGCTCACCGGAATGCCGCTGTGCCCTCGCGGTTGAAACGTCCACGGACTCGGCAGGACCGCCCCCACGTTGTTGAATTGCGTGGCATCCACCTTGAAGAGCGAGCGGGGATCCTTGCCTGCATCCTGATCGAGCCGCGGCTTGGGATCGAACGAATCGACCTGCGAGACACCACCGTCCATGTAAAGGAAGATCACGCTCGTTGCCCGGGCCGGATGATGCACCGCCGGCAGGATGCCGGAACTCCCGCGGACGGCCTCGCCGTGGAGGAGGGCCGACGCCGCGACGGCACCGAAGCCGCAGCCCGCCTGGCGGAGCAATTCCCGCCGTGACAGCGAGGATCGCCGAATCGTTCGGAACTGGGAACCGGAGCGGGTCATGGCACGAAGCTGAATTCCTTGGTGTTGATCAGCGCGTGGGCGAGGTCGGCCCAGGCCGCTGGGACCGCCTGGTCGGTGGCGAAGTCGCCGCCGTGGCTGGTGGTCTGGGCGGTCAAGAACTCGAGCACTGCCTCTGTCTCTTCAGCTTCCGGGGGCCGGGCGAAGGCCTCACGATACATCCGGTCGATTCGGTCGCGGGGTGAGAGACCGGGGTCGGAGAGGGTCTTGGCGGCCCAGCGGTTCGCTTGTTCGGCCACGAACGGGTCGTTCATCAGCGTGAGCGGCTGGGCAGGTACGTTGGTGACGGTCCGCCGGCCCATCGTCTGAAACGGCACCGGGTAGTCGAATGCCACCAGAAACCCAGGCAGGAAATTCCGGCGGACGGCCGTGTAGATGCTCCGCCGGCCGGCGCCGTCCATAGGCCCCGGGGTGGGCCGGCCGCGGCCCGCGTGGAACTCGGTCAGGTACACCGGCACGCTCTGGCCTCCCACCTGAGGATCGAGCCGCCCCGAGACGGCCAGGATCTTGTCGCGGATCGCCTCCCCCTCGAGGCGACGGATGGGTGCACAATGGAGCAGGAGATTGAGTGGATCCCGCTCCGCGGCCGTCGTTGGCTGGATGGAGCTCATCCGCCAGGTGCTGCTCGTCACGATCTCTCGAACCAGCCGCTTGACGCTCCAACCCTCCTGGACGAACCGCACGGCCAGGGTGTCGAGCAGCGCCTGAGCGAGTGGATCGGCCGGCGGTTCACCGAGCAGGCCGAGATTGTCAGGCGTGGGGACGAGGCCACGGCCGAAGAGGTGGTGCCAGATTCGGTTGACCGCCACCCGCGCCGTGAGCGGGTTGTCGGCGGCGAGCACCCTGTCGGCGAGTTCCCGACGCCCCGAGGAACCAACCGGCCAGGCCGGCTGGTCGTATCCGTCGATCGCTTCCAGGAACCGTCGCGGCGCGCTGCGACCGAGGCGAGCCGCTGACCCCTTCACGAGCACGAACTGATCGATGCCGTTGCCATCGAGGATCGCGGCCGCCGTAGCCGAGACCAGTCGCACCTGAGCGAAGGCGGCCTCCTCTGCGGCGGCGGCCTTGGTGGACTCGTTGGTGAGTTGTTTGGCCACGCCTGCCGACCAGTCGATCCGCGGCGATGCCAGGAGCCGGTTGGCAAGGATGGCCTGCGCAGGGAAGAGGCTGCGTCCTTCGCGGCAGGCGTCGATCACGTGAGCCTGCAAGGTCCGAAGCGTTTCGAGTGGCGGGTCGGTGCGGTCGCGGATGGCCGCGAGGAAAGGGTCTGGACGAACGGGTTCCTCGGCGGCTGCCACGACCTCTGCCACCTCGGCCGCCCCGGCGATCGCCGCATACTCCACATGGACGACGTGGGACGTGTCGATCCAGCGGAGGTCGCGATTGAGATCCTGGCGCACCCACCGCCACTCCCCCTGTGTGTCCACCTGCATGACAGTCGCGCCGTAGAGAGGTCCGTGGATCAGCCGATGTCCATCGACGACGGAGACGATCTGCAGGTTGCCGCGAACGCGATGCCAGAGCACGCCCTGCGAGATGCGGGCCTTGGGCGTCCGCAGGATGCGGCCGGCCCGATCCACCTGACCGATCGAGCCGGGTTCGCGTCCCCCCTGCGACGATGTCTGCGACCAGATGGCGTTGCTCCGGGCGACGCTCGTTCCGGCGAGTTCCACGCGCGGTCCACTCTCCGCTGTGCCGCTGCGAACCTGGCCGATCGGCGCCAGGCTCCAGGCGGCCGCATCGAGAACGAGCGGCGTCGCGGTATCGCCCCGGGTGTAGTCGGCGATCTGGGTCTCGGCCTCACGCCGGGTGTCCGAGATCTGGCACGCTGTGGCCGAGGTCGCCAGTTCGGCTGAAGTTGGCAGGGCGGCCGCAGAATCCGACACGGTCGCCAGCAGTTCGCCGACGAGCGGCAGGAGCCGGTCCTGCCAGGCTGCTTGCACTGCTTCCGCCTCGGCAGCCACCGCCCGGTTGGGCTCGAGCGATTCAAACGGCACCTGCCGATAGCTGCTCGACATCAGCATCCCGGCGATCGCGTAGTAATCCGCAGTCGAGATCGCGTCGAACTTGTGGTCGTGGCAGCGGGCGCACCCGAGCGTGAGGCCGAGAAATGCCTTGCCGAAGGTATCGATCCGATTGTCGACCCGATCAGCCTCGTCCTGGAGGATGTCCACGGGCGAGTGCACTTCTTCCCCCAGAAACCAGAACCCGGTGCCCACGATCGATTGGTTGGCGCCATTCGCGTCGAGCCGCGGATCGGCGACGAGGTCGCCGGCAAGCTGTTCACGGATAAACCGGTCGTAGGGAAGGTCGTTGTTGAAAGCGGCCACGACCCAGTCGCGGTACCGCCAGGCATTGGGGATGTCGAAGTCGAACTCATGGCCGCGGGACTCGGCATACCGAACCACATCGAGCCAATGGCGGCCGAATCGCTCCCCGTAGTGGGGCGAGGCGAGCAGCCGGTCGACATACCGCTCGAAGGCCGTCGGATCGGGATCGGTCGCCACGGTCTCGACGTCGGTTGGATCGGCTGGCAGGCCGGTGAGGACCTCGGCGGCCCGGCGGACGAGCACCGCCGGCTCGGCTTGGGCCGCGGGCGCAATCCCGGCGGACTCCAGTCGCGCGAGCACAAACCGGTCGATCTCGCCGCGGCACCAGGCTGAATCCCCGACATCTGGCGGGGCCGACAGCCGAGGCGGCTGCCAGCACCAGTGCGCGGCTTTGCGGGCCGCCATGTCGAAGCCAGCGACGGTGGCAGCCTTGCCATCGTCGGGCCAGGGCAGCCCGCGGCGAACCCACTCTTCGATGGTCGCGATGGCCTCGGTTGGCAGCCGGCCCTCGGGCGGCATCTGCAGGCTGCCCTCGTAGCGGACTGCCTGGACGAGCAGGCTTGCATCGGGATCGCCTGCCACGGCCAGACCCTGCGCAGCCAGAAAGTCGGCCCTCGAGTCGAACGAGAGGCCGCCCTCTGGATCGCCGGCCTCCGCCGAATGGCACTCGGCACAGTGGGCCACAAGCAGTGGCCGCACCTGTGACTCGAAGAACTCGACGTCGGCCGCCAGCAGGTCGGCTCCGCAGGCTCCGGTGGTCTGACAGGCCACGAGGCCGCCCACCACGCCGACCAGGACGAGTCTCGGCGGCACAAAGAGCATCGTCGGCACCCACCGAAGACTTGGATCCCACCCGGAAGGCCTCGAGTGTACGGCAGAAGCCCTCGGGTTGCCCGTGCTCAGCTTGCGGGACGTTCGCGGCCGCATGAAGGGGCGGAGGCGGCGTCACCTGGTGGGCCGGGATTGCCCATGCCACGTTGCCGGACGTTCGCTGGCGTGCGAAGGGGCGGACGCGACGTCACCTGGTGGGTCGGGGTTGCCCATACCCCGTCGCCGGACTTTCGCTTCGCCCATCCTGGGCTCCGCTCACTCGAAGAGAACGGCGCTTCGCCATCCAGGGCTTCGCTGGTTCGCTACGCCGGCTCTCGGGGTACGGGCAACCCCGACCCGGCAACCTTTTCCCTGAAGCCCTTCCGGGAAGCCCCTGCACCGCTGAAGCAGGGGCCCTGACTCGTCTCAGGCCGCCGTCACGCCGTGGCTCTCGCCGAAGTAATACTTCTTGGCGTCGGGATTGTTGAGGACCTCGTCGGCCGATCCATGGCAGAGCACCTTGCCGGCGCGGATCACATAGCTGCGGTCGGTGATCGCGAGCGTCTCGCGCTCGCGATGGTCGGTGATCAGGATCGAGATGCCGTCGTCCCGCAGGCCCTTGATGATCTTCTGGATCGAGTGGATCGTGACCGGGTCGATGCCGGTGAAGGGCTCGTCGAGGAGAATGATCCGCGGCTCGGTGACGAGGCAGCGGGCGATCTCGAGCCGCCGCTTCTCACCCCCGGAGATGTAGTGCGACTTCGATTTGCGAATCCGTCCGATGTCGAACTGCTCGAGCAGTTCCTCGCACCGCCGCCGACGCTCCTTCGGAGGCATGCCGATCAGTTCCATGATCGCCAGCAGGTTCTGCTCGACGGTGAGCTTGCGAAACACGCTCTGCTCCTGGGCGAGGTAGCCCATGCCGCCGTCCCGAGCCCGCTTGTACATCGGCCAGTCGGTCACCTCGGCATCGTCGAGGAGCACGCGGCCCGAGTCGGGGATCACCATCCCGCAGGTCATGCGGAAGCTCGTCGTCTTGCCCGCGCCGTTGGGGCCGAGCAGCCCCACGATCTCGCCCGGATCGACGTGAAAGTCCACGCCGTCGACTACCCGGCGGCGGCCGTAGTTCTTGACGAGCCCCTCGACCGACAACAGCGACATCCTTGCGCCTCACCGGGTTTGGGCCGCCCGGCCGGCGGCCATCACCTCACGAACCGCATCCTCGCGAAGTTGGGCAGGCAGGGCAATCTCAATTCCCAGCCGCACCGCTCGGTGGCTTTCACGTTCCAAGACGTGGGAACGGCGTGGGGCCAGAAGACCACCAGCGCCCGGCCGATCAGGAGCCGGCGGTCCACGTGGTGGATCGGCTCTTCGGGCGTGCCCCAGGCCCGGCCGTCCTTGCTGGCCGACGAGTTGTCGCCCAGCATGAAGAACTGATCCTCCTCGAGCGGGAAGCTGATCACCGGCTCCTCGGGTTCACGGCCGATCAACGCCGCCTGGGAGCCACTGGAAACGTAGTAGACGTCGCGGAGCACCCGGAGGTCGGCGAGGGTCACGGTGGCACCGTGGGCGGTGATGCCGGCCGGCGCGAGGTCGTCGGCCGCTTCCCCGCCAACGATCGCACCGCGGACGACCGGCCGCGCCGCCGATGCCTCGTCGATCGACCGGGTCCAGGTGGCGGCCTGGTCGGTCGTCACCCGTCGGCCGTTCACGAAAAGCGACAGCTCGTCGTCGACGTTGGCGAACATCACCTGCCAGCGGCCTTTGCCGCGAAGCCCGCTGTCGCCCGCGGCGAGTCGGCTGCCATCGCGGGAGAGCGTGGCGACCCCGGTTGCCAGGTCGATGCTGCACTCGTGCCGAAGCCCGCCTTCGACGAGGTCGAAGATGACCGTGCCACCCTCACCCAGGCTCCGCAGGTCGCACTCGACCGCGAGATCGCCCACCCAGTGCGCACCATCGAGCAGGGCCCCGAGGACCGGAGACCGGTGCAGCGCGACGTACTCGGGGTCTTGGTTGTAGGGCTGGAAGTCGCCGACGAGGGCGGGTTCCACCTGGGGCTGAGGCCCGGCGGGGTCCCAATCACGCGGGATGCAGTGCCGCCAGCGGAGCGTCGCCTGAGCAGCCGCGCTCGTGCTGAACGACCGGCCGCCATCGTCGGTCGTCCACCGGTCGCCGTCGGTCGGGTCGTCGGCCCAATCGATCCAGGCCGCCGGCCACTCCGGCGCGAGTTCTGCGGGCGGACGATGGCGGTTGTCGTGGACGCACTGGAGCATCGCCCGCAGCCGATGAGGCGGTTTGCGGGCGATGGCCGGCTCGTCGGTGCCGCGGTCGGTCCAGATGTCGCCGCCGGCGATGCTCACCGTCTCGCCCGGCAGACCGATCAGCCGCTTGATGTAGTTGACCCGAGCATCTTCCGGATACTTGAAGACCACCACATCCCAGCGGGAGGGCTCCACGAAATCGTAGGCGAACTTCTCCACGATGATCCGGTCGCCGGTGAAGGGGGGAAACTCGTGGAGATATCGGCCCGAGGCATCGGTCAGCCGGGTCTCGGCACCGCAGTTGGGGCAGCGGGCTCGGCGGACGAAGGCCCGCGGCTCGAGCCGGCAGGTCGCCTCGTTGAGTTCTTTGCTACAGCCCACCCGGAAGTCCTCGCCGCAGGTCTCGCAGGCCAGGTCGCGATGCCGCCCCATCAGCGTGGGTGCCATCGAGCCGGTCGGAATCACGAAAGCCTCGGCCTCGAATGAGCGGAAAAGCAGGGCGAGCACGAAGGCCACCACGATCGACTCGACCGTCTCGCGGCCGCTGGCGAGCGGATTGCGGACCTGGTCGCCGGGCCGCGGCGTGAGCGATTCGGCAGGGGGTTCTCGACTCGCCATCGGTCATCTCGGGCTGTAATTGAGAGACCCGCGAGTTTATCCCCGGGGCCGTCCGAGGTGAATCGTCCGGGCCGCTGCCGGGGAAAGACGGCTCCAAAAGATGGCTCTGAGCGAACGATTCCCGGCCGCGACACTCGGCTCTCGAGCCGAGCCGGTTACTCGGACAGGATCGCCGCCACCGTCTTCTCGACGTCTTCATAGGTGAAGGGGCGGCCGAGATCCCGGGCCGCCACATCGTCGTCGTAGCGGATCGCCCGCTCGCCGTTCGGCTTCCAGACATACACCGCCGGCACGCTCGCGATGTCGAGCTTGCGGTAGAGATCGTCGGCCGGCTCGCTCGAAATCAGGTTCGTCACCCTGCCTGCCCCGACGCGTTCGAGGAACTTCGTGATCGGCGGCACCAACTCTTCGGGGTCGCCGCTGCCGTCGTAGTCGAAGGCTAGTGAGATGCAGACCACCCGGTCGCCGTGCCGCTCGGCCAAGGCGACGAGTCCGGGAAACTCCTTGACACACGGGGGACAGGAGGTGCTCCAGCAGTCGAGCACGACGACCTTTCCGAGATGCGAAGCCACCTCCTTCATGGCTCCCGCGTGATCGACGAGCCGGACCGTGACGGGCAGAGCCGGATCGGCAGGCGGCTTGGCCGTCGGCGGCACGGCGGCCGCGGCCACAGGAGCTACGACCGTAGGAGGAACCGCCTCGGGTGCGGCCTCCTTGACCCGGCTGCCACAGCCTGCGGCCAGACCGGCCACGAGGCCGACAATCGCCGCCCGCCAGCCCCCGGGGATTCCGTGCCCGACGCTCCAGCCGCACACTGTGGGGGCTGGCTTCCTCGTCACGCTGCGTTCGGCCATGTCACGCTTCGAGCACATCCGCCACAAGCCTCCTGCGTTGCCCGCGGCCGCCCGCGAACTCATCGTGGCCTGCCCGCCGATGCGGAGCCACGTGAATCTCTCGCACATCGTACGGACCTGCGGCTGTTTCGGCATCCAGCGGGTCATCGCCTGCGGGGCTGCCGGCATTCACGGACGCATCGCCCGCGACGGGGCCGAGGCGGTGGAGATCGAAGTGCACCGCAGTCTCCCGCCGGTGCTTGACCGGCTGCGGGCAGATGGATGGGAACTCGTGGGCCTCGAACAGGCGACCCATTCGGAGTCGCTCTTCAGTTTCCGCTTCGTCGCCCGAACGGCGTTGGTGATCGGCAATGAACGGACCGGGCTCACGCCCGAGGAATTCGCCCGGTTGCACCGCGTGGCCGAGATCCCGATGGCGGGACTGCCTCATAGCCTCAACGCCGCCACGGCGACCGCCATCGCCGTATACGAATACTGCCGCCAGTGGCCGTCCGGGTCAGGGAGCAGCTCGTGACGCTCCTGATTGGCACGGACGAAGCAGGCTACGGGCCGAACCTCGGCCCGCTCACGGTGGCGGCCACGGCCTGGCAGGTGGCCGCTCCCCCCGAGGCCGTCGAGGCGACGCTGGCAGCGGCCATCGAGGCGGCCGCGCCCGCCCGGCTCTGGGGCGATTCCAAAACCATCTATCGGGCCGGGGCCGGCTTTGAGCAGCTCGAACGTGGCGTTCTGGTCGCCCTTGCCCTGACAGGGGAGCCGGTGACCACCGGCTGGCCGAGCCTTGTCGCCGCTTTGGGGCTCTCGGTGGGCGACCCACCGCCCGAACAGGATGCGATCGATCGACTGAGAGTGCCTCGACACCCGCAGGTATCCGCCCCGTGCGATTTGGCTGGGGAGATCCGGCAGCGTCTCGGCGAGCGGGGCGTGAGGCTGGTGGCTGTTCGCTGCCGGGTGGTGCAGCCGGGCGAGTTCAACGATCTCCTGGATCGTGGTCGCAACAAGAGCGACATCCTGTCGATGGTCACGCTCGACCTGGCAGCGTCTCTCGCCGCTGTCGGGCTCGCCGACTCGCCAGCAGAACCGCTCGTCATCTGGTGCGATCGCCATGGTGGTCGCCGTCGCTACGCGGCCCAGGTGACCCAGGCCTTCGCCACGCCCCTGGTGTCGCCGCTCGAAGAGACGCCGGCCCGCAGCAGCTATCGGATCGGCACCGGCGGTCGGATCGAGTTCTCGGTCGGCGGGGAGTCGCGGACACCAGTCGCGGTCGCCAGCATGACGGCGAAATACGTGCGGGAACGGGCCATGGAGGCCTTCAACGACTTTTGGGGGGCTCGGCAGCCCGGCCTCGTCGCCACCGCCGGCTACCCCGTGGACGCTGCCCGCTGGCGGGTGGAAGCGGCTCCCGCCATCGAGCGAGCGGGGATCGGATGGAACGACGTTTGGAGGCGGGCGTAGCCGACCTTGCGGCCGTTGCCGTGCGGAATCAGAATCCAGCCATGCCGATGATCGCTACCCGCCTCTATGTCGTTCGTCACGCGGTCGCCGAAGATCCCGGACCGGGCATCGACGACCACTCCCGGCAGCTGACCGGCAAGGGCGGAAGGCGGTTTGCTCGGATGGTGCGGCGGCTGGTCCGGTTGGGCATGGAGGTGGATGTGATCGCCACCAGTCCGCTCGTGCGATGCCGCGAGACGGCCGACATCCTCGCGGCGGAACTCGTGGGCCAGCCGCGGATCGAGGTCGTCGACGCGCTCGCACCGTCGTCCGACTGGCAGGCGATCGTGGAATGGACGGTCGAACAGGAAGCGGCCCGAGTGGCCTGGGTCGGCCACGCTCCCTGCGTGGGCAGGCTCGTGGCCCTCTCGATCGGGGACGGCACTGCGGCTATCCGGATGCAGAAGGGCGCCATCGCATCGATCACGCTCGACGACGGCCCAGGGCAGCCCGGTGAACTCGAGTGGCTGGCTGTGCCGGATATGCTCCGCCGCCGCCGGTAAGCCCACGGGTCGCTGTTTTCCGGTCGTCGCCGGCTGCTTATGATAGGCAGGTACTCGCACCCCTGTGACTGCAACGTTGGCCTCGGTGACCGTCTCCCTCACGCCCATGCTCCATCGTCTCCTCTGTCTGGCATCCGCCGTCCTCCTGTTCGCGACCGCGCTCGTGGGCTGCTCGCCGCAGCCAGGCGCCGGAATCACCGAGGATGTGATCGAGATCGAAGAGATCGAGATGGCGCCCCGTCCGAGTGAACCTGCTGCCGAGAGCGGTGCCGATGCTCGGCGGGAGGTCGATGCCGAGAAGGCCGCCGCCGACAAGGCCATCGACGACGCGGCTCGCTCGATCCAGCCGCCTTCGAGCGGCGTCTCTCCGCCATCGGAATCGGCCGCCGCCGACAGTTCCGCCCAGCCTGAATCGACGGCCGACCAGTGAGTACCGATCGGGTGTTGCTGCCGTTGTCGCAGGCCAGCCGACCGCTGTTCGCGGGAGTCGATCTGGGAGGCACGAACATCAAGGCCGCGCTCGTCGACGACGCCGGCCGGATGATCGCGTTTCACACCGAGAGAACCCATGCGGAACGGGGGCCCGAGGATGCCGCGTCTCGCATGGGCCAGGCCGTTCATGCCGTGGCCCGCCTGGCCGGGATCGCAACCGTCGACATCGCCGGGGTGGGCCTCGGGTCACCGGGTCCGCTCGACATTCCAGCCGGCACAATCGTCCGGGCGGGCAACCTCGTGGGCTGGGACGACTTCCCGCTCCGGGATCGCGTGGCCGCCCACTGCGGCCGGCCGGTGACGTTCGCCAACGATGCCAACGCGGCCGCCTACGGGGAGTACTGGGTGGGCGCGGGTCGAGACGCCGGTTCGATGGTGCTGATCACGCTCGGCACCGGCGTAGGAGGTGGCATCATCATCGGCGACGTCAACGTCGAGGGGGCCCACAGCCATGGCTCCGAATGCGGCCACATGATCGTCGACCCCACGCCGGCCGGCCGGCTCTGCCCCTGCGGCCAGCCTGGGCATCTGGAGGCCTACTGTAGCGCGAAGTCGCTGGTGCTCCAGGCCGAGGAGGCGTTGGCTCGCGGAGCCACCGGCTCGCTCGCGACCGCCGTGGCGGCCGGAGAGCCGCTCACGCCGATCCTGATCGGCCGGGAGGCGGAGGCCGGCGATGTCTTGGCCGCCTCCCTGATCGAGGAGGCAGCCCGCTGGCTCGGCATCGGCATCGTCTCGATCATGCATGCCATCGACCCCGAGGCCGTGATGATCGGTGGGGCGATGACGTTCGGGGGCGAGGCTTCGCCGGTGGGGCGGGCCTTCCTGGGGCGGATTCGCGGTGAGGTGCACCGCCGCACATTTCCCACGCTGGCCGCCCGGACCGCGATCGGGTTTGCCAGCCTCGGGGGAGACGCTGGGGCGATCGGGGCGGCGGGTTTGGCCCGCCTGGAAGCCCGGCGGCGGGTAGAATCCCGTCCATGAGCATCGACTGCAAGCACATCCGTAATTTCTCGATCATCGCCCACATCGACCACGGCAAGAGCACCCTTGCCGACCGGCTGCTCGAGGCCACCGGCACGGTCGAGAAGCGGCAACTCAAGGAGCAGATGCTCGACGACATGGAACTCGAGCGGCAGCGGGGCATCACGATCAAAGCCCGGGCCGTACGGATGGAATACCGCCACAAGGGCGAACGGTACGAGCTGAATCTGATCGACACGCCCGGGCATGTGGATTTTCACTACGAGGTCTCCCGTAGCCTGGCCTGCTGCGAGGGCGCGCTCCTGCTCGTCGATGCCTTCCAGGGCGTCGAGGCCCAGACGGTGGCCAACGCCTACGCTGCCATCGGCCAGGACCTCACGATCGTGCCGGTCATCAACAAGGTCGACCTCGTCCACGCCCGCGTTGACGAGGTGCTCCAGGAGATGGAGCAGAGCCTGGCGATCGATCCCGACGAGGTACTCCGGGTGAGCGCCAAAACCGGCATCGGCATCACCGATCTGCTGGCGGCGATCGTGGACCGCATCCCGCCGCCGCAGGGCAACCCCGACGCGACGCTCCGGGCGATGATCTTCGACAGCCACTACGACTCGTACCGCGGCGCGATCACCTACGTGCGGCTGCTCGACGGCAGGATCACGAAGGGGCAGAAAATCCGCTTCCTGCGGACGGGCACCACCCACGAAGTGCTCGAACTGGGGCAGTTTGTCCCCCAGCGGCGCGCCTGCGACGAACTCGCGGCGGGCCAGGTGGGCTACCTCGTCTGCAACATCAAGGACGTCAAGGACGTCCACGTCGGCGACACGGTGACGATCCCAGGTGAGGACGGGGCGTCGCCCCTGCCCGGCTACAAGCCGCCCCAGCGGATGGTCTACTGCGGGCTCTATCCCAGCGACGGCGAGAACTTCGAGGAACTCCGGGACGCACTGGAGAAACTGGCGATCAACGATCCTTCCTTCGAGTACCAGCCCGAGAGCAGCGAGGCGCTGGGCTTCGGCTTCCGCTGCGGCTTCCTCGGGCTTCTGCACATGGAGATCATCCAGCAGCGGCTCGAGCAGGAGGCCGACCTCGACCTCGTCCAGACGGCGCCCAACGTCACCTACCAGATTCTGAAGTGCGACGGTGAGACGATCGAGATCACCAACCCACAGGACGTGCCCGAGACCGGGCAGATCGAGGAGTTTCGCCAGCCGATCGTCCGGACGAACTTCCTGGTGCCGGTCGAGTTCATCGGCCCCGTGATGCAGCTCTGCACTGACCGGCGGGGTGTCTATCTGAAGACCGAGTATCTGTCTCCCACCCGGGCCATGCTCAGCTTCGACCTGCCTCTCGCCGAGGTGATCTACGACCTCCACGATAAGCTCAAGAGCGTGACGCGGGGCTACGGCACCATGGACTACGAGCTGGTCGGCTACTTCCCGGCCGATCTCGTGCGGCTCGACATCCTCGTGGGAGGCAAGAAGGTCGACGCGCTGTCGATCATCTGTGATCGTCGCGACGCCGACCGCCGGGGCCGGGCGATCGTCAAGAAACTCCGAGGCGAGATCGACCGGCACATGTTCGAGATCGCCCTCCAGGCCGCCATCGGCACGAAGGTGATCGCCCGCGAGACGATTTCCGCGATGCGGAAAAACGTGACGGCCAAGTGCTACGGCGGCGACATCTCCCGCAAGAAGAAGCTCTGGGCCAAGCAGAAGGAAGGCAAGAAGCGGATGAAGAGCATCGGCTCGGTCGACATCCCGCAAAAGGCCTTCATGGCGGTGCTCGACACCGGTGTCGAGCGGCAGTAGCGCGGCTCGCGGAAGCGGCGCTCACTGTCCGGCCGCATGGCGGGGCGGAGGCG
>CAYVNX010000046.1:0-20602 GCA_964453165.1 uncultured Candidatus Kuenenia sp. | reverse complement strand
CAGGCAACCCTTGGCGTTGCCTGCGGTCGACCGAGTGGACAAAGGCCAGGAGGGCTTTGTCCACGTACATTCAGAGCCCAAACTCTTCAAGCCAGCGGTTCACCTCGCCCTCGGTCTGCGGTTCGGGCGGCTTCGTTTCAGTGCGGGCTGCGGCCGCGCGGGCGGCGGCCCGGACCTCCGCGAGCCACGTGCCGCTGGCGACGGGCCGAGCCCTGCGACGGCGGGCGGCCGCCATCACCCGATTGTCGGCCGACACCACCGTGAGCGCCGTGGGCGAGTCGTGCTGGTCGATCAAATCCTCGATCAGAGCGTCGGCCGAGCCCTGCTCCCGGGCAAACCGCACGTCGATGCCCGCGTGGGCGTAACGGGACGGCAGCCCGGGAGGCGCGTCGGCGGCGTCGAAGACGACCGTCACGCTGCTGGAGGCAGTGCCGAGGACCGCCGCGATCTCGTCGAGGAGGGCCCGACGGGAAGCCTCGAAGCCACCGGCCCCCCGCACACCACCGAAGATGCCGGAAGCATGGAGCAGGTTATATCCGTCAATGAGGATTTTCATGGGCCATCCCCGAGGCCGGCCTCAGACCACGGCCGGATCCCGCAGCCGGTACTTCACCCGGCCACCAACAACCGTGGCCACAGCGCGGCCCTGGAGGGTCCAGCCATGAAAGGGCGAGTTGACGCTCTTGGAGGCGAACGCCTTGGCGTCCACCCGCCAGAACATATCCGGGTCGATCAGCGTGATATCGGCCACGGCGCCAGGCCGAAGCGTGCCCCGATTGATGCCCAGGATTCGGGCCGGCAGCATGCTCATGGCTTCCACCAGACGCGACCAGCCGATCCGCCCCGGCACGATGAGCCGTGTCACAGCCAGTCCGACCGCCGTCTCCAGGCCGAGGATCCCGAAGGGCGCCCGGTCGAGCTCCAGCATCTTCTTCTCGAGTGCATGGGGCGCGTGGTCGGTGGCGATACAGTCGATCGTGCCGTCCACGAGCCCCTCGATGATCGCCTCCACGTCGGCAGCCGTCCGCAGGGGCGGGCTCATCTTGAAGTTGGAATCGAAGCCTCTCAGGCTCTCGTCGGTGAGGGTGAAGTGGTGGGGACAAGCCTCGGCGGTCACCCGCGAGCCTCGGGCCTTGGCTGCGCGGATCAAAGCCACACCTCCGGCCGTCGAGACATGCATCACGTGCAGCCGGCCGTCGGTCGCCTCGGCCAAGGCGATGTCACGGCCGATCAAAACCTCCTCGCCGGCCGCCGGCATCCCCTTGAGGCCGAGCACGAGCGACACGAGTCCCTCGTGCATCACCCCGCCGGCGGTCAGTTCCAGAACCTCCTCGTGGGCCAGAAACGGCTTGTCGAACATCCGGCAGTATTCGAACACCCGCCGCATGAGTTCGGCATCCTGAACCGGGGCGCCGTCGTCGCTGAAGGCCACGGCCCCCGCCTCGACGAGCTGGCCGATCTCGGCGAGTTCCTTGCCCTCGCGGTTCTTGCTCGCGCAGGCCACCACGAACACGTTGCAGGTGTCGGCTCGGGCGGCCTTCTGGTGGATGAACTCGACGGCCGCCTGGGTGTCGATCGGCGGCTCGGTGTTGGGGATGCAGGCCACGCTCGTGAATCCGCCAGCCAGGGCCGCCCGCGTGCCGGTCTCGATCGTCTCGTCTTCCTCGCGGCCCGGCTCGCGGAGGTGGACGTGCATGTCGATCAGCCCAGGCGTGACGATCAGTCCCGCCGCGTCGAGCGTGTCGTCCACGCGGCCGACCGGCTGAGTGCCGGAGTGTCCCACCGCCACCACCAGGCCGTCGCGCACGAGCACGTCGTCGATCCGGTCGATGCCCTGAGAGGGATCGATCACCCGACCGCCGCGAACGAGAAGCGTCGCCATCAGGAGCGTCCTCCGGAATTGCCCAGTGACTCCCGCGGGCCGCAGGTGAGCCAGAGCACGCCCATCCGTACCGCGAGGCCGTTGGTGACCTGGTCGAGAATCAGCGATTGCGGACAGTCGGCCACCTCGGCCGTCACCTCCACGCCGCGATTGATCGGCCCCGGGGCGAGGATGAGCAGGTCTTTCTTGGCCCGCCTGAGCCGGTCGCGGGTCATGGCGTAGAGGTGGGCGTATTCCCGTACCGAGGGAAACGGACGGGTGTTCTGCCGCTCGAACTGGATCCGCAGGAGGTTGAGCACGTCACATCGAGGAATGATGGCGTCGAGATTGTGCGACACCTCCACGCCGAGTTCCCGCCAACGGTCGGAGACCAGCGTGGGCGGCCCGCAGACGATCACCTTGGCACCGAGCTTGATGAGCCCCCAGAGATTCGACCGGGCGGTACGGCTGTGGGCGATGTCTCCCACGAGCCCGACCGTCACGCCATTCAGGTCACCGAGCCGCTCGCGGATCGAAAAGATGTCGAGCAGACCCTGGGTGGGATGCTCGTGAGGGCCATCGCCGGCGTTGATCACCCCGACGGAGAGATAGTGCGAGAGGAGGTGCGGCGTGCCGGGCGTCTTGTGCCGGACCACCACGGCGCTCACCCCCATCGCCTCGAGGTTGCGGGCTGTGTCGATGAACGACTCGCCCTTTGAGAGGCTGCTCCCCGAGGCCGAAAAATCGATCACGTCGGCCCCCAGCCGGCGGGCGGCCAGTGAAAAGCTCGTCCGGGTGCGGGTGGAGTTCTCGAAGAACAGCGTCACGATCGTCGTGCCGGCCAGCACCGCGAGTTTCTGGCGGCAGCCCTCGGTCGCCTGCTTGAACTGGGCCGACGTGTCGAGCAAGAGGAGAATTTCGGCGGGGGTGAGCCGCTCGAGATCGAGCAGGTGGCGGTGTGGCCACACCGCGGGCACCACTTCCTGAGCGAACGCGGCCGTGGCCATGAAGAACCCGCGGGAGGTGAGAAAGGAAAGGGGTAGCGAAGGAACGGACGGCGGCCGAAGTTTAGCAGGACAGGGCAATTTTTGAGCCACCGCCCTCGAACGGGTTGGCCTTGCCGCGACGGGCCGCCGCCCCCTACCCTCCCGGCCGGAAATTCCGAGTCCGCCCGGAGCATGAGCCGCTCACAGGCCTGCGGCAATCCGCATGATCTTCACCGAACGCCTCGTCCGCAGTTCCTTCGTCATCGCCTGCCTCGCAGCCTGCTGCGGGACCGGGTGCACGTCGGTCATCAGTTCCGCCTACCTGAGAGATGCGTTCTGGGAGACGGCCGAGCATGCGGCGGAGACCGAGGCTGACTCCGCCTCCACTGCCGAGCCGGACGAGGCCGCGCTCGCTGCGGCCGACGCCGATCGCCGCGAGGCTGCCATTGAAGAAGCCGTCAGTCGGCTGTCGCGGCTCGGCGGGCTCGACGAAGCGGCCCGAGCGACGCTCATCGAGACGCTCGAACGCACGAGCCAGGAAGACTGGCCGGCCGTGGTCGATGTGTTTGCCGAATCACTGGGCGAAACCGGCATGCGAACCCCCGAGCCCGTGGCCGGTCCGGCAACGACCGCTGACTCCGCGACTCCCGAACCGCACGTCGTGGCCAAGGCCGACCTCGACACCGCACGCCCCGACCCGCCTGCCGTCACCACGGCAACGCCCCCGACCGCGATCGAGTCAGCGGAAACAGCCTCGGAGCCACCTGCAGCTGCCGGTCCGGATGTGGTCGCGTCGGCCCCCGAGCCGCCCCCGACCGTCACCGAGCCTGCGGCCGACGCCTCGTCGCCTGCGGGAGACGCTGTCCCAGCCGGTTCAGCGGTCAGCATGGCAGCGGCTCCGCTGGCGGCCGTCTCCGACCCGATCGCTCCTCCGCCCGTCGAGCCGGCGGACAAACTCGCCGTTCGCAACGCCTGCTTTGCCACGCGGGTGCAGGCTTGGGGCGTCGTGGACCGGTTCGCCGTGGACCGCTTCCGACCCGGACAGGACGTGATCGTCTACTTCGAACTCGACGGCCTCTCGGCCGGCGCCTCTCCCGCGGGGCACACCACCTGCATCGACACGACGCTGCGGCTGAGGGCCGCCGATGGCAGTCAGTTGCACGACTGGACCTTCGAACCGATCGCCGAGACCTGCCGGGCCCGGCGGCACGACTACTTCGCCCGCTATGTGGTGCGGATTCCCGAGTCGGCCGGCAACGGTGACTGCCGCCTCGAGATCGCCGTCACCGACACGCTCTCCGGGGCGGTCGCCGATGCGACGCTGCCGCTGGCGATCTCCGCGCGGAGCGACTGATGGCCACGCGGCCCAGCTCGTGGCCGGAATCACCGTCGATCCGGTAGACTGCGGGAGGTATGCCTCCCACCCCCTCGCCCTCACCGATCGTCCGCGCCGAAGGGCTGGAGAAGACGTTTGCGACTGCGGGGGGCGGCCCCGGCGTTCCGGCCGTGCAGGCCGTGGACCTCGACGTAGCCTGCGGCGAATTCGTGGCCATTACGGGTGCCTCGGGATCCGGGAAGAGCACGCTCCTGCACATGCTTGGGGGCATCACCCGGCCGTCGGCGGGCCGTGTGCTTCTGGAGGGCACCGACCTCGCGGCCCTCGACGACGACGGGCTCGCGGCGATTCGCCGCCGCCGGATCGGGTTCGTCTTCCAGCGGTACAACCTCCTCCCGGAACTGTCGCTCGAGGAGAACGTAGCCCTGCCGTTGGTGCTCGACGGTGCGGCAGCGGCTTCCTGCAGCGAGGCTGCGAGAGAGGCGCTCGCCGCGGTTGGGATGTCGCATCGGGCCTCCCACCGACCCGACGCCCTCTCCGGCGGCGAGCAGCAGCGCGGGGCGATCGCCCGGGCTCTCGTCACGAATCCGGCCATCCTGCTCGCCGACGAGCCGACCGGGGCCCTCGATTCGGCCAACTCCGCCAACGTGCTGGCACTCCTGCAGTCGCTGGTCCACGACCGCGGGCAGACCGTGATCCTGGTCACGCATGATCCGGGCATCGCAGCGGCAGCCGGCCGAATCGTGCGCATGAAGGACGGCCGGATCATCGAGATCGTGCCGGGAGCGTCGGCGGCCGGCCCGTCCGGAGCGGCCCGGCGATGAGGCTCTGGCACCTGCTTCTGAGGCAATGGCGAAACCGGCCGGGCCGGGCCCTGGCAACGGCGGCGAGCGTGGCGGTGGCGGTGGCCGCGGTGGTCGCCACCTGGATCTCCGCCGACGCATCACGAGCTGGCTATGGCAAGATGGCAGAGGCACTCGACGGGGTTCCCGTGGTGGATGTTTCGGCCCGGGGCGGCGGTCGGTTCGCGATCGACGAACTGCCCTCTCTGGCCGATGTGCCGGGCGTGCGAGCGACGGTGCCGCTCATCTATCGGCCTGCTCGGCTGCTGCTCGACGACGGCAGACGCATCACTCAGCTGGCCGTGGGCGTGGATGCGGTGTCACTCGTGAGGCTCGGGCTCTTGGAGCTGGAAGCCGGAGAGCCCTGCCGCGACGTGGACGAACTCCTGCTCGATGCGGCGCTGGCCAGGAGCCTCGGCCTCGGAGTGGGTGACGAGCTGCTCGTGCCCGCCCGGCGGCGGCTGATTCCTCGGCGGATGCGGGTCAGCGGACTCGTGAAGCCGGGCGCGGCCGGCTGGTTCGCCGAGGGAGCCGACGTGGTGTTCGATATCCAGGTGCTGGAGGCGATGTCGCTGGCCACAGCCCTTGTGGATCGGGTGCGGGTGGCCGTGGCTGCCGATGCATCCCGGCCGAAGGTGCAGCAGGCGATCGCCGCGCGGCTGCCGACCGATCTGCTGGCGGAGATCCCCGCCGGCCAGGCCAGCATGGCCGAAGACGTGCTCCATTCGGCCAACCTGGGCCTCGATTTCGTGACCGGACTCACCGTGGCGATGGCGTTCTTCATCGTCGGCAATGCGATGCTGATGAACGTCACCGAACGGCGGCGGGGCTTCTCCCTGCTCCGCCTGCTGGGCGCGACGGCCCGGCAGGTCCGCCGATTCGTGACCACCGAGGCGGCGATTCTCGGCGTTGTCGGCGGCCTGGTCGGTGCAGCCGCGGGCCTGGCCGCTGCCGGACCGATTTCAGCCGGTATCGCTCGCGCGCTTCAGGCGCCGTCCCTCGGCTTCGCCGTCCAGCCCTGGATCCTGCCGGCCGGCGTGCTCCTTGGCTTCCTGGTGGCGGTGGCCGCGGCCTGGTGGCCGGCCCGCGAGGCAACGGCGATCGATCTGTTGGAGGGGCTCGCCGCCGCTCCGGCACCGCCGCCACAGGGCGTGCCTTTGAAGTTCATCCTGGCCGTGATCGGCTTTACGCTGATCGCGCTGGCCAACCAGGCGCTGGTGATTCTGGAGGTCCTTCCGCCGCGGATGACCGTGCCGGGCGGGATCACGCTCCTGTTGGCCTTCGTGGCAACGACGCCGATCCTCCTGCCGCCGATCGTACGGGTGCTGGGATGGTGCGTGCCGCGGAGCCTGCGGATCGAGGGGATGCTCGCCACCGAGCAGATTCTCCGGCAGCCCGTCCGCACGGCTCTCACGACGGGCGTCTTGATCGTGGCGGTCAGCAACGGCATCGGCCTTGGCCATGCGATTCGCGACAACGTCGACGACGTGCTGGGCTGGTACGGGCGGATGATGCGGGCCGACTGGGTGCTCTCCCATGCCGGAATGCTCCAGGGCGTTGCAGAGGCCCAGTCACTCGATTCAAAGGAGGTCGAGAAAGAGGTGCGGGCGCTTCCCGGCGTGGCCTCCGTCGAAGGCCTTGGAGTGACGACCGGTCGGGTAGCGGGCGGAGCTTGTGTGATCGTGGCCCGCGACGTTCCGGCCGACCAGCCGCTGCCGCTCTTGCCGGTCGATGCCACCGACGCGGAACTCCGCGCCGCTCTCGACCGGGGCGAGGCGGTCGCTGGCACGGTGTTGGCCCGCCGCACCGGCATCAAGGCCGGCGACGAGGTGCCGGTCGAGGTCTTTGGCCGCACGGTGCCGGTGAAGATCGCCGCGCTCGTCGTGGACTACACCAGTGGCGGAGCCTCGCTGCACGTCCGCCGCGAAACGGCCCGCACCCTGTTCGGACTGAGGTCGGCCGACATCCTGCTCGTAACCGCGATGCCGGGCCAGTCGGCGGCACTCCGCGAGCCGCTCGAGGCGATCGTGGCCGACCATACCATGATCCTCCGATCGTTCGGAGAGGTGCAGCGGTTCGTCGATCGGATCGTCGGCGGCGTCGTCAATTCGCTCTGGGCGATCCTTGGCCTCGGCTTCGTCGTCGGCAGCCTCGGTGTGGCCAACACCGTCACGATGAACGTGCTCGAAAAGAAACGCACGCTCGGTCTGTTGCGGGCGGTAGGCATGACCCGCAGGCAGGTCACTCGGATGGTGGTGCTCGAGAGCATGCTCCTCGGCGCTGCGGGCGGCCTGATCGGCCTGGCTGCCGGGCTCGTCACGGCGATCTTCATTCAGCTCGCGAGCCAGCCGCTGCTCGGCCATCCGATCAACGTCACGTTCAGGCCGGACGTGGTGCTCACGAACCTTGTGGCGGCGATCGCCGTCACGGCACTGGCTGCCTGGCTGCCGGCCCGCCGCGCCGTGAGGCTCGATCTCCTCGAATCGATTTCGGCCGAGTGACCGTTGCGTCAGGCCAACCCGATCGGGCATGGCGGAAGTCGACGTCGTGCTCTCGTGGCCGCTCACATATTCCATGCGCATGACGCCCCACCAAATCCTGACAGAGTCGTTCGGCCACGCCTCCTTTCGCGGCCAGCAGCAGGCGATCATCGACCGGCTGCTCACCGGCGGCCACTGCCTCGTGATCATGCCGACCGGTGGGGGCAAGTCGCTCTGCTATCAGGTTCCTGCGGTCGTGCACACCGCACGCGAACGGATACACCGCCCGCTCGTCGTCGTTCTTTCGCCCCTGGTGGCCCTGATGAAGGATCAGGTCGACTCACTCACGGCCCGAGGGATCGACGCTGCCTTCGTCAACTCGTCGCTCACCCGCGAGGCGCGGGAACTGCGACAGCAGGAGATTCGCGACGGCCGATTCTGCCTCCTCTACGTCACTCCCGAGCGGTTCCGCAAGCGCGAGTTTCGCGAGGCGATCCGTGGGCGACTGGTGCCGCTCCTGGCCGTTGACGAGGCACACTGCGTGAGCGAGTGGGGGCACGACTTCCGTCCCGACTACACGCGGCTCGCCGAGATTCGTCACCTGCTCGGCGAGCCCGTCACGGTAGCCCTCACGGCCACGGCCACGCCCGCGGTGCAGGCCGACATCCTCCGGCAGCTCGGCCTCGAACCCGAGGCCGTGGCCGTGTTCCACGAGGGTATCGACCGACCCAACCTCGTGATCACGGTGGCGGAGTGCTGGGGCGACGACGACAAGCTCGAGCACGTCCTCGCGATGACCCGGCGCCACCTCGCCCCAGGGGCGACGGGCAGCGGAATCGTCTACTTCACGCTGATTCGCACGCTCGACCACTTCAGTTCGCTCCTGCGGCAACGGGGCGTTGCCCACCGCTGCTACCACGGTGATCTCGACCGCGACGCGCGGCGCCGGGTGCAGGCGGAGTACATGGCGGGCCGGGGCGAATTGGTGCTTGCCACCAACGCGTTCGGTATGGGGATCGACAAGGACGACGTCCGATTCGTTGTCCATGCGGAGGTCCCCGGGTCGATGGAGTCGTGGTATCAGGAGATCGGCCGGGCTGGCCGTGACGGTCAGCCAGCCGACTGCCTCCTGCTCTACGACCAGCGGGATCTCCTGACCCAGATGGAATTCATCGATTGGAGCAATCCCGAGCCCGCGTTCTACGAACGGCTCTACGACCTCCTCTCCCGCCAGCCCGATCAGGTCGCTGCCTTCGGCCTGCCCTGGCTGCGGGACCGGCTCCAGGCCCGCGGCCGGAATGACAGGCGACTGGAAACGGCATTGGCGATGCTGGAGCGGCATGCCGCGATCGAGGGAGACTGGCGAGACGAAGACCACGTAACGATCCTCGTGAAGGGTGACTTGCCGCGGGCTCTCACCGACGCCGTGGCCCTGGCGGCCAAGATGCGGCGCGACCGCGAGAAACTCCTCACGCTGGTGGAGTTCGTGCAGCATCCGGCTGACCGCCAGGCCTTCATCCGCGACTACTTCGGCCTGCCGGCGTCGCGGGAGGCATGGAACCAATCAGGATGAAATGGTGTCCATCCGCTCCGGCCCCTCGGGGAGCGTTCTGCCCCACCGTCTGCTA
Source organism: uncultured Candidatus Kuenenia sp. (assembly GCA_964453165.1). Lineage (GTDB taxonomy): Bacteria > Planctomycetota > Planctomycetia > Pirellulales > UBA1268 > QWPN01. The sequence goes on along the minus strand of CAYVNX010000046.1, from coordinate 11,469 downwards.
TACTTCGGCCTTTCGGATGGTTCTTTTCCTCCTCAAGGAGTCCGCTGTGCCAGACTGCTCTCGTTGTGTTCATGTCCTCCGCGCATTCGCGATGACAGCCGTAATGGCGACGGCGGCCTCAGCGGCAGACACGGGATGGACGGGAACAGTGAGCGGCGTCTGGGAGAATGCTGCCAACTGGGATGCGGGCGTGCCGACGTCGACTGACAACGCAATTCTGCCTGACCCGACTGCGACCACCTCCACGATCACCCTTCCCGCGGCGGCGGTCGCAAACCAACTGATCGTCGGCGGCAGTGGCTACACGGTGACCGCAGGCACGCTCACGCTTTCGGACAATCTTTATGTGGATTCAGCCGACGCCAGCCTCTTGATTTCGGGCGGTGCGACCGTGGCCTCGCCGAACGCCACGGTGGGCATTTCAGGCGGCAACTCCGGCAACACGCTCTCGGTAGCAGCGGGGTTAACCGTCTCGGGCACGCTCAACGTCGGCTATGACGGCACGGACAACGACCTGGCCGTCGTCACCGGTGGCAGCGTGTCGACGGGTGCGCTGTGGATCGGCGGCCTGGCGACGTCCGCTACCAACACCGCGACCGTGGCGACGGGAAGCACGCTCACGTCGACGAGTTCACTCGTCGTGGGCTACGGCGGCGATTCGAACGAGATTCAGGTGGCGGGCAGCGTGTCTTCCCCGCTCACGATTCTCGGCAATGACGCCGGTGCCGACAACAATCTCGCCACGGTGGGTGCGGGCGGCCAGTGGACGAATCCGGGCCCTCTGACCGTCGGCCTGGCATCGGATGGAAACTCGTTCCGAGTGCAAGGCGGCTCTCTGACGGTGACCGGCTCGGCCAACGACGTGATCGTCGGCGACGGGGCGGCGGCCAGTGGCAACAGCATCGTCGTGGCAGGCGGCTCATTCTCCAGCGCGGCGACCCTCGTCATCGGTCGCGCGGGCACGGGCAACTCCTTTTCGGCCAGTGCGGCTGCAACGGTCTCAAACGACAACGTCCGCTTCGGCCTCGACGCCGGCTCGACGGGCAATACTGGCACGGTAGACGGTGTCGGCACGGTCTGGACGATCACGAACAAACTCCGCGTCGGATCCGCTGGTGACGGCAATGCCCTTTCGATCACGAATGGCGGCGTCGTGAACGTGGCGAGTGACGTGTTCGTGGGGGGCACCTCGACCGGGAGCACCGTGAGCGGCAACTCAGTGCTGGTCAGCGGCAGCGGTTCGAAGCTCGCCATCCTCTCGGGTGTGGCCGATCTCGTGATCTCCTACGGCAACGGCACGGCCAACAGCGTGACCGTGGCGGATGGTGGAACCTTGGAGTTGGCCTCAGTCAAAATCGGCCCGTTTGGAAAGCTCCAGATCGGCGACGGGGCCGCGGCAGGCTCGGTCACGTCGTCCGCCACGATCGACGCACCGAACGGCGGCGGCAGTCTTGTCTTCGACCACACCACGGCTTCCCTCACCTTCGCCAATCCGATCACCGGCTCGATTCGAGTGACCCAGGAAGGAACGGGCACGACGGTCCTGAGCGGGTCGAGCACCTACTCCGGAAACACGATCGTCACGGCAGGCACCCTGGCGCTTTCCTCAGCGACCAACAACATTGCCTCGAGCCCGACGATCCAGGTCGACGCAGGATCATCGCTCGACGTCTCAGCTGTCTCGAGCGGCTTTGCACTGGCCTCGGCCCAGACGCTTGCGGGCGAAGGCACCGTGGTGGGCGGTGTGACGGCCAATGCCGGGTCGACCATCGCTCCAGGGGGCTCGAGCGTCGGCACGCTGACATTCGGTTCGAGTCTCGGACTCTTCGGCGTCCTGGACATCGATCTGAGTGGCGCTTCGACCGACCTCGCTACGGTGGGCGGGACGCTGACCCTCGACCCGGCTTCGACCGTTTCGTTTTCAGTGGGCAACCCGCTCACGGAGCCGGCCTACGTGTTCGCCGACTACGGCAGCCTCGCTGGCACGTTCGGCACGGTCAGCAACCTGCCCGCCGGGTATCTCCTCGACTACAACTACCTCGGCAGCAACCAACTGGCACTGGTGACCGTGCCGGAGCCGAGCGCGCTGGCGTTGGGCGCCGTCGGCGGCATCGCCGCTGCGGCCACCGCTCGCTGGCGCCGGAAGGGCAACCGCCCCTCGTGATCCTCCGATCCCACGGAGACATGCAGCCTGCCTGCTGCGCGGCTCAGCCCTTGATCACGCCCAGGGGCGTGAGGCGGGCCACCTTCAAAGACAGGCCGGCGCGGTGGACGACATCCACCACCAGATCGACGTCCTTGTAGGCCGCCGGCTGCTCCTCGGCCAGGCCCTCGTGGCTGCGGCTCCGGGCGATCACTCCGGCCCGCTCGAGCTCGGCCCGGATGTCTCGACCCCGAGCCGCCTTCGTAGCCGCGGTCCGCGACAGGCACCGGCCGGCTCCGTGGCAGGTCGTGCCGAAGGATCGCTCGAGCGACCGGGGACCGCCCACGAGCACCCAGCTCGCCCGCCCCATGTCGCCCGGAATGATCACCGGCTGGCCGACGGCGCGATAGTGCTCGGGTATGTCATGGTGCCCGGCGGGAAAAGCCCGCGTGGCACCCTTGCGGTGAACACAGACTTCTTTGCGGACGCCTCCCACGGCATGTTCCTCGAACTTCGCGATGTTGTGGGCCACGTCGTAGAGGAGCGTCATCCCCAGGGATTCCCAGGGCTTGCCGAACACCCGCTCAAACACTTCGCGAACCTGCCACATCAGGAGTTGCCGATTACAAAAGGCGTAGTTGGCCGCGGCCCGCATCGCCCCCAGATACGCTCGCCCCTCGGGGCTCGCGATCGGCGTGCAGACGAGTTGCCGGTCGGGGAGCGCGATGCCGTGCTTCGCCGGTGCGTCCCGCAGGTCCCGCAGGGCGTCGTCGCAGACCTGATAGCCCAGCCCGCGGGACCCCGAGTGGATCAGCACGCAGATCTGGCCGGCCCGCAGGCCGAAGGCCGCCGCGCTCGCCTCATCCTCGACTCGTTCGACCACCTGCACCTCGATGAAGTGGTTGCCCGCGCCAACGGTGCCGCACTGATCGGCCCCGCGGGCCAGGGCCCGATCGCTCACAAGCCCCGGCTCGGCGCCGAGGATGCAGCCTTCAGCCTCGGCGCACGCCACATCGTCGGCGGTGGCCAGGCCCAGCCGGGCGAGAAACGGCACTCCCTCCTGCATCAAGGCTCGGAGTTCCCCTGGGGAAAAAACCCGCTTTCCCCCCTGCCCCACGCCCACCGGGATGTCCCGCATCAGCTGGTCGACCAGCGGCACGATCTGCGGCCGCACCTCGTCGAGCGTGAGGCTGGTCCGCACGAGTCGCACACCGCAGTTGATGTCGTAGCCGACGCCACCGGGCGAAACGACTCCACCAGCAGCCGGGTCGGTGCCGCAGACCCCGCCGATGCAGAAGCCATAGCCCCAGTGGATGTCGGGCATCGCCAGGCTCGCCAGCTGGATGCCCGGGAGGCAGGCGACGTTGGCCACCTGCTCGGCCGCCTGGTCGCTCCGGAGCAGCGGCAGCAGCCGCTCGTCGGCGAAGATCGTGCCGTCGACGAGCATCCCCGGCTTGTACGACCGCGGGATCCGCAGCGTGACCTCGTCGATCCGCTCGAGCGGCCCGTTGAAACCCTGCCTGGTGATCTGGTTCATAGGTCGACGATGAAGGTGGCCAAATAGCCGGCGGCAGACCGCTCCACCGACAGCTCGTGTTGCGTGATCGCCTTGACCTCGTGGGCGAGCACGTGGCGGGCTGGATCATACCGCTCGCCCCGGGCCGTGGCCGCGACACCGTCGGCTGTGACCGTCACGACGAACTCGCAAAAGAGCATCCGGCGGAGTTCGAAGGCCGCATGGAGTTCGCCGAGGAAGTCGAAGAGCAGCCAGGTGGGATCGCTGCCGGGCACCGCGAAGGTCTCGACGACCTCCGGCCGAACCTGGTCGAGATCACCCGCGATGACCGTCGACAGCCCACTGGCGGCGTCGGCGAGGAGTTCCGCGAACGAGCCGGCCTCCACCCGCACCCCAAGATCGGCCGTGTGCTCGAAGACCCGAAACATGCACGCCTTCTCCAGCGACCGGGATCGAATCAACCTCCGCAGTGGTCGATTATCGACGGCCAAGCGACCCACCGTCAGGGTACCGGTGCGGAATACCCGAGGGGGCCGACACCCCCTCAGAGTGCCTAGGCTCACTCCCGTAGGCCGCGGTCGGCCAGCCGGCTCGAGCGGATCGCCGGAGCCACACAATGGCAAACTAGGCAAGGAGGCTCGGGGATCGGCGAACGCTCGCGGAGCAATCGGGGCGTATCCTCGCCCGCGACGCGACTTTTGCCGTCCCCGAGCCGGTGCAGCTGAGTGGACCTGGGGCTCGGGGGGCGGCGAACGCTCGCGGAGCATCCGGGGCGTATCCTCGCCCGCGACGCGACGTGTGCCGGCCCCGAGCCGCTGCCACACCTGTCTTGGATGCGAATGGATCGCTTGGTACAAGCCCAATCGTGTTTCTCCTCGCCTACTCTCCGCGGTCTATGTCCTCGATCGACGCCAGCCACGCCCGTTGGTCCACGCCTGTATTTCTGGTGATCGGGATCGCGGTCTGCGCAGCCGGCTGCGGCACGACCCGCTGGAGCGATTCCAAGCGGACGGCCACCGAACAGATGCTCGTCTCCGACGCGGTGGAGCGGGCCGTCATCGCCATCGACATGCGTCCGCTCGCGGGCTATGCCGTCTTCCTCGACACGTCGTACATGGATGATGTGACCGACGCCAAATACCTGACGAGCACGCTGCGGCATCAACTCCTCGCCTCAGGCTGCCGGCTGGCAGCCGACCGAGACGCGGCCGAGGTCGTCGTGGAGGCCCGAGCCGGCGCGCTCGGCACCGACCGCTCCGACCTCCTGATCGGCCTGCCCGCCACGAGCGTGGAGGTGATGGGCAACGGCACGGCGCTCCCTGAAATCGCCGCGGCGAAGCGGACCGAACAGCGGGCCGTCGCCAAAGTGAACCTCTTCGCCTACGACCGCGCGAGCGGCCGGCCGCTCTGGCAGAGCGGCATCCAGCACGTGGCCAGCAACACCCGAGATCGCTGGCTGCTGGGCGCCGGACCGTTCCAAGACGGCGACATCCACGAGCAAATGGAACTTGCGGGCGACAAGATGCCATCGCCCTGGCGGCTTCGCAAGGAACAGGAGCAGGCCGACAGTCCGGCCGTCGCGGGCCAGGTCGACCTCCGCGGCCCGAAGGTCTTCGCCGCCCTCACGCCGAAGGATTCCACGGCCGACGATCGCAAGGTCATGGCCGACGACCGCCCACGCGACCTGCCGCCGGTGCGGTAAGCACCGGGGCCCACTGGAACCCCGGCCTGCAGAAACAAGGTTGCCTAGTCGGGGGTGCCCGTGCCCCGAGAGCCGGCCTAGGAAACCAGCGAAGCCATGGATGGCGAAGCGCAGTTTTCTCGGAGGGAGCGCAGGGCAGGATGCCCGAAGCGAACGTCCGGCGACGGGGCACGGGCAACCCCGGCCCACCAGGTGGCGGTGCTTCTGGCCGGGGCGGACCGCGTTCGGGTATCCTGGCCCCGCCAGAACGGTCCCGACCTATCAAAGGAGATCCCGCCATGCTGCGTTCCTCGCTCGTCGCCCTGCTCGCCGGCCTCGCCTGCACCACAGCCTTCGCCCACTGCCAGGTGCCCTGCGGGATCTTCGATGATCAGATGCGATTCATGCAGCTGCTCGAGGACAAGACGACGATCGAAAAGGCCCAGCTCCAGATCGAGGAGATCGTGGCCGGCGGACTCTCCGGCCAGGCCGCCAACCAACTCGGCCGCTGGGTGATGACGAAGGAGCAGCACGCCGAGAAGATCCAGGAGACCGTCGGCAGCTATTTCCTGGCCCAACGGATCAAGTCCGAAAACCCGCGGTACGTCGAGCAGCTCAAGGCGGCCCATGCCGTGATCACGACGGCCATGAAGGCGAAGCAGTCGACCGATCCGGCCACCGCCAAGGCCCTCGAAACCGCCATCTTCAACCTCTATCGGGCCTACGAGGGCAAGGAACCGGCCTTCTGACCGCAGGCACTGATTCCGACGCATGGGCCCCGGAGAACGGCGGCTCGACCGCGGCGGCCCCGACTTGGTTGGCGACTTTTTCGAATCCCTTGTTAGGATTCGGTAAGGCGGGGATGCCCCTGCCCACACCGGGGGGATTCCTTGATGCTTCGTTTCCTACGTCCAGGGCAGCGGCGGCGTGCTCGAAGCAGCGACCGTGCCATGGGCGCGGAGCAACTCGAGGCCCGCCGCCTTCTGGCCGTCGTCATCAATGAGTTTCACTACGACTCCGGCAGTCCGCTCGAGCTGACGGAGTTCGTCGAGCTCCATAATACCGGCGCGGAGCGGGTCGACCTCTCCGGCTGGAGACTCGACAGAGGAGTCGACTACACGTTTCCGACCGGGGCCTCGATCGCGGCCGGCGGCTATCTCGTCGTCGCCCAGTCGGCCGAGCACTTCCAAACCCGGTTCGGCTTCACGCCCGCGGGCGTGTGGGAGGCCGGCGACAAGCTGAGCAATGAAGGTGAGACGATCGAGCTCCTCGACCGCGCGGGAACACGGGTCGACGCGGTGACGTATCAGCTCGGCTGGCCGTGGCCGACGAGCGGAGAACTCGGCAGCTCGGTGGAGCTCGTGAACCCGCTGCTCGATAACGACCTGGCCGGCAGCTGGCGGTCGTCAGGCCTGACCGGCGCAGTGCCAGCCGGCACCGTTCTGGTGCGGCAGGCAGGCAACTGGCTGTACCGCAAGGGGATCACCGCCAATCCGCCGACAAGTGCGACCGACCCCACGCGAGACTGGCGGCAGACGGCCTTCGAGACAGCGACCGACGCGGTGCCCTGGCCGGCTGGCGCGGCCCCGATCGGCTACGGCGACGGCGACGATGCGACGGTTCTCACCGACATGCGGAATCGCTACACGAGCTTCTATGCGCGGGCGAACTTCACGGTCGGGGGCAGCGCTCCCGAAGCGCTCCTGCTGCGGATGTACGTGGACGACGGGGCGATCGTATGGATCAACGGGATCGAGGTGGCCAGATTTCATACGACCGCCGGCCAGAAGAACTTCAACAGCACCTCCGGAATGGGCCACGAAGCGAGCTGGGAGGAAGTCCGGCTCACGAATACCGGCACCTACCTCGTGCCGGGCGTCAATACGATCGCCGTCCACGTGCTCAACCAATCGGTGTCGAGCAGCGACCTCTCGTTCGACCTGGAACTGAAGGTGCCGGCTGACACGCCCACACCAGGGAGCCAGCCGGGCCCGCCTACGCCCGGCAGCCGCAACTCGGTGTTTGCCGCCAATGCCCCGCCGCAATTGCGGCAGCTGACGCAGTCGGTGCGGCAGCCGGCACCTGGGCAGGATGTCGTGATCTCGATCAAGGCCACGGATCCCGACGGCGTGAGGAACGTCGGGCTGGCGTATCAGCTCGTCGCCCCGGGCGACTACATCGCGATCGACGATCCCCGGTATGCCACCGAATGGACCACCGTGCCGATGGCGGACGACGGGACGGGCGGTGACGCCTTGGCCGGCGACGGCGTGTTCACCGTCACGCTCCCCAGCAGCCTCCAGACAAACCGCAGCCTCGTCCGCTACCGGGTCACCGCCACCGACTCGCTCGGCCTTTCGATCACAGGCCCCTATGCCGACGACCCCCAGCCCAACTTTGCCTACTACGTCTACGGCGAAACGCCCGCCTGGTCGGGGGCCGTTCGTCCGGGCGCGACGCCGGCGGTGACCTACGGTCCCGACGTACTCGACTCGATCGCCACCTACCAGCTGATCACCACCCGCGAGTCGCACGTCGAATCCCAGCATCTGCCGGGCGCGACCATGCCAGGATACGAAGGAAGCGACTATCTCTGGCACGGGGCGCTCGTCTACGACGGCGTGGTCTACGACCACATCCGCTACCGGGCCCGCGGCGGCATCTGGCGCTACGCCATGGGCAAAAATATGTGGAAGTTCGACTTCAACCGCGGCCATGGGTTCCAGGCCCGCGACGACTACGGCCAGGCCTACGAGATTCCCTGGGACAAGCTCAACCTCGGCGCCGTGATCCAGCAGGCCGACTTCTCCTACCGGGGCGAGCAAGGGCTGTTCGAATCGGTCGGCCATAAGCTGTTCAACCTTGCCGGCGTGGCGGCCTCGAACACCAACTTCGTCCACTTCCGGATCGTGGCGAGCGAGGCGGAGTCGGCCACCGACCAGTACGCCACCGATTTCCAGGGCCTCTACCTCGCGGTCGAACAGCTCGATGATCAGTTCCTCGAGCAGCACGGCCTGCCCGACGGCAACCTCTACAAGATGGAATGGGGCACAGGCGTCGATGGCATCGGCGGCGACCTCAACAACCAGGGCGACTATCCGCAGCCGGGCGATTCCTCCGACCTGATCGCCTTCAAGCGGACCTACGAGAGCGGCACGATGCCGGCGGCCTGGTGGAAGGAAAACCTCGATCTCGACAACTACTTCAGCTATCGCAGTATCGTCGAGGCAATCCACCACTACGACATCAGCCACGGAAAGAACTACTTCTACTACCACAATCCCGAGACCGACCTCTGGGAGATGGTGCCCTGGGATCTCGACCTCACCTGGGCCGATTCGATGTACGGCGAGGGCAACGATCCTTTTCGCGACCGGGTGCTGACGATTCCGGAGTTCGGGATCGCCTATCGCAACCGGCTGCGAGAACTCCGCGACCTCCTGTTCAACGTCGAGCAGGTCGGGCTGCTTACGGCCGAGATGGCCCAGTTCATCTACACCCCCGGTGAGCCCTCGTTCGTGGACGCCGACCGGGCGATGTGGGACTACAACCCGATCATGGCGTCGAGCTCCGTGGTGCCGTGGAAGGCCGGCACCGGCCGCTACTACGCCGGCGGCGGAAACGCTCCGGCCTTTGGCAGTTTTGCTGCCATGCTGGAGGTGCTCACCGACTACACCCAGGCCCGCGGGCACTACATCGATGGAAAGCTGATCACGCCGGCAGAGGACGCCCGGGCACCGAAGACGCCCGTGCTCTCCTATGCCGGGGCCGCCGGGCATCCCGTTGACGGGCTCGTCTTTCGCACCAGTGGCTACCAAGACCTCCAACTCAATCCCTTCGCCGCCATGGAGTGGCGGGTAGGCGAGATCGCAAACCCAGCCACGGCCGGCTTCGATCCGACACAGCCCTGGAAGTACGAGATCGATGCCGTCTGGGAGAGCGGTGAACTCACCAGCTTCACCGACTCGATCACCGTGCCGGCGGGCGTGCTCGAGGCGGGCAAGACCTACCGGGCCCGGGTGCGGATGCAGGATTCCACCCGACGCTGGAGCCACTGGTCGGATCCGCTGGAGTTCACGACGGCCACCGTCGGGCCTCCGCCGCTGCTGCGAATCTCCGAGATTCACTACAACCCCGCCAGCACCCCGCTCGTGGCCGACGAGGAGGATCTCGAGTTTGTCGAGATCGTCAACGCCGGCGACACGCCGGCCGCCCTGGCTGGTGTGTCACTGACAACCTTTGCCAACTCCCCCTACGTCTTCTCCGAAGGCAGGCTCGGCCCGGGTGAGCGGATCGTGGTGGCCCGTAATCCGGTCGCCTTTCGCATGATCTACGGCTCCGACGCGAACCTCGCGCGGGAGGGCTACGGCACCGCCAATCTCGCCAATGGCGGCGAGACGATCGCGTTGGTCGATGCGGCGGGCCGCACGCTTCAGACGGTGACATGGACGGACGACCCGCCCTGGCCCGTCGTCGCCGACGGCGGGGGGCCGTCGCTCGAAATCGTCGATCCGCTCGGAGATGGAAGCGATCCCGCAAACTGGCGTGCCAGCGGCGTGGCCGGGGGAACGCCCGGCGGTTTTGCGCCGATCGCCGTGGGGGCGGGAGCGCAGATTGTCCACCGCGGCGGCCTCTCCGGCGATGTGACGCTCGTGAAACAAGGCACTGGCCGGCTGGTGCTCGACGGGGCGAGCACCCATGCAGGCGGCCTGATCGTCGCCGCCGGTGAAGTGGTCGTGCGGAACGCCGCCGCCTTGGGTTCGGGGCCGCTGGTCGTTCACCCGGGAGCGACGGTCCGGCTCGCGGTCGCAGGACCGCCGATGCAACTACCCGGCCTCTCGATCGAGGCCGGCGGCCTGCTCGATCTCGGCACCGGCTCGTTGCTGATCGCCTCCGGGGCCGCGACGGCAGCCGATGTGCGACAGTGGATCGTGGCGGCCCGCGGGACGGGCGATTGGCAGGGCCGAGCGGGCCTGACCTCGTCAGCCGCTGGTGGCAACCGCGCAGTCGCCTCCCGAGTGCGGCCCGACGGGGCGATCGAGGTGCGGGTAACGACGCTCGGCGACGCCAACCTCGACCAGCGGGTCGACGTGCTCGACCTGATGGCCATTCTCGCGGGTGGCCGCTACGGCGCGGCCTCCGTCTCGGACTGGACCACAGGCGACTTCAACTACGATGGCCGGACGACGCTTGTCGACCTGACCACGATCCTCGCGGCCGGCGGCTACAACACGGGCTCGATCTCGGCGACAGTCGCGACTTCAGGGTCCGCAGCCGTGGCCACGGCTCCTTCAGCCGCCGCGACTCACATCGCGATCCCCGATCCCACCCTGGCTTCGACCTCGAGCTTTCGCCAGCTGGCCTTCAGGCAGCTCGCTCTCGATCTCGCAGCGGCTCAGGGTGACGAAGACGACTAGCAGGTGCGATGCCCTCGGCTGCCATCGCCTCCCAGTCGGCCTCGCTCGGCGTGGCGACGGTGTTGAACAGATAGTCGCCGATTGGGAAGGCGACGTTGAAGTTCTTGTCGGGGTAGCGGTGGTGCAGGAAATGGTGGCGGGCCACCATCTTGTAGGCTGCCCAATTGGCAAAAAACCGGTTCTTCGGCTGGTGCATCTCCAGGTGGATCTGGTTCCAGATCGTGTGGTGGATCAAGACCACGACCGGAAACATGATCGCCCCGGTCACCGAGTAGAAGAACAGCGGCACGGTCAGCGGCAGCGATTCCACCAGGCCCTCCATCACATTCAGCCGGATACCGCGATCCTCGCCCGGCGGCAGGGGATGGTCGTGGAAATGCTTGCGATACTGCGTGTGGTGCTCGACGGCGTGGCTCGTGAATATCCGCTGCCGGGCCCTGAGATTCTTGAACAGGGCGAGCCGTGGTTTCTTGTGCATCAGCCGGCAGTGCACCTGGTGCTCGATGATCGACATCAAGACGACCATCAGGACGAACCAGCCGATGACCGACACGATCTGCAGCAACATGGGCTCCCCGCTCGTGGTAAAGATGGCACGGTGATGGCCACGAGCTCAGCCGCCCAGCGGAGTCGCAACGACGAGGGTGTACCAGACGGCTTACGGCGACGTCAGGCCAGTTTTCCCGGCATCCGCCCCCCTCGAACCCCGGCC
>CAYVNX010000045.1:17606-20625 GCA_964453165.1 uncultured Candidatus Kuenenia sp. | reverse complement strand
AGCTTCATTGTGTCCCTAGCTTCATTGTGTCCCCAGGAGGGGCGGAGTCTTCATGTCGAAACGTAGGCGATCACGCGGCCGTTCGGGTGGGTATGGCGGCCAGGGGGGACAGCCGGGCACACAGGGCCAGGGATTCCAAGGAGGCGGCAGGCGTCGGGGCCGCTTCCGCCGGGGTGGTGGCAACGGCGGTCCGCCGCCGGCCGGGGCCGGTGCCGTGGGGATGGACAGCGAGGGCATGCGGCCACCGGAGCCGGAGCCGGAGGTGACGGAAAACGGGGAACCGATCCCGCTCGAGCCTGGTCATGGCGTGCTGGAGATGCACCCCAACGGCTATGGGTTCTTGCGCAGCCCTGAAAACAACTACACGCGGGAGCGGACTGACCCGTTCGTGCCGGCTCAGGCGATCGAGCGGTATCGCTTGCGGGAAGGGGTGTACCTCAAGGCGCTCGTTCAGCCCGGTCGGCGGCAGCAGGGGCCGCGGGTGCGGGAGATCGAGGAAGTCGAGGGCATGCCGCCCGAGGAATACGCGAACGTCAAGTCATTCGATCAACTCACACCAATCAATCCGGAGACCTGGCTCCGGCTCGAAACGGGACAGCAGCCGATCACGACCCGGGTGATGGATCTGCTCACGCCGCTCGGCAAGGGGCAGCGTGCGCTCATCGTGGCGCCGCCCCGGACCGGCAAGACCGTGCTGCTGCAGCAGGTCTCCCAGGCCGTCTCGGAGAATCACCCTGAGCTCTCGCTCGTGATGCTCTTGATCGACGAGCGGCCTGAGGAAGTGACCGACATGAAGCGAAGCGTCAAGGGAGACGTGCTGGCCAGCAGCCTCGACTGCGACGTGGAGAGCCACGTGCGGCTTTCGCAGTTGGTGGTCGAGCGATGCAAGCGGATGGCGGAGACCGGCAAGGACGTGTTTCTGCTGATGGACTCGATCACCCGCATGGCCCGGGCCTTCAACAAGTGGGTGGGCAATACCGGCCGCACGATGTCGGGCGGTGTCGACATCAAGGCCCTCGACATTCCGAAAAAACTCTTTGCGACCGCCCGCGTGTTCGAGGAGGGGGGCTCGCTCACGATCGTGGCCACGGCCCTGATCGACACCGGCAGCCGCATGGACGAGCTGATCTTTCAGGAGTTCAAGGGCACCGGCAACATGGAGTTGGTGCTCGACCGCAAGTTGGCCGACCGCCGGGTCTGGCCGGCGATCGACATCTCCCAATCGGGCACCCGGCGGGAGGAGAAGTTGCTCGACCCCAACACGCTTCACGCGGTCAATCTGCTTCGTCGTACGCTTTCGAGCATGCACCACGTGGACGCGATGGAGCAACTCACGAAGCAGTTGGCGAAGTTCAAGAGCAATCGAGAGTTCATCACCCTGATCGCGAGTTCGCGGGACGAGTGATCGATCGCCAGAGATGGGGCTCGATCAGTCTCGGTTGCCGAGGGCGCGAAGGCGGCCCAGCCAGTAGGTGTACTGGGGATCGCCGCAGCGGAACGAGAAGACCGCATCGGGCAGCCGTGAATCGGCTGGGCCTTCCGATTGGACTCGCACCACAAGGGCACCGTCCTGGCGCTTCTCAATTGAGAGCCGGTCGTCGGGAATCGGAATTGGCTGAGTGTTGGTGGCCATCTGGGGTTCTCACACCAGAGGGGCCACGGTGGGTGCTGCACCCACGCGCAACCCCCTGTCGAGAGTATGCCAAGTCTTTGGCCGGGTTGCCACCTCCCTGAGCACACAGGCCGCGCCGAACTGCCGGACCTGCTTTGACAGCAGCGGAAATCGGCGACTATTCTCAGGGTTTCCCGTCTGCCTCGCGGAGAGCCGCCCCCTATGACGCCCTACGCGTCGGTTGCCGACGACTTCTACGTCAACATGAACCTCGCCACGGAGATGGAGCTCCCCTCCCAGAGGGAGACGATTCTCCAGTATTTCGAGCGGGTTCAAAAGCGGTTTCCCACGATGCGGAAGTTCTATTGCCGTGACAAGCGGGATTATGTCCTGGAGGAAGACAAGGACCAGGGCCGCTACCGCTGGGCTGCCGTCGAGTCCCGTCGGCTCTGTTCGGGCCAGGTGAATCCCGGTTCGATCGAGGAAGCGATCGAACAGCATCGCCTTGTGCTCGACCTTGCCCCGGCCTTCTTGTCGGTGAGCCCGCTCGATTGCGAGGCCCTCGACGTGTTGTTCGGTTTCGACTTCGCCTATCGCGGCAACCACAATGCCCTGCTCGCGGAGGCCCTCGGCGTGGGCCCGTCGCTGGAGCGATTCGGCGATCTGCCCGGAGCCCGGGTGATCAACTACGAGCCATCTCTCACACTGGCGCTCGACGAGGAGTGCCGCACACAGGTGCGGATCGGCACGGAGAGCCGAACCAACGCCTTCCAGGTGCGGACGGGCGAGTATGGCGAAGAACAGCTCAGCGTCTACGTGACCGCCCGGCAATATGGCAGTTTGGAGCCAGACACCACCTACGTCGAGGCCCTCGAGCGGCTCGCGCAGTTGGCCAGAGAGGTGGTCGACCAATGCGTGGTTGATCAGATCCTGAGGCCGTTGGCCCGCACGATCGCCCTGAAGTGAACCTCGACGTCGTCAGCGGCCGCGGCTCGGGCCGGCACCGCTGCCGCCCTCGCTTCGGCCGCTTCGGCTGCTGCGGGCGGTGAGGTTGCCGGCGATGACGATCCCGATTGCCTCGACCCAACTGGGCACGTCGAGGACGGTGTTCAGCCCGCTTTCGGTGAGCACGTCGTCGTCTTCGGCCGGGCGGCTACGAGGCGTCGCTTCGCGGACGGCCTCTTCGACGCCCAGGAACTCCAGTCCCTCGTCGTCCTCGTCGAATCGGCCAGACACCGGCGCGAAGTCGTCGCGACGACCCCGGCTGCGAGAGCTCCGGGGTTCGCTGCCCCGCCCGCGGCGGCTCTCACCACTGCGGGAGCGGGACGATTCCCGCCGCTCGCCGGTTCCACTCTTCCGCTGGGTATCTGTTCCAGCCCGAGGTTCTCCTCCAGCCCGAGGTTCTCC
>CAYVNX010000045.1:1940-17506 GCA_964453165.1 uncultured Candidatus Kuenenia sp. | reverse complement strand
TCTTCCGCTGGGTATCTGTTCCAGCCCGAGGTTCTCCTCCAGCCCGAGGTTCTCCGCGCCGGCGACGGCGTCGGCCACGGGAGCGGCTGGAGCCTTCGCTTCCGGAGCCTTCCGCCGGCGGCCGGTCGTCTGGACCACGGCGAGACTCGTCGGCCCGGGGGGCGGCCTCGGGACGCGGCACGGCTCGGCTGCCGTAGCTCGCGGGGAGCGGTTCGTCGTCGGCATCGGCCGAACCAGGCTCACGACCGGCATCGCCGCCGGTCTGAGCGTCGCTCCCGGTGCGAGCGCGACCCCGACCTCCGCGACGGCCGCGGCGCCGCCGCTTGCGTGGACGGAGGTCATCGTCCGGGCCCTCCCCCTCCTCACCAGCGTTGCGTGGTTCATCGAGATCATCGAAGTCAGCCTGCGGCCGATCCCGGACGTCATCATGTCCGCTGCGATCGAATCCCTCCTCGCCCTCGCTCAGAGCCCGGCGCCGGCTTTCGGGTCCGGACTCGTCGTCTCGCGAACGGGTTCGCGATCGCGGCTCGTCCGCCCGGCGAGCCGGACGAGGCTGGCGTTCTTCAGCGGAGCGATCCCGTTCCCGATTGAAATCGCGGGGCTCGCGGCTGCGGTCATCATCGCCGTCACGGGCGAGGGGGCCTGCATCACCCGCGGAATCGAGCGGACGGTCGTCGTCTCGTCGCCGACCGCGACCGCCGCGCCGGCCTCGCCGGCGGCGACCGCGTCCCTCACCCTCACCGCGAGAGTCTGACGCCTCGTCCCGAGCGCCGCGGACCGGCCGCTCCACCGCGGCTTCGCCGACCGGCCGGGGGGGTGGAAGTTCGTCGTCCCAGTTAGCTCGGGCTGCCGGCGGCTGCGGTTCGGCCGCTCGCCGCTCCTGGCTCACGTCCCGTTGGGGTGTCGGCTCGGACCGGCGTGGGGGCGGCGGTGGCCGTCGGACCACCGATTCATCCCGCGCTGGCGGCGCTATTCCGAGGGATGCGGCGAGATCGTCCCAATTCCCGCCTTCGGGCTGGGGCGGCGGGTTCTTCGGGGCTGGGGGCTTCTCACGCGAGCGCGGAGGCGGTGGCGGCGTCGGTCGGCTGGGGAGCGGTGCGTTGTCGGCGGGCTTGGCCCCGAGCGAATCGGCGAGGGAGTCCCAGGGGTCGAACGGCGTGTTGTCGGGCATGGTGTCCTGAGCGGTCGAAAGCCGGAGGGAGGCGGGCCGCGTCGGTCGCGGCCCTGCCCCCGGCAGAATACACCAAGCCCGGCTCGGCAGGGGAGCCTAGGCCGATCCCGTCCGGGATTCGGCCAGGCTGTGGCCGAGGTTCGTCAGGGCACGAAGGGCTGGATCTGGCGAATCATGCTGCCGTTGTCGGCCACGTCGAACAGCGGACGGTAGGGGCTCGACAGGCTCCGCCGCGACCGGCCGGCCGGATACCAGACCACGTTCACCGACACGTTCCAGGCCGCCGGCGAGAACGACGAAATGGATCCCTTTTCGTCGAAGTCGATCGTCTGGTTGCGGCCGGGAATCACGTAGGTGAAGGTGCCCTCGAGCGCGAGTGAGCGGTGCATCGGGGCCCGCACCATCGTGCCGATGATGCCGTCGGCCTCGTTCGTGCCACCACCCCACACCTTCCACTCGTTGGCATCGCCGAACTGAACCCGGTAGAAGCCGGTGTAGAGGTCGAGCGTGCTGGCCACGCCGCTCTGCTTCGTCACGGGGCCGAAGAGGCCGTTCTGGTCGCCCACGTTGGAGGCGCCCCAGAAGCCGAGTTCGTGATAGCCATAGACGTAGCTCACCTCATACCGGAGCTGGGAGACGTCGGTGTTCTCCAGCCAGCTGTCGTGGAGGTAGTCGTAGGCGATGCCGCCCTGCAAGCCGCGGCCTTCGAAGGCGCGGGTAAAGAAGCCGGTGGTGATGAAGTCCTGCGTGCGGGCGTTCTTCTTGAGCGTTTGGGTGCCCACCTCGATCGTGGCCGGCTGGAAGTTCGACTGCACGCCCCTCCAGCCGACCTGCCAGCCGATGCCGAACGCATTCCAGAAGGGCAGGGCGAAGTTGAGGTATTCGTTGGTGCCGAAGTTGCCGTTGATTCCGAGGTCGGTGGAGTTGGTGAACCCGGTGATGCCGGCGCTGGCCGTGAAGTCGCGGTACCACCTCCAGCCGTAGTACGGCCGGCCGAACTGCCGCAACCAGGCGCAGAACCGGCCGTCGTGTTCCCAGAGCGGGAACACGCCCTCGTCCTCGCAGGCATAAGGATCGTCGTAGAAGCTCTCGACGTGCAACTGCGCCGGATACTCGCCCATCAGCAGGCCATCGGAATAGTCGGGATCGGCCATGCCCTCCATCCCCTGCTCGTAGCCGCCTTCATATCCGCCTTCGAAGCCGGGAGGAGGGAGTGACTCATCGTAGGCGTCGGGCATCTCGATCCCGGGGCCGATCGATTCGATCTCCGGCCCTGCGGAGGCCGAGCCGCCGGGCCCCGGAGGTTGAGCGGCGGTCACGGGCGTGGGGCCGCGTCCGCCCTCGAGGGCGGACGCCTGGGGCGCGCGGGCCATCACCGAGGGAATGCCGTCGACGTTCATGGCGAGCCGCTCGGGGCGGCCGGCCGAGGCGGCATATCGCGGGGCTGGCCCGCCACCGTAGCGGGCGTTGCCCAACGCCTGCTGTTCGGCGGCCGCCTGCATCGCCACGGCCTGCTGGCCTTCGGGGGCGAGGATCGGTCGGCCGCTCGTACCCTTGGGCGTGCGGAGAATGTTGAAGCCGAGCACGTTTTCGGGATTGGTCGGGTCATAGAACCGCTTCGTGTCCAGGGCGTTCGTCCAGGCGGGCGGGGGCGGCGCCGGTCGGCGCGGCCGCATGGCAGCCACGACCTGCTGTCGCGGGGCCGGCGGCTGAATGGTCGGCACGCCGTCGGGCAGCGTGACGCTGGCCGGAGCGCCCGTCGGTTCGACGGGGGCCGGCACATCGAAGCGGAGGTCAGGGGCCGCCCCGCCATCTGCAGTCGAGGCTGCAGGCGAGGCGGGTTCGGTGTCGGTCGGCGGAGCGAGACTCGCCCGATGCGGCGTCCACTTCAACTGACCGTCATCTTCGGTAGCCCGGGCTGACCGGGTCGCCAGCGGGAGTCCCGCCGTCACCACCAAGGCCACGACCACCGCGGACCGGATCGAACCAAACGACGCCTTCATGCCTCACCTCCGATTTGCATGCCCGCAGCCTCGAGTAAGGCTGCGGGAACTGCCTCATCGGAATCGGTATCGGCATCGGAAGGACCGGAACTTCCGTCAAAAACCACGCGACCAGCAGAGGCTGCCCGGATTGCCGGCTCAGGCGTCGCGGCCGGTCGACTCGAGGGCTTGGGCAAGATCGGCAACGAGGTCGGCGGCGTCCTCGATCCCACATGCCAGCCGGATCATGTTGTCGGGAATCCCGAAGGTGGCCCGCTCTTCCGGCGAGTAGTTCCAGTAGCTCATGACGAGCGGTTGCTCGATCAGCGACTCGACGCCTCCGAGGCTCGGGCCGATCCGCGGGATCCGCACGGCGTCCACCACGTCGGCCGTCTCCCGCCAGGTCGCCGGGCCGCCGTCTCGCCCACGCACAAAAAACGTGATCAGCCCGCCGCAGCCCCGCATCGTCCGCGCTGCGACCTCGTGGTAGGGATGGCTCGAGAGGCCCGGGTAGAGCACCTGGGCGACTCGGGGATGACTCTCCAGGAACCGGGCGACCGCCAGACCGTTGGCGTTGTGCCGCTCCATTCGCAGGGCGAGCGTCTTGAGGCCGCGTTCCAAGAGGTAGGCGTTGTGGGGCGAGTTGACGCCCCCCATGATGCCCCGCAGTCGGCGGACTGGTTCGAGCAACGCGGTGCGGCCGATCACCGCTCCGGCGAGCAGGTCGTTGTGGCCACCGAGATACTTCGTGGCCGAATGGAGCACGTAGTCGACGCCCGCCTCCAGCGGTCGCAGGTTGTAGGGAGTGCAGAGCGTAGCGTCGATCAGCGTCGCCACCCCATGCCGGCGGCCGATCGCGGCGAAGCGTTCGATGTCGACCACGCTCAGGTGCGGATTGGTGGGCGATTCACTGATCAGAAACTTCGTCCGCGGGCCGATGGCCGCTTCCATCGCGTCATAATCGCAGGTTGGCACCTCCCGGTAGGCCACACCGAACCTGGTCAGATGCTTGCGGCAGAATTCACGGCTGCGGTGGTAACACTCGTCGAAGAAGATGATCTCGTCGCCCGCATCGACGTGGGCCATGAGCACGCCGACGAAGGCCGCCATCCCGCTCGCGAAGAGCACGGCCTCCTCGCCCCCTTCGAGCGCGGCCAGCTTCTGCTCGACGACCTTCTCCCCGGGGTTTCCATAGCGGCCGTATTCCTCGCGGACCTGCTTCTGCTCCAGGAAGTCGACGATCGCCTGGGTGTCGGCGAAGGTGTAAGTGCTCGAGGCGAAGATCGGGTCGGTGATCGAAAAGCCCGGCTTCTCCCGGGCCTCGCCGGCATGCACGGCAGTGGTGGATGGGCCGGAGGCCGAGGTCGCAGCGGCGGGCTTGCCGTGGCCGGAGGCCGACCGTGTGGATGCGTCTTCGGTGAGCATGCGGTCGTTCCTGCGGTCGCCCGAGCGGTCGGGGGCGGGGTCTCGGCCAGGGGACAATAAACTGCGCGAGTGTAGTCGGCCCTTGAAGCAGCGGCAATAATGACGCTCCCCCCAAGGTATGCCATGCCGCCTCCCGCTCGCTCCCAGACCCCCCCCGCCCGTCGTCCGCTCGTGCCGCCCGTTCGGGTCTGGATCACCGTGGCGTCGCTGGTGACTGCGATCGTGCTCGTGCGGGCCGGTCTGCTCGAGCCCGTGGTGGGGCCGATCGTCGACCATGCCGTCCGCAACATCATCACGCTGATTCTCGGCTTCTTCGGCCTGCTCTCCGTCCTCGTCTGGTTTCTGCGGGAGAGCGGCCACTCGCTCTCACTCAAGCGGGTGGTTGGCTACGGGCTCTTGCTCGCTGTCGCATCCGTCGCGGCGGTCTTCCGGATCGAGCGGGTCAGTGGCGATCTCGTGCCAGAGCTGCGGCTGCGGTGGATGCCAGCCCGGGACCGGCTCCTCCCTACGGTGAAGGCGGCAGCCTCGGCAGCGGCGACGGCCGCGTGGGCATCCACGCCGGACGACTTTCCTCGCTTCCTCGGCCCGCAGGGTTCGAGTGCGATCGAAGGGCCGGCGATCGATCCCGATTGGTCGGCCCGGCCGCCGCAGGAACTCTGGCGGACTCGGATCGGCGCCGGCTGGAGCGGCTTCGCGATCGCCGGCGAACATGCGGTGACGCTCGAGCAGCGGGGCGAGGAGGAGGTGGTGAGCTGTCGCTCGCTGGCCGACGGCAGCCTGGCGTGGGCCGTGGCCGTCCGTGGCCGCCACGAGACCGTGCTGGGCGGCGTG
This sequence comes from uncultured Candidatus Kuenenia sp., assembly GCA_964453165.1. Lineage (GTDB taxonomy): Bacteria > Planctomycetota > Planctomycetia > Pirellulales > UBA1268 > QWPN01. Next base: position 12,097 of record CAYVNX010000045.1, on the reverse strand, counting down.
GGGCCGCGGTCCACACCCACGATCCGCGACGGAATCGTGTACACCAGCGGTGCCACAGGCTGGCTGCACGCCATCGACGGCGCGACCGGGACGGTCGTGTGGAAGAAGGACATCCTCAGCGACCTGGGCCTCGACCGGGACGCCCACACCGCGGCGGTGTCGTGGGGCAGGGCGGGGTCGCCGCTGGTGACTGCCGGCCTCGTGATCGTGCCCGGAGGAGGCCCCTTCCTCCGGCCCGACGGCCCTCGTTCGGCCGCGTCGCTCGTGGCCTACGACCGGGCTGATGGCACCCGCCGCTGGACCGCCGGCGGCGAACAGATCAGTTACGTCACGCCCCAACTCGCTTCGGTCGGCGGCCGCGAGGTGGTGCTCACCGTGAACGAGTCTCACGTCGCCGCCTACGATCCCTCGACCGGCGAGGAACTCTGGGGATTCGACTGGCCAGGTCACTCGAATTCGGATGCCACCTGCTCGCAGCCCCACGTGCTCGACGGCGAACGAATCTTCATCTCGAAGGGCTATGGAATCGGCGCTGGCGTGTTCGCCATCGATGAGTCGAGCCCGGCGGCGGTTGTCGTGCGGCCGATTTGGCTTCAGGCCAGCCTGCTCAAGACCAAGTTCACCAACGTCGTCATTCACGGCGGCCATGCCTACGGCCTCTCCGACGGGATCCTCGAGTGTGTGCGGCTTGACGACGGCACTCGGCGGTGGAAGGGCGGGCGGTATGGCCAGGGGCAGGTGCTCCGCGTGGGCGAGTTGCTTGTCGTTCAGGCCGAGGATGGCGACGTGGTGCTCGTGGCCTGCCAGCCCGAGAAGCGGCAGGAACTTGCGCGGCTGCCCGCCCTCTCCGGGCAGACCTGGAACAACCCCGCCGTCTCCGGCGACCGGCTCCTCGTCCGTAATGCCGAGGAGGCGGCCTGCTTCCGGCTGCCGCTCGTGCAGGCCGATGCGAGCCCGGATGCGGGTGGGCCATGAGCGGCGCCGTTCGAGGGGCCGCCCAGGAACTGGCCGGCCAGACAGTGTTCGTCGCGGGCAGCACCCGCGGCATCGGTCGGGCCGTGGCGTTGGACCTGGCGCGGGCCGGGGCTCGCGTGGCGGTCCATGGCCGCTCGGCCGCCGGCGGCGAGGAGGTTGCCGCGGTGCTCGCAGCGCTGGATCGACACGCCGGCACATTTCTCGCCGACCTCACCGAACCGGCGGCGGCGGAGAACCTCGTCGCCGAGGTGACCACGGCCCTGCCCGAACTCGACACCGTCGTGCTGGTAGCGGGGGCCGATGTGCTGACCGGCGCGGCCGCCGGCTGGTCGTTCGAACGCAAGCTCGAGGTTCTGCTGCAAATCGACGTGACCGCCACGATGATCCTGGCCCGGGGCATGGGCCGGTGGCTCCGGGAGCGGGGCCGGGGCGTCGTGATCACGATCGGCTGGGACCAGGCGGCCGTCGGGATGGAGGGCGACAGCGGCGAACTCTTCGCCGCCGCGAAGGGGGCCGTGATGGCCTTCACCCGCAGCCTGGCGCGTTCGCTCGGGCCCGACGTGCGGGCCAACTGCGTCGCGCCCGGCTGGATCAAGACGGCCTGGGGCGAGCAGGCCAGCGACATCTGGCAGCGGCGGGCCGTCCGCGAGAGCATGCTCCGTCGCTGGGGCACGCCCGAGGACGTGGCCGGCGCGGTCCGCTGGCTCGCATCGCCGGCGGCCACCTTCGTGACCGGTCAGGTGATCTCAGTCAACGGCGGCTTCCGTCGGGCGTAGGTCGAACGGCCGCGGAGACGCCGGCGGCGGTCCAGTCGTGGGGCTCGAAGCCGATCGCGATCGCGGGGGAGTCGGGCCGCAGGCGGTAATCGTCGTGCGCCGGATCGACGAACAGGGGATCCGCGACGATCGAGCCTTGTTCGTGGCCCGCCGCCTGCCAGGCCTGGAGCGAGTGCCCCATGAAGGTCGCTGGTGCGCCGGATGAGTTCCACCAGCAGTTGCGGGCGGTGAGGGCGTGCAGTTTGTCCCACGGGCCGGCGATCGCCGTGCCGCGTGACCAGACGACGATGTTGTTCTCGAACCGGAAGGAGCGATGGTCCTCGACCCTGGTCGCCTGCACCTGCTGGTCGCGGGCTTCGATCAGCACGTTGTGGCGGACGACGTTGTCTCGGCCGTAGTGTTGGTGAAAGCCGCCCGACGTCGTGCGGTAGACAAGGTTGTGCTCGAAGGTGATGCCGGTGCTGCCTTCGTCGGTATAGAGGCCCCAGCCGCCGTAGGAACTGCTCTCGATGTCGTGGAACACGTTGCCCGAGACGAGCGTGCCCTCGGAGGGGCCGAGCGTGTAGATGCCACCCATGTCGGAGAGCAGACCCTGGCCGATTTGGTGGACGCGGTTGTCGGTGATCCGATTCCGCTTGCAACTGCTCTCCGCGTAGCCCCACCGCCAACCGACGGAAATCCCGGTGTAGAAAAAGTCGTGGATGTCGTTGTGGCTCACGACGTTGTCGGGGCTGAACCCGATCCAGACGCCGACGGCGCAAGGAAAGATTCGGCCGCCGCGTCGGATGATGCAGTTGTCGATCGTGGTGCCGGCGGTCTCGTCGGCAGGGCGAGCGGCCGGGCCCGTCTCGCCGATCCGCACTCCGCCGGCGCCGAGGTCCTCGATCAGGCATCGTTCGACGCGGCAGCTGCGACAGCCGCTGCGGAACCAGATCCCGTAGGTGCCGACGCGGGCGATCGTGCAGTCGCGGAAGGTCACATGGTGGGCTCCGTCGAGCTGCACCGCCGCCTCGATTGAGGCGGCTGCCTGCGTGGGCTCGAAGCCCTCCCGCGGCGTCAACCAGTCTCCGTGCTCGAAGGCGAGGCCACTGAAGGTAACGTGGCTGCAGGGGCGACCCGCGGCGGAATCGCCTCGGATCACGAGCAGGTGCTCCGTGACCGGCACGACCGCCTCGATGGTGGCGAGGGTCTCGCCCGGCCGCGGCTTGTAGAGCAGCCGCCCGCTCGGGTCCTGAAACCACTCGCCGGGCTCATCGAGGAACGACCGGGCGTTCTCGAGCACGAGCGTGGACGCGGCGTCCCACCGGTTCCATGAGGGCATGCTGCGGCCGCTGGTCACGACGGCTGGCCGCTGGGGCAGAAACCCGTCGAGAAACCGCCGGGTCACGTCCCACTTGTGATGCACCCGCATGATCGTGGAAGAAAGTTCGGTCGGCTCGAGCCTGGCGAGGACTGCCGCCGTCGGGGGAGCGACGACGACCGTCTGGCGACACCGCCGCGGCTCGGCCGAGTCGGTCGCGGGCTGTGGATCGAGCGGCTCGCCGTCTTCACCCAGCATCGCTTCGTCGCAGGCCACCACCGCGAAGGTGCCGGTGTCGGGCTCGCGGGCCAACGTGGCCCGTCGGCCATTGACGAAGAGCTGCTCGAACCGCTGCCGCAGAGGAGGAGCGAGATCGGCCACCCACAGCCCCGCCTCGTCGCCGGTGCCCGCGCGAAAGCCGGCGATCCGTCGGCCCCCGCTGAGCACCGGCCGTGCGCCGTCGGCCGCCGCGTAGACGACCGGCGCCGCTGGCGAGCCTCCATCCTCGCCGGTGAGTTCCAGCGGTGTGCTGATTTCATACCGTCCGGTGGCGACAACGACGCGGACCGGCTCGTCCCGGCGGCGGGCGGCATCCCTCAGCCGGAGTTCGCGGACTCGGTCTCGCGCCCGCTCCAGCGTCGCCACCGGGCCGTCGGTGCGGTCGGCGTTCGGGGCCGCCAGGTCGCCCGACCAGGCGTCGTTTCCGGCTGTCGCCACGTGCACGACGATCTCGGCCCGGCAGGGCTCGGTCAGGCCGGGGAGCGAGCCCCAGAGCAGGACGAGCACGCATGTGAGTGAGCCGAATCGACGAGGAGACATGCTCGGAGGGTAGGCGAGGGGGTCGGCGAATACCCGCGGAGCGGCGGATTTCGCCCCGCGATCGTGGCCGGTCTCGCCCAACGGCCCGGTGCCCCCGGACGTGCGTCCGGGGCTTGTATGACGCGGGGCCCTCTCCCAATAGAAGCCCCCGACGCGAGTCGGGGGGCTCCGCGTGGCAGCGGATCCCGTTGTCCATCCCCGCGACGCGACTTTTGCCGCCCCCGAGCCGGTGATGCACGGTTGACGCGAGGCGAGGGGGTCGGCGAACCTCGACGGCGGCCTGCGATCCGGGGACGCGGTCATGGGCGTGTGGTTTCAGCCGCCGGAGCGGGACCGCCTCCCGACCAAGAGGAGACCGACCGTGAAAGCCAAGCCGAGGCCGCCGACAGTCGGCTCCGGCACGGCTGCTGTGGCGGTGATGTTGTCGAGATACCAGCTGGCGGCCACCTCGTCGCCGATGAAATTGTTGGCAAAGTCGGGATCGGTGCGGCGGCTCGTGTTGTTGAAGATTCGCAGTTCGGTGACGCCCGCCAGGGCGTTGGCCAGCGTGCCGAAGGAATGGTTCGTGGCGTTCTCGAATCCGGAGGGCGTGACGTCGAAGGCATAGCGGCCCCAGCCGGAGGCTGCAGGGATGGCGGCCGACATCAGCGAGGCGTAGACATCGCCGGAGCCAGCGCTGCCGGCCCTGCCTGGACCCGCGATCCCGAGCCAGAGTTCGATCGGAAAGGGATTCGGGTTGCGGGCGTCGAAAGCGATGCTGGCCACCCCGGCGGCCGTCCAATCGCCGGCCCACTGGGAGCGATTGAGCGTGATCGAGCGCGAGCCCACACGGCCCTGGTTGGGATCGCCGTGGCTCGTCACCCGGAGGGCGTAGTCGCCCGCCCCGAGCGGCCCGGCATCGGCGACCACCGAGGCCACGCCCGCAAAGTCAGGGCCCCAGCCGTCTACCGAGGCCGATTCAAAGGTATCGACCTGGTCGATGACGATCGCCTGGGCCGGGGTGGCCAGGCCGAGGCTCACAAGCAGGAGCGCGGGAATCCACTGGGTCAGTGACGGTGCGGGCATGGGTGGGGCTCTCTTCGTCAAGGTGCATGACTTCTGAGAGCACGTGCAAAGCAATCGCCGTGCCAAAGAGCTAGGCAGTTGCGGCGAATGAGCTTCTGCCGGGTTTTCACCGCATTTTGGCGGCCTTGGCGGCGCGGAAGGGCCTTCCAAGCCGCCGCGTGATCTCACGACCCTGGTGACCGGTCATCATTAGGATGTTGGGCCCGATGGGCACGTTCCAGCCCCGGGAACACGTCCAGTGCTGGGCTTCGGGCAGCGCGTCGAGTCAGACTCAACCGCGGAGTCGCCGCCCCAGGGCCGCCAGGCAGGCCGCTACGAGCCAGGTGAGCGAGCTGGGCTCCGGCACGGCTGCCGGGCTGCCGGTCGCCACGGCCGCGGCTGGAAAGTAGGTGCCCTGGCCGTAGGCGCCGCCGCCGTTGACGTTCACGAGGTCGAACACGTTCGTGACGCCGTCGTAATTGAAATCGCCTCGCGCCCAGTCGGCCGATCCGCCGGTCCCATAGGCTCCTGCCCCGTTGATGCTCACGAGGTCGAAGACATCGGTCTTGCCGTTCAGGTCCGTGTCGCCGGGAGCGGCAAACGACACTCGGATCGTTCCATCGCCGGCCAGCACATAGCCCACGCTCCGACTGCCGCCCGAGATCGCAGCGGCCGACGACACGATTCCAGCGGTCCCGTTCCAGCCGCCGCCGTTTCGGCCGGCGATCAGATCGGCGCGGAGGTCGGCTGCCGAGATGCCACCGGCCGCCACGGCCACCTGACCGGCTCCCAGGTCGAGTCGGCCACCGAGCGTCGTTTCATCCACCGCCAATCTCGACAGGCCGACGGTCAGCCGACCGTCTGTCGGCAACGTGACGCTACCCCCGGACCCGACCGTCAACTGTGCGGTGCCGGTGATGGTGCCAGCACGGATCGTCAGTGAGCCGATGCCCGTGCTGCCGTTGACCGCCAGTGAGGTGGCGATCAGCCGGCCGCCGTCGAGGGTGACTGCCGGAGCCCGCATCGTCACTCCCGCGGCGACGGCGAGCGTGGCCCCGGTGGTCACCGTTACCGGGCTGGCGGCGACTGCCTGGGCATGTTGCACCACGAGCGTGCCGCCCGCCACGGTGGTCGGCCCGGTATAGGGATTGGCGGCATTGAAGACGAGCGTGCCCGCTCCGGTCTTGGTGACCGAGAGCGCCGAGTCGATTACCGTTCGGCCGAGGTCGGCTTGGGTCTGGGATCCACTGGCGACGGTCAGCACCAGATCGATCGGGCCGGGCCCCGGGTCGAGCCGATAGATCGCCCCGCCGATGCCGGCCGGGTCGTAGCCCATGTCCACGATGTAGAGATTGCCGGCGGCGTCCTCCTCGAAACTCACGATCGAGGTGTAGCGGCCGCCATCGGCCGGCTTGAAGGCATCGTTGAGCAACACCAGCGTGTTCGCCGGTTGCGCGGGATCGAAGGCGGCGATGTCGGCCACGTCGATGCCCCAGATGTTGCCCGTCACCGAGTCGGCGAAGATGTACATACCCTGAAGCTGTTCGACCGGGCCGCGGTAGACGATCCCGCCCGCCACGGAGTTTCCCTGGTAGGCCCCGGTACCATGTCGGTAGGCGATGATCGGATCGACGTTGTCGGCCGGGGCGGCCCCGCCCACGCCGCCACTCGGTGTGGCCACGAAGCCCTCCCGCAGCCGCCAGCCGAAGTTGCGGGGATCATCCGGGGCGATGTCGTGGGGAATGAAGTCGATCTCTTCCCAGACGTTCTGGCCCACGTCGCCGATGTACATGTCACCGGTGAGCGAGTCGAAGCTCGCCCGCCAGGGGTTCCGCAGGCCGTAGGCCCAGATCTCAGGAGCGGCCGTGGTGCCCACGAAGGGATTGTCGGTCGGGATCGCGTAATTGCGGCTTGGGTCATTCGGAAAGGCGTCGGTGTCGACGTCGATTCTCACCACCTTGCCCAGCAGGCTGCCAAGATCCTGACCGTACCGCTGCGGATCGTGCTGGTCGCCGCCGTCGCCGAATGTGGCGTAGAGGTAATGCCTGCCGGCAGATGCTTCGAGCGGGCTGAACCCGAGCCAGCTGCCGTTGTGATTCGCGGCCGGCTGGTTGACCTCGAGAATCGTGCGGGAGAAACTCGCGCCGGCGGAGAGATTGGCCGGGTTTGCGACGTATTCCCGGACGGCAACTTTGAAGGGTGACGTGCGCGGGTCGCGGGGGGCCAGGCTGAGCGAGCCGCTGCCGGGATGATCCACCGCCACGCTGACGTAGAACTTTCCGTTCGTGGCGAAGTCGGGGTGGAAGGCCGTCGAAAACAGGCCCACCTCGGGCACGCCGTATGGATCGAGCAGGTCGGTGTCGGGGATGGTGAGAAAGGGACGATTGTAATCCACTTCTCCGGTGGTCGCGTTCATCAGCACGATCCGGCCCTCGCGCTTCGTGACGTCGTCGCCGTCGGAGCCATCGGAGTTCACCCCGCCGAGTTGCGAGATGAAGGCGACGTGGCCCACGCCTGGGGCGAAGTCGATGTCGGTGGGCAGGTGCAGTTGCGTATTGATCGCCACCGTCGGGCTAGCATTGATGCCTTTCGTGATCCGATTGACGACATAGTCCTGGGCCGACCCGATTGCGGGCAGGATGACGAGCCCCAGGGCGACCATCAGGAATCGCGGAATCACGTGCGGCATCTCGAGCCCTCGCTTGCGTCGGCGGCCGTGTCGGAATCCGCCTGGTTTGGATCGGCTGCGACCTTCCCGGAGGCCGATACGCTACCATGCTGGTGGTGCTTTCCCAGGATTCGGTCCGCGCAACGCCGCCAGCGAAGGTCTGGGCGGCCGAGTCTCGCGAGATCGTGCTCCCACTCGTATCCGCGAGGCCCCGTCATGAGGCTCCCCATGCTCGGCCACCGAATCGTCTGCCTTGTCACGGCTTCGGCGACAGCCCTCGGGGTCGTGGCAGTCGCGGGAGGGTTCGGAGCAGCCGCCGCGGCAACGCCGGGGGGCCGCCGGGATCTGCGGATTCACGATCCGACGCCGCCGCTCCAGGATTCCGCGGGAGACTGGTGGATGTTTGGCACCGGGCCTCTGCTGCTCGCAACGCGTTCCCCCGACCTGGTCGCCTGGGAGCGGCAGCCGAGTCCGCTTGCCAGCCCGCCTGCCTGGGCAGCGGAGGTCGCGCCGGGGAACCGGCGGCATCACTACTGGGCGCCGGACGTCCTGCGGATCGGTGACCGGCTGCTCCTCTATTACTCAGTCTCCGAATTCGGCAAGCAGACCTCGGCGATCGGCCTGGCGACGGCCCGCACACCTGCCGGACCATGGACCGAGCATGGGATCGTGGTCCGGAGCCAGCCCGGCGATCCCTACAACGCGATCGACCCCACGATGCTGATGGACGAGGGGCGGCTGTGGATGGCATTTGGCTCGTTCTGGCAGGGCATCTACCTGGTCGAACTCGATCCGGAGACGGGATTGCGGATCGATCCGCCGCCCCAACCCGTGCGGTTGGCCTGGGCCCGCGAGATCGAGGCGGCGACGCTCCATCGCCGCGGAGAGTGGTACTACCTGTTCGTCAATCACGGCCTGTGCTGCCGCGGTGTCCGCAGCACCTACCGGATCGTCGTGGGTCGCAGCCGCGGGATCACGGGCCCCTACCTCGACGACGAAGGCAGGTCGCTGCTGGAAGCCGGTGGCCGACTCGTGCTGGAGACCACCGGCAGTTTCATCGGGCCGGGGCACATCGGCCTGTTTCAGATCGGCGGCGCCACTATGGCGAGCCTGCACTTCTACGACGGTGATCGCGAGGGCCGCCCGACGCTGGCGATTCGCCCGGTCGGTTGGACCGACGACGGTTGGCCCGAACTCAGCGCGGAGTGAGGCAGGGCATTGCAGATCCAGGCCGCCGCTGTTTCCGGGAGGTGGTGTCCGAGGAACCGTGGATGACGAGGCCGCTGGGTGCGTTCGAGCATGATCAGGGCACGCCCGCCGGCTTCGTGGCGAGGGTGCGGTCGAACCAGTCGGCGAAGGCCATGATGTCGAGGGGCATCGTCAGCCAGCCGTGGCCGCCCCGGTCGACTTCGCGGACCGCGATTTCGCAGCCTGCTTCTCGGACGCAGTCGGCGTAGCGGGACGACTGGTCGAAGGGCACGAGTGTGTCGGCATTGCCGTGGTAGATCAGGGTGGGGGGCAGGTTGTGGTGCACATGCAGGATCGGCGACAGATCGGCCGCCGTCTCCTTCCAGCGGGGCATGTCGACGGGCTCCTGCCTGAAGGCCTTGCGGAAGTTTTTGGGGGGCCCACCGTCGCCGGGGTCTTCGGTCGAGCCGCGGAGATTGGTGAGATCGGTCACGGGATAGAAGATCGCCACGGACTGCACGCAGCTGCTCGTTTGATCGACTGGGTCGGCTGTGTCCGCCGGGCCCGGCCCTCCCCGTGTGGCCAGCATGAGAGCGAGGTGGCCTCCGGCGCTGCCGCCCGTGACACCGAGGCGATCGGGATCGATCCCATACTCCTTGGCATGCCCGCGGACGAACCGCACGCCCCGCGACACATCCGCGACGATCTCGCTCACCGAGGCTTCCGGCTGGGAGAGGTGATAGACAGGGAAGATGGTGTAGCCCCGCCGCAGCAGCGGCGCACCCAGCCAGGGCTGAAACGAGTCCGGACCCGACCTCCAGCCGCCGCTGACGACGAGGATCACGCCCAGCCCGTTGGGCTGAGCCGGCCGGACCACGTCGAGCGTGAGCGGGGTTCCATGCCGCTCGCCGTACACGATCCCGCGGGTCCACTCATGGGGCGGATGAAAATAGATCCAGGCTGCGGCCACGGCGGCCACCAGGACCATGGCCACGGCGATGGCAAGTGTCGCCGCCACGATCAGGTATCCGCGCCGGCGGGGCTGAGGCATCGGCCTTTGGCTCATCGAGCCGTGGATCACAGGTTCGAACGAGGGCACCATGCAGCTCCACCGTGGTAGGTCGATTGGCCGATCGGGGACCATCTCGCCCCGTGGTCAGACCACTGTTTGCGGAGCATACAACTGCGAGTGCGCGAGAGGCCATCCGGATGCGTGGCGTGCTGAAGGAGTTGCGGTCAGCCGGGCAGGAAGCCCGGCGGGCGGTCGAGGGCGACCTTGGCTCGCCCTCCGAGCGCCCAAGGCTTCGCGGGCCATGGATGGCCGCCTTGAGCGAGTTGCGGTCAGCCGGGCAGGAAGCCCGGCGGGCGGTCGAGGGCGACCTTGGCT
>CAYVNX010000045.1:0-1840 GCA_964453165.1 uncultured Candidatus Kuenenia sp. | reverse complement strand
CGCCCTCCGAGCGCCCAAGGCTTCGCGGGCCATGGATGGCCGCGAAGCCGCTCTATTTAGAACACCACGGTCGACCGCATCATCCACAGGTCGGTGTGGTCGTTGCCGACGGCGACTGCCGCGAGCGGATTCCAGATGTGCTGGTAGCTCGGGATGATGCGGAAAGCGGGCGTCAGGGCGTAGTCGTAGAACACCTCCAGCCCCTGTTCGTTCTGGACGTCGATCTTCGCACCGAGTTTGCTCGCGAGCCCGCGAACCTGGTTTTGCACGTCGGGGCTGATGCCGTTCATGTACCAGCCCACACCCACGCTGTCGTAGGCCCGCGATTCGGCCAGGCCGCGGGCGAACAGGGCCACGCTGCCGTCGCCGGTGATCGTGTTGGTCTCCTGTGGGGCCCAGCCGACTCGACCGAACACGCCGATCCCGCGGAGCGGTACGCCCGCCTTCAACTTGGTCATCATCTCGCGAGGCCGATCGGCCACGTAGAGATACTGCGAGGCGTTGGCGATCAGGAACCAGCTGTTCGACGAGTTGTTCACCGGCAGTCCCTGGGCGTCGGGGCTGCCGAGCAGAACCCCGATCGCCTGTTCGATCTGCTGGGGCGAGGAGAGCGTGCCAAACGGGTTCTCGAGGTCGAGTTGTTCCTGATTCGACCAGTTGAAGGCCGGGGAGAATTGGCCCGGCAGGCCGGCGATGTCGTAGGAGGCGACCGCCGTGAAGTAGAGATTGACCCGGTTGAAGGCGTTGGTGGCCAGGTTCGACGCCTGGCTGTTTGGGTCGAGCACGCCGCCGGCGAAGGCGAGCTGTTTGCTCGGAGCCCAGACGCCGAGCACGGCCCAGGCGGTCGGGTTGTAGAAGTTGATCGTGATCGGATTCTTGTTGAAGGCGAAATTCGCGAAGTAAAACTTGTAACTGTCGCCGAACAGCGTCTGGTCGGGAATGTAGACGTCGCTGATCTTGCCGGCGATGAAGCTCGTGTGCTCGCTCAGGCCCTGCACGAGGAAGTATTCCGACGGTAGCGTGGTCGAGTAGTTCAGCGGTCCAGGCTCGAGCAGGCCGGTGTAGATCGGATTGCTGGCCCCCGAGTTGAAGGTCTGCTCGGGATTCGCTCCGTAGCGGGCCTGAGTCGTAAAGTGGATCAGGCCCCCGTCCCACCAGCCGGCCCGTCCGGTATCGATGTTGATCGCCATCTGTGTGTTCTGGACGAACCAGCCGCCGGGCGCGAGGCCGCCGGACGTGAGATCCTGGTAGGCGCTCGTGGTGTAGACATCGAAGAACAGGCCGCGGCGGGCAAGGTCGGTGCGGCGACCGCCCCAGTCGCCGGTGATCTGGGTGCGATCCCAAAAGCCGCCGAGGACGGTGCCGGGCAGTCCATACACCGGGCCGTTGTTGAAGAAGGGCAGGAGTACCGGCGCCGCGTTGGCGAGCGACAGGTGGTCGGTGTCGACCGGGCCCCAGGGGTCGGCCGCCGGGCGGCGGCGGGATGGGGCCGGGCTGGTGGCCGCCGGTGCCTGGACGGTCTCGGGGTCGATCAGGTTGCCGAAGCCGTCGAAGTTGCCGCCCTGGCCGAAGGCGACCGAGCCAGTGGCCAAGACGAGCAGCCCTGCGGCCAGACCGGCTGCGGGAGAAGGGCGGTGGCGGCGGCTGAAAAGACGCATGGCTTCCCTCAGAGGGTCGGGAATCGGAGGAACTCCTCGAAGCCGGAGAATCGGCACCATACGAACGCCCGGTCGAGGAAACCTGCCGACGATGCCGGTCGTACGGGTGGTATGGGCGGTTTCTGCAGCCGCCTGTCGCGGATGGCCTTGCGACCTTGCCGGTTGGCTAAGCCCTGACCCCG
>CAYVNX010000044.1:0-21737 GCA_964453165.1 uncultured Candidatus Kuenenia sp. | reverse complement strand
CTGGAAATGTCGTGCCGGGAAACCGGTTGTGGGTTCGAGTCCCATGCCCTCCGCTGAATGTCACGAATCTCATGCTTTTCAGGCATGGAGACGGTCCGGCCGTCGGCGGCTTGGGCTGAGCGGCACCGCCGCGATCATGGAGCGCGATGGCGGTTCTGCTCGACATCAAGAAGGCGTTCAAGCGGTACGGCGACCAGGTGCTGCTCGACGGCGCCAGCGCCACGATCACCGATGACGGCCGGATCGGCTTCATCGGCCGCAACGGCGCCGGCAAGAGCACGCTCCTCCGTGTCATCCTCGGTGAAGAAGAACTCGACGGCGGCGAGATCGTGCGCCATCCGCGGCTCAGGCTCGGCTACCTGCGGCAGCACGACCCGTTCGAGCCAGGGGAGTCGGCCCTCGACTTCCTGATGCGGGACAGCGGCCAGCCCGAATGGAAGTGTGGTGAGGTAGCCGGCGACTTCGAACTCAAGGGCCAGATGCTGACCGGCCCGGTCAAGGAGCTCTCGGGGGGCTGGCAGACCCGCGTCAAGCTGGCGGCCCTGCTGCTCCACGAGCCGAATCTGCTTCTGCTCGACGAGCCGACCAACTTCCTGGATCTCAGGACCCAGATCCTGCTCGAGCACTTCCTCCGGGGCTATCGCGAGGCCTGCATCGTGGTCTCGCACGATCGGGCATTTCTCAACGCCACCTGCGACCAGACGCTCGACCTCTCCCATGGCAAACTCACGTTGCATCCGGGGCGGGTCGACGAGTTCCTCGTGCACCAGCAGGAGCGGCGACTCACGGCCGAGCGAACCAACGCAGCCACGCTCGCCAAGAAGCGGGAACTCGAAGACTTCATCGCCCGCAATCGGGCCCGGGCCTCGACCGCCTCGCGGGCCAAGTCGAAGGCCAAGCAACTCGAGAAACTCGAATTCGAGGAGATCGCGGTCGATGCCCCCACGGCCGCGATCCGCTGTCCCGAAGTCGAGCCCCGGCGGGGGGCGGCTGTCCGCTGCCGGAACCTCGTGATCGGCTATCCCGACCACGTTGTCGCGGACGACATCGGCATCGAAATCGTGCATGGTTCGCGAGCCGCGATCGTGGGCGACAACGGCCAGGGCAAGACGACGTTTCTCCGGACGCTCGTCGGCTCGCTGCCGCCGCTCTCGGGCCACGTGAAATGGGGCTACGGCTGCGAGATCGGCACCTACGCCCAGCACGTCTACACGAGCCTCGACGAGAAGCGGACCGTGCTCGAACAGTTGGAGTTCGTCGCGGCTCCCGGCACCAAGCAGCAGCGAATCCTGGATCTGGCCGCCGCGATGCTGTTTCGCTCATCGGCCCTTTCCAAGTCGATCAAGGTGCTCTCCGGTGGGGAGCGGGCCCGGCTCTGCCTGGCCGGCCTGCTGCTCGGAACGGCCAACGTGCTCGTGCTCGACGAGCCGGGAAACCACCTCGACGTCGAGACGATCGAAGCCCTTGCCTCGGCGCTCACCGACTACGCCGGCACCGTGATCTTCACGAGCCACGACCGCGGCTTCATGCAGGCGGTGGCCACGACCGTGATCGAGGTCAAGGATGGCCACGTGCTCGACCATCTCGGCACCTATGAGAGCTATGTGGCGAAGGTCTCGGGCGAGATCGACGCCGCGGAGGCCGCGCGGGGCAAGCGGCCTCCGCCTCCGCCCCGCGGCCGGGCCAGTGAGGCGAAGCCCGCGGCCAGTGACGAGCGGGTGCTTCGCAAGGAATTGTCGAACCTCGAGAAGTCGATCGCCCGGCTCGACGCCGAGAAGAAGGAGCGTCACGCGGCCCTGCTCGCGGCGACCGAGCCGGCCGAGGCGCTCCGACTGCACGACGCGCTCACGGAGGTCACCGGAAAGCTTGCCGCCGCTGAGGAACGGTGGCTGGAGCTCCAAGAGCGGCTCGGCGAGGCATGAGGCGATGCGGGCCGCCGCCCGGGTTGGCCGCTGGCGGGCTGTGGGCGTAGACTCCGGGTGAGACCGAGTCAGGCCGCGGGAGGACGTTCGATGCAGTGCGAATCGGCACAACGGCGAGCGGTCGCACGGCCTTGCTGTGACGAGGTGTCACGGCGGGATTTCGGCCGGACGGCGTTGACGGTCGCGTCGTTGCTGGCTGCGGGCGATCGGTCATGGGCCGCTCCGGCGACGGCCGAGCCGTCGGTCAGAGCCCGCTCGTCCACCGACGGCCCGCTCGCCGACTACGTGCGTCGGGACGACCCAGCGACCCGCTTCCAGGCGATCACGCACGGGTCGCTGCCCGACGCAGAGTGGCTCACCGGTCGGCTCGTCAGCCAGTCGTGGCAGGGTGTGGAATGGACCCACGAGCTCTCGCTGGCGGTGCCAGCGGGCCTCGAGGTGAGCCGGGGACCGATGCTTCTGTGGATCGACGGCGGTTCGAGCGGCAGGCTCCCGGACCGGGGATTTCAGGGGCCGACCGACACGACCAGGATGCTGGCGCTGCTGGCCACCGCTGCGGGCATGCCGGCAGCGGTGGTGCGGCAGGTGCCCTACCAGCCGATGTTCGACGGGCTCGAGGAAGATGGGCTGATCGCACACTCGTTCGGTGAGTATGTCCGAACCGGCGACCCCAGTTGGCCGCTGCTCCTGCCGATGGTGAAGTCGGCCGTGGAGGCGGCGACTGCGGCGGAAGCAGCCTTTCACGACCGTTGGGGCATCGAGATCGACGGCTTCGTACCGGCCGGCGCGAGCAAGCGGGGCTGGACGACCTGGCTGACGGCCGCGGTGGACGAGCGGGTGCGGGGCCTCGTGCCGATGGTGATCGACATGCTCTCGCTCGAAAAGCATCTCGCGCTTCAGCGGGCCAGCTTCGGTCGGCTCTCGGAGCAACTCGGTGACTATACGTCGCGGGGAATCGAGAACCTCCTCGGCACGCCTCGGGGCCGAGAACTCGTGGGGATCGTCGATCCCTACGCCTACCGCCGGCAACTCGTGCAGCCCAAGGTGATCGCGCTGGGCACCAACGACGCCTACTGGCCGCTCGAGGCCTGCAATCTCTACTACGACGGCCTGAACGGGCCGCGGTGGGTCTCGTATGCCCCGAACGCCGGCCACGGGGTGCCGTTCGAAAGGGTGGCAGGACTCGTCGCCGCGATGGGGCGGCATGCGTCCGGCAGCGAGCCGCTGCCGGATGTTCGCTGGAGCTTCGCTGACGAAGCCGGTGGGGCGATCTGTCAGGTCGAGGCTCCCGACGCCGAGCCGAGCCGGGTCGTGGCCTGGACTGCGGCCGCGGCCACCCGGGATTTCCGGCAGGCTCAGTGGGCAGCCGCCCCGGCCGAGGAGACGGCGGACGGCTGGAGGCTCGCGGTCGGTCGGCCGGCGACGGGCTACGCGGCCGGGCTGATTGAACTCCACTTTCCCCGACAGCCGCTCCCGCTGATGCTATCGACCGGTGTGCGGGTGGTGGGTGGCTGATTTGCTCTGGCCATCCGAGTCTAGACCGGGAGCGACCGACGATCATGCCGCATGACTTTAGCCACATCTCCGCGGCCCGGCTGCCCGACCTCGTAGCGGCAGCTCCCAAGGCTGAGCTCCATCTTCACATCGAAGGCACGCTCGAGCCCGAACTCGCCTTCGAGATCGGGCGCCGCAACGGTGTGGCCCTCCCCTTCCCCGACCCGGCGGCGATGCGGCGGGCCTACGCCTTCACCGACCTCCAGAGTTTCCTCGACATCTACTACGCGGCGGCCGCCGTACTCCTGCACGAGCAGGACTTCTTCGATCTGGCCTGGGCATACCTTATGAAGGCGGCAGCCGACAACGTCGTGCGGGCCGAGATCTTCTTCGATCCGCAGACCCACACTGCGCGGGGCGTGCCGTTCGAGACGGTGGTCCGTGGGCTGGCTCGGGCGGTCGAGCGGGCCCGGGTGGAGTTGGGAGTTTCGGCTGCGCTCATCATGTGTTTCCTCCGGCATCTTTCCGAGCGGGAGGCCTTCGAAACGCTCGAGCGAGCCGAGCCCTACCGCGAGCAGTTCATCGGCGTGGGACTCGATTCGGGCGAGCGGGGCAATCCGCCCGAGAAGTTCACCGCAGTGTTCGCCAGGTGCCGAGCGCTCGGCCTCCATGCCGTGGCCCATGCCGGTGAGGAAGGGCCGCCGGCCTCGATCACGGGGGCTCTCGACGCCCTGGGCGCCGAACGAATCGATCACGGCGTGCGGTGCCTCGAAGACCCGGCCGTTGTGGCCCGGCTGGTGCGGGAGCGGATACCACTCACGGTCTGTCCATTCTCGAACGTGAAGCTCCGGGTGTTCGACCGGCTCGCCGACCACAGCCTGCCGCGGCTGCTCGCAGCCGGCCTTCGGGCGAGCCTGCATTCCGACGATCCGGCGTATTTTGGCGGCTACGTGAACGACAACTACTCCGGCTCGCTCGCCGTCCTGCCGCTCACGGTCGCCGACACCTACACGCTCCTGCGGAACAGCCTCGAATCGAGCTTTCTCGAACCGAGCGAGGTGATCCGCCACGTGACCAGACTCGACGAGGTGTTCGCCGCTGGGTGAGTGCCGCTCGCCGCGGCCTGACCCGAACGATGATTTCACGACGCCGCCGGCGGCCGGCCATTCCGGGCCAGGCGCCAGCGGCTGTGTCGGCATTGGGAGGACAAGGTTTGCAAGATCCGGACGGAACTCAATCAACGATCAACGTTCACGTGCAGTTCGAGAGGGTGCGGCTCACGTGCACAGAGTGAAGATATACGAAGGCTTCGACCCGGGGGCGGACCGGATCGAGACCAGACATCTGGACGTCGCCGTTCTGGTCACTACGTACAACCATGAGCGGTTTATTAAACGGTGTCTTGATTCCATCATCGCCCAGACGTTCGCCGGCACCATCGGCATCGTTGTCTATGACGACTGCTCGACCGACGGCACCCTCGTCCAGGTGAGGGCGGCACTGGACGGAGTCGATCGGTGCGAGGTCGAAGCTCACGTGTTGGTGCCTGCTTCCAACCGGAAGAGCATCGGCATGAGCCCCGCGCTCTTGCTGCTCAACATGCTGGAGAGCCGCTACGTGGCGTTCTGTGAGGGAGACGACGCCTGGTCGGATCCACGGAAACTGGAGGTGCAGGCGGGATTCCTGGATGCCAACAAGGAGTATTCCTGCTGCGGCCATCGAGCACGTGTCGTGAGCGAAGCCGATGTGGTGCTGGATGAATACGTACCAACCTCCGACATGTGGCGGGATTTCACCGCGAAAGAGCTTCAGCAGTGCCGGTGCTGGATATCGACCTGTACCCTGATGTGTCGGGGGGGAATCAGGTTTCCCGCGTCCATTGGAAACGTTACGAACGGGGACAATGTCGTGTGGTCCACGCTCGGCAAGCACGGTCAATTCAAGTTTCTGGCCGGCGTAGGTGATTCGCGGTACACACGGCACACTGGTGGCGTGTGGTCGATTCAATCGCCGATCTATCGCGCGCTCGCGCACGCGGATACGTGGTTGCGATTGGCAAGACACTACTACGGAGCAGGCGAAGAGGGGCTCGCAGCAGCCTTCATGTTACGGAGTCGAGAGGCACTGCAATCGATCCCGATTAACCGGAAGAAACGCGGCGGTACCGATCCGAGCTGAGGGCCGCAGGTGTCATGGGCGATGCTCGGGTCGCGAAGGCTCCCCGGCGATTGGTGGCCGCCCATACCACCCCGACCCGGGCAGGAGACCGAGGCGGTTTCTCATGTCACGCGACGACATCACCGTCTTCTCCGCGGCGGCAATCAGGCCGTGCACCCGCGTCAAATAGTCCAGGTTTGTTGCAAGTCGGCTTCGGCCGGGATCGAACCAGATATTGTCCTCCAAGCCGACGCGAACCCCACCGCCCATCGCGATGGCCACCATATTCATCGGCAACTGAGCATCGCCCACACCGCCCATCGCCCAGTAGGACTCAGGGGGTAGATCACGAATGAGCAGGCCTGCATGCAGCAGATCGGCCTGTGCGCAGGCGACGTTCCCGAGAATCAGGTTGAAATAGTGGGGTGGCCTGAGGAGCCCTTTTTTCTCGAGGTAGCGTGCGTAGTTCACCATGCCGGCGTCGAACGCCTCCAGTTCAGCGAGGATGCCCCGCCGTTGCATTTCCGAAGCCAGGGCCCGGATCATGTCGGGGGCATTCACGCTGGCCTGCCGATTGAAGTTCAGGGAGCTGAGCGTGAGGCTGCCCATGTCGGGCTTGGCCTGGCCTTCGAGTTGCAAGACTTCGCTGCGTTGGTCGAACTGGTTGAAGTCCCGGCCGCTGAGCGAGACACACAGAATGACGTCCGCGGAGTGCTTCCGAATGCCTTCTATGATTCGGCCGTACACGTCGGCTCGATAGGTGGGAGCGCCGGTCAATTCGTCACGGGCGTGCAGGTGCGCGATCGTGATTCCCACCTCCGTCGCCCGATGCACATCCTCCACGATCTCCTGGACCGAGATCGGCACGTGTGGAGTCAACGCCTTGCTGGGCAACATCCCCGTGGGGGTGAAATTGATCGCGATCGCCTGCATCTCAGCAGCCCTCCAACTGATCTGCCGGCTTCGCCTGTCTTCGGGCAGGAACTCCCAGGTAGATGCCATTTTCCTCGGTGTCGGCCGTTACGACCGCCCCTGCACCGATGAAGCACCTGGCCGCGACCTCGATGCCGTCACGAATCGTCGCGTTCAGGCCGATGAAACACCGTTCGCCCACGCGGGCAGACCCAGCCACGATCGCCCCGGCGGCCAGAAAGCAGTGATCGCCGACGACAGCATGATGCGATACGAGGCTGCCGCTGCGGAGAATGCAGTTGTTGCCGATCCTCGCGAAAGGATTCACATTCACGCCATCGCAAATGATGCAGTTGTCACCGATGTGGAGATTCGGCCAGACAATCGCCCGAGACGACACGTACGAGATGCATTCGTAGCCTCGCCGGCGGGCTGCCTCATACTTGGCTGCTCTGAGGCCATTGACGCCACGCCCGCCGAGGGCCAGCAGCAGCACGGAGGCCTCGGGGGGGTGGTGCTGCTCCAGGTCTTCAAACGGGATGAGCGGATGGTCGCCGAAGTTCGGCTGAGTGCACCACGGCCGGTCAGCCGTGTGAGCTACCACACGATGCGGGCTGTCGTTCTCGATCAGATAGCCAACGAGTGCGGCAAATTCAGCAGCACCAAAGATCACGACGTTCCGTGGTGCGAAGGGAGAGACGAGGCCACTGTGCGGCGCCGCCGGTCGCCTGCCCGTGTCCAGAGGAATCTCGATTCCGGTCCGAGCAGCATCACGTGGCGTCATGCGACGACCTCCAACCTGGCGGCGGCGATCAACCGACACACCCGGTCGATCGCCTCAGGAGTCACGGATTCGCCGGTCGGCAGCACGATGACGCGATCGGCGACGCGCTCCGTCTCGGGCAATGTGCGCTCTGAATTTGCGGCGAATGAACGATACGGTTCCATGCGGTGACACCCCGGCCAGAAATACCGGCGGGCGATCACATTCCGTTGGTGAAGCCTTTCCACGAGCGCATCACGGGAGATGCCGGCTCGCTGTGGATCGATTTCAATCACGACGTACTGAAAATTGTTTCGTTCCACAGGGTCAAACTCGATGAGCGTCACGCCGGGAATGCCTGCCAGGCCCGCCCGGTACGCATCGTGGTTGGCCCGGTTCGTGGCGATGATTTGGTGCATGGACTCGAGGTTCGTGAGGCCCATCGCAGCCGAAATCTCACTCATCTTGCCGTTGATCCCGAGGATCGCCGTGTCGTCGAATCCCTGAAACCCGAAGTTTCGCGTCAATCGAAGGGTGCTCGCCAGGCCGTCGTCGTGGGTGGCGACGGCTCCGCCTTCAAAGCAGTTGATGAACTTGGTGGCGTGGAAGCTGAAGACCTCACAGTCTCCAAATCCACCGATCATCCGACCTCCGAGTGAGCACCCGAAGGCATGGGACGCATCGTACATGACCCGGAGCGAGTTGGTGCGAGCGATGCCTTCGATCGCCGCCGTGTCGCAGCCGCGGCCCCAGAGGTGTACGCCGACGACGGCCGATGTGCGGGGTGTGATGAGCGACTCGAGCTGTGATGGATCAATGTTGTGGGTGTGCGGGTCGATGTCGGCGAAGACAGGCGTGAGACCAAGCCAACAGAGCGCATGAACCGTCGCGATGAATGTGTAGCTGGGGACGATCACCTCACCAGTCAACCCCAGGGCGCGACTCGCCAGTTGGATGGCCGTCGTCGCGTTGCAGGTGGCAATGACGTGGGGAGCGCCCACGGTTTCGGCAATCCGCTGTTCAAATTCTTGAACGAAGGGTCCGTTGTTCGAGAGCCACCGACGATCGAGCATCGAGTTGACCCGGGCCAGGAAGGCAGCCCGCTCACCAAGGCTGGGCCGTCCGACATAGAGAGGCGGCTCTTCTGGCGCTGTCATCAAAAACGATCCCTCATGTTCCAGATCGCGTTGGAGCGGCTCTGAGCAGGTTCTTGGAGTCGAGGATAGCCCGGTCAAAGGGGCATCCACAACCAGTCCGCGCTGGCTCAGCGATTCGTGTGGTGCAGGCAACGGTCACCATGGCCGCAGGGGGGAGTTGCGGATCACGTCCCTCACCTCCTGTGGTGGCGATGGGTTGGCGTCCACGCAGACCTGCTTCAGCCGAATTCGCCCCGGCGGTAGGCCGGGAAGTATCCGGCGAATCCTGGAAACTCGACACCACTGAGATCGGCGTAGCGACCAGGATCCAACACGGCACCGTGCAGGAAGGACGTGTACTCGTGTGTGGACCAACCACGCTTGTAGTCCGCGAGTCCATCCTCGGGCGATGCGGCAACGCCTCCACCCCAATTCAACACGCGAGCCTTTCCTGTGAAGTAGTTCAGAGCCTGCCAATCGAGAAGGTAAGAGGCCCCGTGGCTGTATCCCGCGGGGGAAAAGGCCGCCAGATGTGCATGGACGACATCGCCCTGCTGCAGAAAGACCTGAGCCCCAGCGACGATCCCGTGATGCAGCGCCCGCATGAGACAGACGCCGGGAACACCGAGCAGTTTTCGAAACGACTCCTTCGAGAAGCGACGCAGATCTCTGATGCCATGACGGGCGACCAGGAGGGAGTAGAGATCCTGCCACTCGTCGAGGTGGGCCAAGGGTTCCTCGGCCACTTCCACTTCCAGGCTCCGGGCAGCCTTTCTGGCCTGCACCGCATGGTGCCGGGAGACAATCTGCTCGGTGGGTCGGTCAAGATGTGCTGCGTAGTGGGTCTTGAAGGGCCTTGTCGTGTCAAACCCAAGGGACGGATCGCAATCCGCAGCTTCAAGGAAGGGGTCGCTGACGCACACGAAGCTGACCAAGCCTTCCTCGCGGAGTGTCTCGAGGTCTGCCGGAAGCCCCGCCCAGTCCTCGCAGCTCAGCATGGGATACAGTCCCATGCCGTCCTGGTGGGGAGTTCCCGGAATCGAACGTTCGAGGATCCAGCCCCCGGAGTGGGCGAGGCGGCGCAGCGTCCCGTAGGCCGAGAGTGAGTCCGCATAGACTGGATCCCGATACCCGAGCATCAGCATTTCAATCACCGTCGGTCAGGGTTGGACGTGCCAGCCATGATGGCAGAAAGTCGACGCTGTCGACTCGCAGCCAGCGGCCATCTGCCGTCCGGAAGGCGAGACGCTCAGGCCCAGCCGCAGGCACCACACCAGTTACCTGGAACCAGTTCCCCGCGATGTGGGTTTTGATGCGGAGGAAGGCCCGTAGGCGCCGGAGCCACTCCGCATGTGTCAACGCGGACGGGTCGTCCACCTGGGTTGCCGAGAGGAATGCCTGCCGATTGTGATTCCCCGCCATTCCGGCCTGGGCCCGCCCGGTATCCCGTCTGACGGCGGCATCGAGGACCTGGGGCAGGATCAGGCAGGCCGCCTCTGCCTTTCGGGCTTCGAGGTCAGCAGGCGTGTCCACGGCGAGAACCGGGACCGCTCCCTCTGCGAGGACTCCGCCCGTGTCGAGGCCCGAGTCCATCCGATGGAATGTGTAGCCGCTGGTCGGCTCCTCCAGGTAGAGGGACCAATTGCTGGCCCTGAGCCCACGAACGCGAGGGAGAACGCCGTTGTGGTAGTTGATGGCCATGTCAAACGAAGAGAGAAGGGGTTGTTTGAACCGCGTCCTGCAGTAGAGGCTCAGGGCGACATCCGCCTGGAGGTCACGTCCCAGGCGGGCGAGGATCTCCGGGTGATTCGGGTCACCCAGGGGCGCCAGGAGCACAGGGATGGCATGCCGTCGCCCCAGCCGGCCAGCGGCGAGTGGTGGGATCGACAGGGTCCTGTCCAGCCGCCCACTCCCGAGGGCCGCTTGGACCCCGCGGCCAAGCCGGCGACCCCAGTGGCGGAAACGGCGAAACCCGGTCGGCTCGCTGCCCGTCATCACCAGGGCGGTGCAGCTGCAGTCGGGGTGAGCCTCGATCTGGTGGAGCAGTTCCGGCACAAGCAGGCGGACTGCGACGTCCCTGGGATCGCAAAGAATGACGAGGCGTGTCTTCATCATCGCGCTCCCGTTGCGATCGCTGCGGGCTCCCGTTCGGGTTCGGTGACGCGACTTGTTCCCGCCCCCGAGCCGGTGCTCCATCTCTTGTGGACCCGGTCTACCCGCGGCCCGACCCGCGGGTGAGTTGCGCGAGCCGCTCCCCGAACTCGGGCCGGAGGTGGTCCGATTGGAAACGCCACTGCCAATTGCCCCAGGGGCGGCCGGGCACGTTCATCCGGGCCTCCGACCCCAGGCCGAGCACGTCCTGGAGCGGATAGATGGCCGTGTTGGCCGGCGTTCGCAAGGCGAGTTCGATCAGGTTCCACTGAATCTCCGAGCCGTCGCAGCCGAGTGCCGTCCGCACCCGATGCTGCTCGAGGGCGATCTCGGCGGCCGAGCGGGTCGAGTCTTTCCCCGGTTCGCTGTGGTACCAGCCGACGGTCGTGTCGTTGTCGTGGGTGCCGGTGTAGACGGCCGAGTTTTCCGGATACTGCTCGGGTCGCTCGGCTCCGGCCTCCTCGCTGCCGAACGCAAACTGCAGGATTCGCATCCCGGGGTACCCGAGTTCGTCGCGGAGTTGCTCCACGTCGGGCGTGATCACGCCCAGATCCTCGGCGATGATCGGCTGCGGGCCGAACGCAGCGGCCGCCGCATCGAACAGTCGGCGACCCGGTCCGGGAACCCAGCGGCCGCGTTCCGCGGTGGGCTCGGAGGCCGGAATCTCCCAGTAGGCGGCAAACCCGCGGAAGTGATCGATCCGGAGCACGTCCACGAGGGTGAAGACCTGCCGCAGCCTGGAGATCCACCAGGCGTAGCCTTCCGCCTCGTGCACCTCCCAGCGATAGAGCGGGTTGCCCCAGCGTTGACCCGTCTGGGAGAAGTAATCGGGCGGCACGCCGGCCACGACGGTGGGGCGGCCCGATGGATCGAGGGCGAAGAGTTCCGGTCGGCACCAGACGTCGGCACTGTCGTGGGCGACGAAGATCGGCAGGTCGCCGATGATGGTGATCCCATGCTCGGCGGCCCGCGCCCGCAGCCGCCGCCAGTGGTCATGGAACAGGAATTGGCCGATGCGGGCATGGGCGATCGGC
This sequence comes from uncultured Candidatus Kuenenia sp., assembly GCA_964453165.1. Lineage (GTDB taxonomy): Bacteria > Planctomycetota > Planctomycetia > Pirellulales > UBA1268 > QWPN01. Next base: position 10,168 of record CAYVNX010000044.1, on the reverse strand, counting down.
TCGGCCAACTCGCTGCGGGCGGCTGCGAGCACGGTCGGATCGCGGCCTGCCACGTCGGCGGGCCAGTCGGTCCAGGCTCGGCCGTCGAATCGGCTTTTGATTGAGACGAAGGCCGCGTAATCCTCGAGCCACCAGCCGTTTTCGTCGACGAACTGTGTGAAGGCCACCTCAAGTTCGGGCGACGCCCGTCGGGAAAAATCCGCGGCCACCTCGTGGAGCATCGCCAGCCGCAGCGGGATCACGTCGCCGAAGGCGACATGGTCGGCGGGGAGCGGCGGCAGCCGGTCGAGCCGGCTCGGCTCGACGAGGCCGTCGTCGCGCAGCAGGTCGAACGAGATCAGCAGCGGATTGCCGGCGAAGGTCGAGAGGGTCTGATACGGTGAATCGCCGAAGCCCGTCGGCCCGAGCGGAAGCACCTGCCAATGCCGTTGATTCGTCTGGGCAAGCCAGTCAATCCAGCCGGAGGCCGCAGGACCGAGTTCGCCGATGCCGAATCGGCCCGGCAGGGAGGTGGGATGAAGGAGCACGCCAGCGGAGCGGCGGGCGAGCGGATCCGGGGCGGGCGTGATCACAGGAGTGTCTCTCGATGGCGGCCGCAGACGAGATCTGCGGCGGGCGAGAGTGTAGCCGGCGGGTCACTCGACCGGCGACGGCCGCCCGAGGAACAGTCTCGTGGGCGGGTCTCGGCCGATCACGCGCAGGCGATGCCAGGAATGAGTTCATCGAGCGGTTCGGCCGTCTTCCAGGTCAGGATGCCACGCTGCCTCCAGGTGCGGCGAACCATGGCGTGAGGCAGGCCCGCCCGATCGGCGAGCCGCCGGTATTCATCCGGCGTGCGGGCCGAGCGGACCGCGGCCAGGGCGGCGGTGACCCGAGGCCCCGCCGGCGGTGGCAGCCCCGTGGCAGCCAGGGCGATCGCCAGGCCGGTTCGGCTGCGGAGGAGTTCCGACACCACCCCGCCCTGGCGGGCGGCGCCGGCCATCGACCGGAGCACGGCTTCGGCTTCTCGGTCGGCGAACTGGTGGAGGACGAGCGATCCGATGGCAAGGTCGCAGGGAGGGCAGCCCTCCAGGCGGACGTCCCGCACGGCGAACTCGACGCAGCCTGCCAGCCGTCCGCCGAAGTTCGTTCTCGCGCGGTCGATCGCCCGCGGGTCGGCATCGATTCCGAGCAGTGCGATGCCGGCCGCGTCCCGGAGACCATTGCCCGAAGGTGGTGAGAGGAGGCCGCTAAGCCGTTGGGCAAGCGCCGCCGTGAGTTCTCCTCTGCCGCAGTTCACGTGCACGAGTCGCAGCCGCCAAGGCGGGGCTGCCGTGAGCATCCGGGAGAGTTCGCCGACCAGGCAATCAGCCGAGCCCGCGACGCGTTCGAGCCTGGCACAGGCGTCGTGCACTGCGTCGAACTCATCCGCTGAGAATGCCGCAGGATCCTGCCACTCCGGTCGCCGAACAGGATCGACCTCCCAGAAACGCACGGCGGGATTCGCCTCAGTGACCCGGGGGACAGGGCATGGTCTGCATGCCACCCTCGTAGCCTACTGGAACGGCCATGTCGTGGCCGGCCGCACAGGGCGGACAGGAGCCATCGGCGAGTGCGGGCACCACACTTCCGGCCACCGGGGCCGCAGCCGCAGGGGCATACGCCGGCGCCGCGGCACCAGGGGGGCAGGGAGCCGTGACCATCGGGGCAGCCATTGGAGCGACCGCCGGCGGGGCGGCGACCATCGGCCCCGGGACCGCACCCGCGGGATAGGCCACCGGTTGGGCCGCCATCTGCTGCTGGGGATAGACCGGCGGCATCAGTGGCGGCGCGTAGGCGTACTGATTGGTTTTGTTGTGGGCACAGCCACAGGCAGCGAGTCCGGCGGCGAGCCAGAGGTTTTTGAGCACGAAATACGAGCCCTGGGGGCTGCCACCCTGCGAACGCTGCGGAAGGTAGGCCGCTCAGGCCACCGGCACAAGCCCGGCTTCGGACCGCTCGGCGGGCTCGAACAGCGCCAGGCTGGCGGTGAAGCCGTGGAGGAACGTGCGATCGCCGATCGGCCCGATTTCGCCCTGCGCGAAGAAGCCCGCCACCGGCAGCGGCCCGAGGCATTCCTGCAGGCAGCGGGCGTCGTGGTGCGGTTGGGCAAAGAGCCGTGAGCCGCGGCCGTTGCAGGTAAAGATGATCGCGCCCGCCGGGCGGGTGGCCGAGGGATTGCCGCAGAGCATCTCGCGGAGGTCTTCGTCGGCGCTGCTGGCATCGCGGACGTGAAATTGGACGGTCTGCCCGGTGCGGACGAGGTCGCCCACAGCGATCACACCGGCGTCGGGATCTGCTCCGAGCACATTCCGCACCAGGAAGTCGCCGCGGCGGAACTCGTCGCGATACTCGCTGGCGGCCCGGCCAACGTGGAGCGAGGTCCGGATCAGTTCCCGGTCCACGGCATCGACAGCCTGGAAGGTCTCCCGCAGCCGCACGAATGCGGGCCGGCCGCCGAGTTCGACGATCATGTTCTCCTCGGCGCGGGTGATCACCATCGGCCGGCCGACCGGGCGGCAGCCCTGCGAAACCACGGGCCGGACCCTCACGCCTCCGCCCACCACGACGCCGATCGCGCCCGAGTCGTAGGTCCGCGAACCGACTGCCAGCGTGTTGGAGCCTGGCACGTTTCCGCCGCTCGCCATCCCGCCGACGATCGGCACTCCCGGGTGCTCCTCCTCGACGCGACGGACGAAGGCATCGACCGGAAACGAAAACGGATCGGCGACGAGCAGGAGCGTGGCGTTGGCGGGCCATTCGCCCGAGAGTTGCTCCGGCCAGCCGGCGAACATGCCGCCGTCGGGCGTCTGGGAATACTCGAGCGAGAACGGCTCGATCCAGCCGCCGGGCAGGCTGGCGAGCCAGACGGCCACGGCAGGACCAGATTCGTGCTCCTCGGTCCCGGCCACGATGCCCTCGGCCGTGGCTCCGAGCACGTGCCGCGCCGGGATGAGATCCCCCAGCAGTTCGAAGGCTGGCCGAATGGCCGAGCCGTAGGCGGCCGAGACGAAGACGAAGGCGAGATCGGCGGCGATGGGTGCGTCGCTCGGCTCTGGACTGTTCGAACCAGCCCGGCCGAGGTCAGCCAGGGCGGCGTCGATGGCCGTCCGCAGTGCGACCTCCAGTCGCGGGTCGGTGTCGCTGCCGCTGCCGCAGCGGATGGCCACGGGGGCCTGGCTCCCCTGCCCCGCCGTCACGTCACGATCTCCGCGAAGGATTCGATGGCCTGATGATCGTAGACGCCGCCAGGCTCGCGGTTGCCGGGCCGCACGGCCAGGGCCGTGGTCATGCCGGCGGCGCGGGCGGCGTCGAGTTCGGCCCCGATGTCGCTCACAAACAGGATCTGCCGGGGCGGGAGCCCCATGTCGGCGGCGATCGCGGCGTAGCTGGTTGCTTCCCGCTTATGGCCGGTGGTGGTGTCGTAATGACCGCGGAGCCAGGGAGTGAGGTCGCCGGAGCCGGTATGGGCGAAGAAGAGCTTTTGGGCCTCGATCGACCCCGACGAGTAGATCCGCACGTCGAGACCGGAGTCGGCCCACTGGGCCAGGGTCGGGGGCACGTCGTCGAACACATGGGCCACGATCCGGCCCGACTCGAAGCCGCGCCGCCAGATCATGCCCTGGAGCGTCTTCAGGGCTGTATCCTTCACGTCGCGATTCATCAAATCGATCGCGGCGAGGGCCGCCCGAGTCGGATCGGCTGCGATCTCGGCCGGCGTCTGCGGGCTGCCGACGGCCGAGGTCAGCGCCGCGGCGAGTGCGAGTACGTTCTCGTCGCTGGCGTTCGTCGCCAGGAACGCCCCGACCTGCTCCTTCGCATCCGCGAACAAGACGTCGTACACGAACGCGATGCTCGAGGTGGTGCCCTCCACGTCGAGCAGGATGCCTCGGCCGTCAAAGAGGATCACGAGTCGGTCCTTCCCGCAGCAGGGAGCCAGGTCGGGCCGAAGCAGAGCGGTTCGTAGCCCGCGTGTACGCCATCGGCGATGTAGTGCGGCGTCCAGCCGGCCGTGTCCTGGAAGAGCCGGATCGTGCGGATTCGTCGGTCGCCGCACAGGTCGAACCAGTGACGGGTGCCCAGCGGCACGCTGATCAGGTCGCCGGCCCAGACCTCGATCGCAAACACCGGCCTGTCGCCCGGGTTGATGTGGAAGACGCCCCGGCCCTGGAGGATGAACCGCACCTCGTCTTCGGTGTGGGTGTGCTCCTGGTTGAACCGCGCGAGCATCGCCTCGAGGTTCGGCGTGTCGGGATAGACATCGATCACGTCGGCCGTGACGAAGCCCCCTTCGTGCTTGAGCCGGTCGATCTCGGGTGCGTACGCCGCGAGAATCGCCTCGGCCGGTGCGGCCGGATCGACTCGATCCTCCAGCGGCCAGATGTCGTAACGGAGACCGGCGGCGTTCAGGAACGCCTTGATCTCGGCCGGCTCGGTGATCCGCCGGGCTTCGGTGGGAACGGTCACGATCGCCACGGTGTGCTCCTGAAACGGGGGAAGAAAACGGGGGAAGAACAGCAGGGAAACACAGGAGGGATGAGGCTCCAAAGCGGGGGCGGTGCTCAGGACGCTGCCGAGCCGGCTGGCAGCGTCCTGGCCCGCGCGGTGCATTCGAACAGAAACTCGAAGATCTCAATGTGCCGCCGAGCCTCGGCAAGATTCCGGCCCCAGGTGTAGAGGCCATGCCCCGAGATCAGGAAGCCGTGGACCGGCGGCCGGCCCGGAGCTGAAAAATCGAATCCGGCGAACCGGCTGCGGATTTCAGCCGAGAGTTCCGCCATGTCCTGGGTGTTGGCGAAGATCGGCACGTCCTCCGTCGTGTCGTGAGTGGCGATGCCCTCGAGGCCCTTGAGCATTTCGTAGCCTTCGATCCGCAGACTGCCTGCCGCGAGGTCGGTCCGGGAGAGCAGCGTGCCCCACACGGAGTGCGTGTGGAGGACGGCGCCTACGGAGGGAACGAGTTGGGCGATCGTGCAGTGGAGCAGGGTCTCGGCCGAGCTCCGCCGCTCCGACCCGTCGCAGACCCTGCCGCGGGCATCGACGCGGACGAAGTCGTCGGGGCCGAGCGCCGACTTGTCCTTGCCGCTGGCCGTCACGAGGAGTTCCAGCGGCTCACGAGAGACGATCACGCTGTAGTTGCTGCTTGTGCCCAGCGACCAGCACCGCTGGTGGAATTCGCGGCCGATGCCCCGCAACTGGTCGATCGGGTCGGCGGCAGACGGGGAGCAGAGCGTCATGTGAGAGAATCTACGCAAGCAGGTCGTGGGGGTGCAACGAGACGGTTCAGAGGTACGGGCTGAACAGTCTGGCGATGCCGTCCCGGAGGCGAACGGGCAGGCTGCGGGCGTCCACTTCCTCGAGCGTTCGGCGACGGCTGCGGGCGATCGCGTCGGCGATCCGCCGGTCGAGTCGGCCCGCCAACGCTCGATCGTAGGTCTCGACGTTGAATTCGAAATTGAGCCGCATCGACCGGTCGTCCCAGTTGCCGCTGCCGAACATCGCCCAGCTGCCGTCGACCACCATCAGTTTCGTGTGGTCAAACGGTGGCGGGGAGAGCCAGACGTTGCAACCCCGGCCGAGCACCTGCCAGAGCATCGCCGTGGAAGCCCAGCCGACCAGCGCGAGATTGTTCTGCTCGGGCAACACGATGTCGACCTGAACGCCCCGCATGGCCGCCACGTCGAGCGACTGGCAGACCGCGTCATCGGGCAAAAAGTAGGGCGTCATGATCCGTACCGACCGCTGGGCGGCGGTGAGGGCGGCTGCCAGAACCAGTTTGATTCGCCCGATGTCGGGGTCGTCGGGGCCGAAGCGAATGCCCCGGGACAGGGTCTGGCCCGCTGGCGTCAAATTGGGCTGCCAGGCGGGCCCGGCCAGGGTTTCCTCGGCCGCGAAGGCCCAATCCTCGGCGAATACCTCGAGCAGATGTGCGACGATCGGCCCCTGGAGTTTGAAGTGGAGGTCGCGGACCGGATGGCTCGGGGTGTGCATCAGCCAGCAACCATCCCGGATATTGAGCCCGCCGGTAAATCCGATCCGACCGTCGACCACCATGATCTTCCGGTGGTTTCGTAGGTTGGCGTAGGGGAAGTAGATCGGCACGCTGGTGGGCAGAAAGCGCTCCGTCCGCACGCCTCGGGCCGTCAGAAGGCCGGTGATCGGCGGAAATGAGTAGCTGCTGCCGATCCCGTCGATCAGCACCCGCACCTGCACGCCGCGGGCCGCCGCCCGACCGAGGGCATCTGCGAAAGCCTTCCCCGTGGGATCGTTGTCGAAGATATAGGAAGCCAGCGCGATACTCCGCTCCGCAGCATCGATGGCCTCGAGCATCGCCGGGTAGGCCTCGTCGCCGCCGTCGAGCGAGGCGATCGCGTTACCGTCGAGCAAGGGGCGGGAGGTCACCCGGCCGACGAGCGTGGCCAGGGCCCGCAGCGGGGCCTGGTCGGGGCCGATCGCCGAACGCATCCGGTTGGCGTCGGGGACGGCGACCCTGGTTTCGAGGGCCGTACGGACGATCCCGGCCCGGAGTTGGGTGGCGCGGGAGCGGATTCGATTGATCCCCAGCAGGAAATAGGCTGCGGCTCCGAAGACGGGCGAGAGCCAAATCAGCCCCACCCAGCCGATGGTCGAGCGAGTGTCGCGTTTGACGAGGATCGCGTGGGCCGAGGCGACCACCGAGAGCCCCACGATGCTCCAGGCCAGAAGGTGGGGCCAGAGCACCAGCCAGAGCGTCCAGAGATCCCGCAGGAAATCGTCCATGGGTAGAGAGGCTAGCAGAGGGAAACGCGAGGCTCGCCGAGGGCGGAAGTCTGGCACGGCGAAGAAAGGAGAAGGCAGTGAAGCGCCCCCTGGCCGGTCTCTCCGGCGGGATTCCCTGAAATGGTGAAGCTGCACCCCTGTGGCGTGCTCGGGCTGGCCTGCCGGGCGGGTTCGAAGGGGTGCTCTTGGCATGAGTCCCCTCCTAGGGGGTGGCGCAAATCGCCCCACCCCTGGAGCGAATCGCTCCACCCCAACTGGTCGAGGTGGAGCGATTCGCCCCACTCCGACCCAGCCGGCCTTTCTGACACATGTGCCAGTGTTGGCAAAAAATTGCTCTTTTTGCGAGGAAAAGACGCTTTTTCGAGAAAAAAATAAAGTTCGACAGGTTCTGGCACGCGGATTGCAACTACTTCTTCCCGTCGGGGCAGTCAGGAATGGCTGGTTCGGCGGAGGCCTCGGCCTCTGGCCAGTTGTTCGTTCCGACAGGCATTCACAACAAGGATCTTGATCATGAAAAATCTGCTATCGACCACTGGCTGGACCAGTCTCGTCGCTTTTGCAATCTCCACGGCCGCCGTTGCCGGGGAACAGGATTTCTCGCTCCTCGCCAACGCGAGCTGGGAGTCTTTCGTCGCCGGTGGCCAGCCTGCCACTCTGGCCTGGTCGGGCGAGGACGAGACGCTCGTCGTGTCCGAAGACCTGCTCGGGAATGCCCGGCAGATCGCCCACGCCGACGAAGAAGGCGTCAACATCGAGATCGTGACCGCTCTGCCCGCTCCGGAGCCGCCGGCTCTGGTGCTCGCCGGTATGGCGTTCGGTGGTGTGCTCTGTGGCCGGTCGCTGCTGGTGCGGCGGCGGAAGCAGGCCTGATTTGCAATCGCTCGGACCCGGCGTTCGGTTCCGAAACCGTCTCATTCGGCTACATGTCTCTCAGAGCCTCCATTCGTGAGGAGCCAATCATGGTGACCAAGACTAATCTCGATCTCTTCGACGATGTGGTGAAGAATCGCATCCCGAGCGTGGTCGTAGTGGATCCGGAATTCGATTCCTACAAGGATCTCGCTGCCAGTGCCCGCCAGGGTCGGCTCGACCTCCACTTTCGGTCCTGTGGTGCTGCGGCAATGAAGCTTGCCCGACACTTGCAGGTCGATGCGTGGCTCGTCGCATCCGAGCTTGACGACATGGCCGGTCACGACTTCGTCGAGTTGCTCGCGACGGTTCGCGGGGCGTCGAAGGTCGCGATCGTCGATTCCAACAGCAGCGGGTCGCGTCAACGGACGATCGCCGAACAGGCGGCGTCGGAGGCCGGCGTCGATGCCGTATTGTCGCAGCCCATTAGTTGGGCCGATCTGGAAGAACTCCTCGAACTGACTATCGAGGAGCGAGGCCAGCGGCTCAAGGCCCGCGGAATCGTGGGCTCGTGGGCGGCTCTGCCCGTCAGTGTCGGGGCGGCCGTCGTCGCGATGGCCGTCCTGATGATCGGCTGACCGTCGGCTTCCCCGGCAGTCTGTCCGATCCCAACTGATCTCAATGTCGGCCCGACCCGTGCGAATGCCCGCGGGTCGGGCCGATCTCTTTTGCGGACGCCCTTCTTGGCGGTTGCGGCGGCTTCACCAGACGTTGGGGAGAAAGTCGCCTCCGCGGCACCGTTTGAGGTGCTCGAGCGACGCCTGTTGCCCCGTGGTTTCCAGGGCATCGCGGTAGACCGGGTCGTGGAAACCCTCGATGTCGATGCTGCCCCGCCAGCCGGATAGCCGCAGCGTGCTGATCAGGTCAGTCCAGTTGGTGTCGCCGAACCCGGGCAGACGATGGTGCAGGTACGGCACGCCGCCCCGGATACCGTGCCGCTTGATGACGTCCCAGAGGATGGTGGCGTCCTTGCCGTGGATGTGCCAGATCCGGTGGGCGTACTGCCGCAGTTGAGGCAACGGCTCGACGAAGCTCACCAGCTGGTGGCAGGGCTCCCACTCGAGCCCCAGCGCGGGACTCTCCACCGCGGCAAACATCGCGTCCCAGGCCTGCGGCGCGTGCGCGATGTTCCAATCGCCACTCTCCCAAGTGCCGCGCTTCTCGCAATTCTCGAAGGCCAGCCGAACGCCGCGATCTTCGGCTCGGCGGGCCAGCGGGCCGAAAACAGCGGCAAAACGGGGGTAGGACTCAGGCACCGGCCGGCCGGGGATCCGACCGGCGAAGCCAGCGACGAGATCGGTGCCAAACATCGCGGCCGCGTCGATGAGTCGCTCCCAGTCGCGCTCGCACTCGGGGCTCATGAGCGGGTTGCCGTAGACGGCGAGCCCACTGATCCGGCGGGGCAGGCCGTCGGCCGGGCTGTGGTCGTCGAGGATCCTGCGCAGGCGGGCGGCCAGGTCCGCCAGGCCGACGTCGCCCACCGAGCGGCCGAAGGAAATCTGGAAGGTCTCGTAGCCGAGCGGCAGGAGCTGTCCGACGACGTCGGGTGTGCGGTCGTGGGCCGGCACGAGCGTGCCGAGGCGGATGTCAGCATGGGCGTTCATAGGGCGAATTGTAGCCCGCAGCGCGGGCTGCCGTGGCCACGACTCCGCCGGGCACGACTACAATCAGGGCGTACGAGCGAGGGCCCGGCTGGAATGCGGTTGTTGAGCTGGAACATCCACAAGGGCATCGGCGGGCGTGATCGTCGTTACGCACTTGGTCGCATCATCGACTGCATCGAGGCGGAGAATCCCGACCTCATCTGCTTGCAGGAAGTCGATCGGCTCGTCCACCGGAGCCGTCACGACGACCAGCCCCGGCTCCTTTCCCGATACTTCCGCTGCCACTCCGTCTTCCAGCCCAACGTCCACGTCGGCGGCGGCACGTACGGCAACCTCGTGCTCTCCCGGTGGCCCGTCGTGAGCCGGCACCGGATCTCGCTGCGGCAGGGCGGGCGAAAGCCCCGCGGCGCGCAGTTGCTCCTCGTCGAATCGCCCGAAGGCCTGCTCCACCTCGTCCACACGCACCTCGGCCTGGCGGAGCGAGAGCGGCGGTGGCAGGTGGGACGGCTGCTTGGCCACTATCTGTTCCGCTCGGCCGACCCGCATCCCACGCTCATCGTGGGCGATTTCAATGACTGGCGGAACGCGCTCGACCGCGAGGCCTTCGCGGCCGACGGCTTCCGTCAAGTGACCACGCCCACCGCGCGGTTTCGCACCTTTCCCGCTTGGATGGCGCTCGGCTCGCTCGACAAGGCGTTCGTCCGCGGAGGCATCGAGGTGCGGACCGCGCGGGTGGTTCGCACGAGCCTGGCCAAGACTGCCAGCGACCATCTCCCCGTCGTGATCGACTTTCACCTGGGTCGGAAATAGAAACCGTCCGGGATTCGCCGACCCCCTCGCCTCGCGTCAACCGTGGTAGCCGGCTCGGGTGCGGCAAA
>CAYVNX010000043.1:0-22315 GCA_964453165.1 uncultured Candidatus Kuenenia sp. | reverse complement strand
AGCCTTCCATGGCCTTTGTCCACTCCGGCGACCGCAGGAAACGCCAAGGGTTTCCAGGGTCGCCAATCGCCGCTTCCTGCGGCTCATAAAACAGGAGGCGAGGGGGTCGGCGAACGCTCGCGGAGCAACGGGGCGTATCCTCGCCCGCGACGCGACTTTTGCCGTCCCCGAGCCGGTGCAGCTTGCTGTCCCGTGGACAAAGCCTTCCATGGCCTTTGTCCACTCCGGCGACCGCAGGAAACGCCAAGGGTTTCCAGGGTCGCCAATCGCCGCTTCCTGCGGCTCATAAAACAGGAGGCGAGGGGGTCGGCGAACGCTCGCGGAGCAACGGGGCGTATCCTCGCCCGCGACACGACTTTTGCCGTCCCCGAGCCGGTGCTCCCCGTGAATCTGCGAGGTCGATCATGCAAGCGTCCTGCCGTCTGATCTGTGGATTGCTTCTGGCCGGGTCCGCCCCGGTCAGCGTGCTTCCGGCCGCAGAGATTCCTCCGCATCGGCCCAACGTCGTCATCCTCTATGCCGACGACATGGGCTACGGCGACCTGGCCGCCAACAATCCTGACTCCAAGATTCCCACGCCACACCTCGACCGGCTTGCCGCCGAGGGCATGCGGTTCACCGACGCCCACAGTTCCTCCGGCATCTGCACGCCATCGCGATACGCCCTGCTCACGGGCCGCCATCACTGGCGGGATTTCCACGGGATCGTCGGGGCGTTCGGGCCGTCCGTATTCGAGCCCGGCCAGCTCACGCTCCCCGAGATGCTCCGGCAGTGCGGCTACGACACCGCCTGCGTCGGCAAATGGCACCTTGGCTGGAACTGGGATGCGATTCGCCGTCCCGGCACCGATCCGAAGTCCCATGCCCACGCCGCCTTCGACCACTGGTCGGCTGCACCCTTTCGCGGCCTCAAGCGAGACCTCTACGAGGGAGGCCACCGTGTGCCATTCCTGCTCAAGTGGCCCGGGGTCACCCAGGCCGGTGCGGTCTGCGACGCTCTGGTCTCGCAGGTCGATCTGATGGCCACGCTCGCCGACGCGATCGGCTCCTCAGTGACACCCCGACGGACCGATCCTACGTGAGCAAAACAAACTCGTTGTTGCCGTAAATCGCAGCGAACATTCGATACACGCCTGCGACGGTGTCGCTGGAAACGGACGTATTCGAACCGCGAGCGACCACTCCAAGACTCACGGCGTTCTTCTCGTTGCGGTAGGCGTATCGAAGAATGGCCGGAGCGTGAAAGCCGGCCTGCGCGAGCATGTCCCGGAGTTCATGCTGATCAAACAGCGACTTGTGGAGTTGCTCCTGCCACCAGGCGGCCTGGTGTTCTGGATGCCCGTGCGTGTATCGGTATACCTCGAACAGATCAAACCGTGGCGACACATTGCCCTCTGCTTGGCCGAGATAGCACCTCGCGACAGCCTCAAAGTCTGGAATACCCATGAGGAAGAGCAGGCCGTCGGCCTGAAGCACACGCCGCGCTTCAGTGAGAAACGGCACACGCTGATCTCGGTACAAATGCTCCAGGAAGGCATGGGCAAAAACGAGCTTTGCGGAGGAGTCCGGAAAAGCACTCAAGTCTTTGCAGTCATGAACAAGGTCCGTTGCCGAGGTGGGCCGAGCGTCGACGTTCACAAAACCATCGATCTTCGTGGTGTTGCAGCCGACGTGGATGCTGTACGGGGGAGAAAACCGCTCTAAGCCCATCTTGCGCTCGCCTTTCACGATTGATGTTGCGGTGGAGTCAACCCACATGCTCTCTCGCTGTCCTCGAGAAAATCTCCATGGCTTTTTCCTGGGTCGACCGCGGGCAACACCGAGAGTTGCCCGGATCGTCGGGCCCCCGCTGCGTCCGGCGGCAGACCTCCTGCCCAGACTTCGCGATTAATGTACGGCTTGGTACGCGGACGGCAAGCCGCCGCGGACGGCTTGGTCGACGCGGCAAATATCTGGCGGGATGGCACTGCCGTCCCTATACCCTGCGTGATCAGCCTGACTGACCAGTCGGCCTTGAATGCATCACGATCCGCTCGACCATCACCTCGACCGGGCTCGACGCATCGAGCACGAGACTCCCGGCAGCTAGCTCGTCTGGTGCGAGTGGCTCGAGCGTCGCGAACTGATCCTCGAGCATGGCCCGCCCCTTCATGAAGTGCCCCTGCCGGGCCTCGAGCCGGCCGAAGATCGTGTCGAAGTCGGCGGCGAGGTGGACGAACCTGATTCGATCGAACGGCAGACCGCCTCGCAGCCGATCGCGATACCGGCGGGCCAGGGCCGAACAGGCGACGACCGGTGGAGCAGGCGAATCGCCGGCGAGCTGCTCGGCGAGGATCGCATGCAGCCGATCGAGCCAGGGCCAGCGGTCGGCGTCTGCGAGCGGGCTGCCCGCCGCCATCTTGGCCAGGTTGTCGGCCGGGTGGTGGTCGTCGCCATCCACAAACCGCCCCCCGAGCCGCTCGGCCAGGGTCCGCCCGACCACGGTCTTGCCGCAGGCGGCAACGCCCATGATCACCAGCACAGAACGGGTTGAGGCGGTCATGCCTGTCATCCTCGCATGGACTAGAGACACCAATCGCATCGCTGTGGCGAGGTGTTCTTACGTTGAGATGGTAGCCGGTCTCGCTCAACGACGCGGTGCCCCCGGACTTGCATCCGGGGCTTTCATTGACCGCAGCGCCTCGCCGATAAAAGCCCCCGACGCGAGTCGGGGGGCTCCGTGTGGCAGCGGATCCCGGTATCCATGCCGCGACGCGCTGCGTGCCGCCCCCGAGCTGGAACACCTCCGTTCAGAGCGCGGGAGGCTCGGGGGTCGGCGAACGCTCGCACCCCTTGGCAGCGGCCGGGTCGCAGTCGAGACTAGGGGCCCGTTGGGGGCGAACACCTGCGCCTCCGATCTGCATTCAGGTACCGGAAAGCTCCTTCATGACACTGCTTTCGTTTCTCGGGTTCACGCTGTTCGCCGCCTTCCTCACCTACATCCTCACCCGGGGCAGCGACCAGCAGTCATCGGACGGGTTTTTCCTCGGTGGGAGATCACTCACGTTTCCCGTCATCGCCGGGTCGCTCCTGCTCACGAATCTCTCGACCGAACAAATGGTGGGCCTCAACGGCGCGGCCTTCAAGGACGGCCTGTGCGTGATGGCCTGGGAGGTGGTGGCCGTGATCGCGCTGGTGCTGATGGCCCTCTTTTTCCTGCCTCGGTTTCTCCGGGCCGGGATCACGACGGTACCCCAGTTCCTCGAGCAGCGGTTCGACCGCCGCACGCAGACCCTGGCCAACATGATCTTCCTCTCGGCCTACGCCCTGATCCTGATTCCGATCATCCTCTATAGCGGCGCCGTCGGGCTCTCCCAGATGCTCGACCTCAAGACGCTGACGGGGATCACCGAGCCGGTGAACATTCTGGGCACGACCGTCGCCCCCGACACGGTCATCCTCTGGGGCACGGTCTTCATGATCGGCATCATGGGCTCGCTCTATGCCCGGTTCGGCAGTCTCAAGACGCTCGCCACACTCGACACGATCAACGGCATCGGCCTGCTCGTCGGCGGCTTCATGATCGCGGCCTTCGCCCTGAACAGAGTGAGCGACGGCCGGGGCGTGCTCGAGGGTTTCCGGCAGCTCCAGGCGGCAAACCCCGACCGGCTCAACTCGATCGGCACGGCCACGACCAGCGTCCCCTTCAGCACGCTCTTCACCGGCGTGGCCCTGCTGAACCTCTTCTACTGGTGCACCAACCAGCAGATCATCCAGCGGACCTTCGGCGCGAGCAGCCTGGCGGAGGGCCAGAAGGGCGTGCTCCTGACGGGGCTGCTCAAGCTCCTGGGGCCGATCTACCTCGTGCTCCCGGGCATCGTGGCCTACCACCTCTTCGCCAAGGACGGGATCGCCAACGACATGGCCTACGGCACGCTCGTCCGCGAGGTGCTGCCCTCCCACCTGACCGGCTTCTTCGCCGCGGTGATGGTCGGGGCGATCCTCAGTTCCTTCAACGCCGCTCTGAACAGCACGTCGGCCCTGTTCTCGATCGGGCTCTACCACCACGTGATCAACCCGAAAGGCTCCGACGAGCAGATGGTGCGGGCGGCCAAGGTGTTCGTGGTCTGCACCGCGATCGCGGCGATGTTCGTGGCCCCGCTCCTGGCGGGCCAGGAGAGCATTTTCGCCTATCTCCAGGACATGAACGCGATCTACTTCATCCCGATCTTCGCCGTGGTGCTGGTGGGCATGCTGCACCCGAGGGTGCCGGCTCCGGCGGCCTTCTGGGCGATGGCCATGGGCTTGGTGCTGATCGCCGTGAAGTACTTCGTGCCCGGCGTCGGCCCCGTCGTGGACCGGGCCTTCACCTACAACTTCCACTTCCTCGGGGCCGTGTTTGCCGCCCTCGTCGTTTTCATGCTCGCCTGGGCCGTGCTCGCTCCCCGGGCCACGCCCTGGAAGCTCGCAACCAACACCCCGATCGACATGACGCCCTGGGCCGGCGCCCCCTGGGCGAGCTTCGCGCTCGTCGCGATCGTGGTGGCGATCTACGCCGGCTTCGCCTCGTTCACGCCAAGCCAGCCGGAGAAGGTCGCTGTCGTGGTGAAGGCCCATGGCGAGTAATGAGATCGAGCGGCGGCCCTTTGCAGTGGCGGGCCGTTCATGACACGTTCGTCCGACGAGACCGGCTGGCGGTTCGACAACACCTACGCGAGGTTGCCGGAGCCGCTCCACGCACCGGCTGTTCCGCTGGCCGTACGGAACCCCGTGGTGATGGTTCTCAATGAACCCTTGGCGGCCGAACTCGGCCTCGAGGTCGAGCCGCTCCGCAACGACGCGGGGGTTTTTGTCGGCATGACGCTGCCGCCGGGAGCGGAGCCGATCGCCCAGGCCTACGCGGGCCATCAGTTTGGACACTTCACGAACCTCGGCGATGGCCGTGCGATCCTGATCGGAGAGCAGATCACGCCGGCCGGCCGCCGCGTCGACGTGCAGCTGAAAGGAGCGGGCAGAACCCGCTATTCCCGGGGCGGCGACGGGCGGGCTGCCGAAGGGCCGATGCTCAGGGAGTATCTGATCAGCGAGGCGATGCACGGCCTGGGGATTCCCACCACGCGGAGCCTCGCCGTCGCCTCCACCGGCGAGTGGGTCATGCGGGAATCGCCCCTGCCCGGTGCGGTGCTCACCCGCGTGGCCGCGAGCCACATCCGCGTCGGCACCTTCCAGTTTGCGGCTGCCGTCGACGCCCCCGGGCTGCTCCCCGCCCTGCTTGCGCATGCGATCGCCCGGCACGCGCCGGAAGCGGCCGCGGCCGACGACCCGGCCAGCGAGTTTCTCGAACGAGTCGTGGAGGCGCAGGCGGCGCTCGTGGCCCGCTGGATGCTCGTCGGGTTCGTGCATGGCGTCATGAACACGGACAACATGGCCGTATCCGGGGAGACAATTGATTACGGCCCGTGCGCCTTTCTCGACGTCTATGACCCTGCCGCCGTCTTCAGCTCGATCGATCAGCAAGGACGGTATGCCTACGGCAACCAGCCCGCCGTCGCGCTGTGGAACCTCACCAGGCTTGCCGAGAGCCTCCTGCCGGCGGTGGGCGGCGACGAAGACGCGGCGATCGACACGGTGCGGAGGGTCTTGGCCACATTTTCCGACCGGTACGATCGGCATCACCTCGCCGGAGCGCGGGCCAAGCTTGGCCTCACCACGGAAGATTCCGATGATCGCCGCCTGTTCGGCGATCTCTTGGGCCTGATGAGCGACACGCAGGCGGACTTCACGGCGACGTTCGCCGGGCTCGCAGCGATCGCGGAGTCGGGTGCACCTCCGAACGCAGACCATGCCGGCGGAAGGTTTTCCGCCTGGTGCGGACGATGGCTGGAACGCCTGGCCCGCGAGCCGGGGGGCACAAAAACTGCGGTGGCGTTGATGCGGCGGTCCAACCCGGTGGTGATCCCGAGGAACCATCGTGTCGAGGAGGCCCTGGCGGCAGCGGCGGCGGGCGACCTCACGGTCTTCGAGCGGCTCCTGTCGGTGCTGCGCGACCCCTTCGTCGAGACGCCGGCCAATGAGCCATACCGCGGCGGTCCGCCGCCTGGCTGCGGGCCATATCGCACATTCTGCGGGACCTAACGATGCGGTGCGGCCACCGTTTCGGAGAACCGTCGGCGCGGCAGCGCCCGCCAGGGCCAGCTTTGCCTCGACAGCCCGAGGGTGGTCGGGCGTCGGGCACCTCGATCATGCCGTGGATGGGGTTCTCCACCGACAGGTAAACTCCTCGGCCTTGGATCGGCTGTCACCTATTCGAGTCCCATCATGTTCGGTGCGTCCATGAGTCGTCTCGTGTCACTGAGTCTTGTCGTCGCCATGGCCCTGTCGCCGCTCGCCGCGGAGCAGCCAGAGTGGGAGAATCAGGCGGTCTTTCGCGTCAACAAGGAGCCGCCGCGGGCGGCGTCGTGGCCCTTTCCGGATCGTGACGCGGCGCACGCAGCGGCCGCCTCGCCCTGGGTCGTGTCACTCAACCACCGGCCAGCCGACCTCGAGGGGCCGATTCCGCAGTCGCTCCTCGGCTACGACGGGCCGTGGAAGTTTCACTACGCGGGCACGCCGGCCGACCGGCCGGTGGACTTCTTCAGGCCGGAGTTCGACGCCGCAGGGTGGGCCAGCATTCCCGTGCCGTCCAACTGGCAGATCCACGGCTATGGCGTGCCGCTCTACACCAATTCCGAGTATCCCTTCGCCGTCGAACCACCCCGGGTCATGGGCACACCGCCGGGCCACTTCACGAACCGCCCGGCCGGTCAGCGCAACCCGGTCGGCTCCTACCGACGGAACTTCACGCTGCCAGAGGGGTGGGCGGGCCGGCACACCTTCATCACCTTCAACGGCGTCGATTCCGCCTTCTCACTCTGGGTCAACGGCCAGAAGGTCGGCTACTCGCAGGACTCCCGCACACCGGCCGAGTTTGAAATCACGAAGCAGGTCAAGCCGGGCGTGAACCTGCTCGCCGTCGAGGTCTACCAGTATTCCGACGGCTCCTACCTCGAAGACCAGGACATGTGGCGGCTTTCGGGAATCTTCCGCGATGTGTTCCTCTGGTCATCGGCGCCGCTCCAGATTCGCGATCACTGGGTGCAGACCGGCTGGCGGGCCGACGGCCGCACCGGCACGCTCGCGGTGGAGCTCGACCTGCGGAACCTCGGCGGTGCGGCAGCTGCCGGCCGGGTGGAATTCGAACTGGTCGATCCCGCGGGGAAGACGGTCGTGACACGGGAATCCCCGGAGGTCGTCCTGGATCCTGCTGGCATGGCCCAGGTGCGGATCGACTGTCCGGATCTGCCGGAGGTCGCCGGCTGGACGGCCGAGACGCCGGTGCTCTTTCCGTATCGCCTGACGCTTCGCGACGCCAGCGGGACCGTGCTCGCAGTCCATTCCGGCAAGACCGGCTTCCGCCACGACGAGGTTCGGGACGGGCAGTTTCTCCACAACGGTCAGCCGATCCTATTCAAGGGCGTCAACCGCCACGACCACCATCCCACGCAAGGCCACTATGTCACGCCGGCCGACATGCGGGCCGACCTCCTGATGATGAAGCGGGCCGGCATCAATGCCGTTCGCGCCTCGCATTATCCGAACGACCCGACCTTCCTCGATCTCTGCGACGAACTCGGCTTCTACGTGATCGAAGAGGCCAACATCGAAGCCCACGGCATGGGCTGGGGCCCTGACGCCAACCCGCTGGCCAAGGATCCCTCCTGGGGCCCGGCCCACCTCGACCGGATGAAGAATTGCCTGGAGTCGGCCAAGAACCATCCCTGTGTGGTGATGTGGTCGATGGGCAACGAGTCGGGCGACGGCATCAACTTCCGCACGATGTCCGAGTGGATTCACGAGCGGGATCCCTCTCGCCCAGTCCACTACGAGCAGGCCCAGCAGCGGCCCCACGTCGATCTGTTCGTCCCGATGTACGCCCCGATCGGTAGTTGCGTCCGCTATTGCCGCGAGGAGGAGAAGAAACCGCTCGCCGAGCAGCGGCCGATGATCCAGTGCGAATACAACCACGCGATGGGCAACTCGTCGGGTAACCTCGCCGACTACTGGCGGCTCTTCCGCAAGGAGCGATTGCTCCAAGGAGGCTTCATCTGGGATTGGAAGGATCAGTCCCTACTGGCCGCCAAGCAGGCGGCCGACGCGGTCGAGGATCGCAGCGGCCACGGCCATGCCACCTGGCTGATGGGCTCGCTCTCCGAGACCGAAGGCCTCTACGGCGGCGGGCTGGTCGTCAAGGCCTCCGACACGCTCGACCTCGTCGATGCGGTGGAACTTGTGGCCGAGGTCCGGGGCAACTTCGGCGGCCGCCAGGGCCAGGGGGGCGGCGACAACGACCGCAACGCCTCCGAGGGCTATCCGATCATCACCAAGGGCGACACCGCCTACTCGCTCAAGGTCGATGCCTCGGGGTCGCAGCTCGAATTCTTCGTCTACACCGACACCTGGAAGACGGTCCGGGCTCCGCTGCCTGAGGACTGGCGGTCGAAGTTCCATACCGTCTCCGGCCGCTACGACGGCACGCGGCTCGCCCTGGCGATCGATGGTGAGGAGGTCGCGACCTCCCCCTGCACCGGAGCGATTCAGGCCAATGACCACGACCTCGGCATCGGCATCAATCTCGAGGTGCCGACCCGCCGCTTCTCGGGCTCGATCCGCTCGGCCAAGGTCTTGGGGGGCCCCGCGGCCCGGGCATCCGCCGCCCCCGCGGCGATCGTGGATCTGCAGCTGACCGAAGATGCGAAGAAGCCGAAGACCCGCCCCTTCTTTGCCTACGGGGGCGACTTCAACGACCAGCCCAACCAGAGTTCGTTCTGCCTGAACGGCATCGTGATGGGCGACCTCACCCCCTCGCCGCAGTTTGCCGAGGTAGCGAAGGTCCACCAGGACCCCCAGGTCGAGCCGGTCGATCTCACCACACCGACCGTGAAACTCTCCCTGTTGAACGAACGATTCTTCCGGCCGCTCGACGACGTCACCGCCTCGTGGAAGCTCCTGAAGAATGGGGCGGTCGTCGGCTCGGGACCGCTCGAGCTGCCGGCGGTGCCGCCCCAGGGCCGGCATGAGCTCACGATCGCCACCTCGCATGATCCGGAGCCGACCGCCGAATACCTGCTCCGCGTTCGCTTCGACCAGACGCACGACACCGCCTGGGCGACCGCCGGCTCGCCCGTCGGCTGGGAGGAGTTCGCCCTGCCCTGGGGCACACGGCCGCTGCCCCAGGCCGCGGCGAGGACCGGGGCGAGCAGCGTCACGGAAGACGATGAGTCGGTGACGGTGCACTTCGGCGACCACACGGCGACGATCGGCAAGCACAGCGGCATGATCGACTCGTCACCTGCCCTGACCGCCCCATTTCGCTTCGATTTCTGGCGGCCGATGACGAACAACGACGAGGGGGCCGGCTACCAGCGTTCGCTGCGGCTCTGGCGGGACGCCGGGCCGGCAGCCAGGGCCCAGTCGGTCGCCACGACGGTCCGCGACGGAGTGGTCGAGGTTCGTTCAGAGATCCGAATTCCGGCCGGCGACTCGACCGCCACGGTCATCTGGGAGTTTCATCCGTCGGGTCAGGTCCGGGTCAGCCCCACCGTGCGGCTACGAGGCAGCCTGCCGACCGTGCCGCGAATCGGCATGCGGTGCGGCGTCGCGGCTGACTTCTCCCGCTGCACCTGGTACGGCCGCGGCCCGCAGGAAAACTACGAAGATCGGCAGGCCGGCGCCTGGACGGGGATCCATTCGGGCGACGTCGCCGACCTGTTCCACCGCTATGTGGATCCGCAGGAGGCGGGGCTGCGAACCGGGGTGCGGTGGTTCCAACTGGCCGACCCGCAGCGGGGCGTCGGCTTCCGCATCGAAACGGCGAGCGAGCAGCCGCTCGAATTCGCCGTGCTTCCGGTAACGACCCTCTCGCTCGAGGCTGGTCGCAATGCCGTCGATCTCGTCGGGCCAGGCGAATACGTCGTGCGGATCGATCACCGCACGATGGGACTCGGCGGCACGAATTCCTGGGGTGAGCAGCCGCTCGACCGCTACCGGATCAAGCCGAGCGGCGACTATGACTGGTCGTTCCTGATCACGCCCCAGCCTTCGACGCCGCGGGCTGATTCATCCGCCCCCGGCCCGTGATCCGTTTCCCACCCTGACGCGAGTTCCCATGTCCCTCACCCCTGCCGTTTCCGTCGCTGACCTCGCCGCGGCCGCAGCCGCCGGCCTGAACGCCGCCTTCGGTCGCGAGGCCACGCTCACCGCCGCCGCCCCCGGGCGGGTGAACCTGATCGGCGAGCACATCGACTACTGCGACGGATTCGTGATGCCCTTCGCGCTCGACCGCGCCGTCGTGATCGCCGCGGCGGCCAACGGCAGCCACGAGGCGCGGATCGGTTCGGCCGCGGGCGACACGGCCACGATCCCGCTCGACCGGACCGTCGAGCCGGGCCAGCCGAAGTGGGCGAATTACGTCCGCGGTGTGATCCGTGGCTTCCAGGATCGCGGCCTCACCATTCCAGGGTTCGATGCCTGGGTCGTGTCGTCGGTGCCGATGGGGGCGGGGCTCTCCTCATCCGCCGCGCTTGAATGCGGCATGGCCACGCTGCTCGAAGGCCTCGCGGGCATGTCGCTCGCCACCCGCGAGAAGGCCCTGCTCTGCCAGCAGGCCGAGCATGTGTTTGCCGGCGTGCCCTGCGGGATCATGGACCAATTCGCTTCAGTCTTCGGCCAGGCCGACCGGCTCGTGCTGATCGACTGCCGCTCAGGCGAGCCGACTCTCGTGCCCTTCACCGATCCCAGCCTGACCGTGCTCGTCGCCAACACAAACGTCCATCACGAACTCACCGACGGCGGCTATGCGGCCCGCCGGAAGAACACCGAGGATGGGCTCGCGATCCTCGGCAAGCCCTCCTGGCGAGACGTGACCATGGCCGACGTAGAGGCCGCCTGGGATCGGCTCGGCGACCCGGTCAACCGCCGGGCCCGGCACGTGGTGGGCGAGATCGCCCGCACCGTCGCCGCCGCCCGGACCCTCGAGGCCGGCGACGTCGAGGCACTCGGGCCTTTGATGGCGGCCAGCCACGACTCGCTCCGCGACGACTTCGAGGTCTCCTGTCCGGAACTCGACACGATGGTGGAGATCGCCCGGAGTATCGGCCGCTCGGGAGGCGTGATCGGGGCCCGGATGACCGGCGGCGGCTTCGGCGGCTCGACCGTCACCCTCTGCGATTCCGGCCGGGCCGAAGCGATCGCCGCCCGGCTCCACGCCGACTACCTCGCGGCGACCGACATCACGCCCGAGATCTTCGCCTCGCGGCCCTCCGCGGGCGCCCGGCTCGTGACCTGATCGTTCGGGCGACGGCACCTGCCCCCGCACGCTCCACGTGATCTCATGCTCAGCCCGAAAACCATCGTCGAACGGAGATGACGAGGCCGCTCATTCAACGACCGGATCCCGCTTGACAGAGCCTCGCACACGTCCTCCGGCGGACGAAGGTGTTGCAGCCGGCCGACCTGTGAGACGAGGTCGAGCCCGCCTTGAATCCGGGGCACGTCCGTTTCTTTCACCAGTAGACGTAGCGCTCGAACCGCTCGCGGTCGGCGGAAGGCAGGTCGGCCACACGGGGCACGACCCAGCGATTCTCCTCGGAGTCGATCAGGAGTTTGCCGTCCTCGCCGAAGTCGAGGGCCTGGCTCTGGGTCCAGCGGGTCGTGAACCGGCCCGGGCCGGCGTCGGAGTCGACCTCGAAGTCGAGATAGCCATGGTCGAGCCGGAGCTTGTGGATCCGGCGGATCGTGCGAACGAGAATCCGGCGGGCCACGGCGTCTTGCAGGATCGCTGCATCGGCCGCCGGCCAGTCAGTGAGCCGGCGGATGATTCCGAGCTCGTGCTCCTCCCCGTCGTCGGTCCAGCCGCGGACGGAGAGATAGGCATCGGGGTGCGAGGCCGGGAAGGTGGGCACCACGAACACCCCGGCGGCGAGCCGGGTGTCTCCCGCCCAGAGTTCGATCCGGCCGTGCGCGCCGGTCGTGAATCGGTGGCCGGCAGGCTCGAGCCAGTGAATGGCAGACTCTGCCGGCCCGTCGGCTGGCTCCTCGGCCGGCTCGGCTGCGGGCTCGGCCAACAGGGTGTCGACCGTGGGCTGACGCGAGACCTGTGTCTGGATCCGCACCAGCCGGGCGTAGAGGCCGTCGGCCGCGAGCAGTTCGGCGTGGGTGCCCTGCTCCACGAGTCGGCCCCGGTCGAAGGCAATGATCCGGTCGGCATTGCGAAGCGTGGAGAGGCGGTGGGCGATCGCGATCGTCGTCCGCCCGCGGACCAGCGCGGCAAGCGCCTGCTGGATCTCCCGCTCGGCCTCGGCGTCGATGCTGCTGGTGGCCTCGTCGAGCACCAGGATCTGCGGATCGGCCAGGAGCGTGCGGGCGATCGAGAGCCGCTGCTTTTCGCCCCCGGAAAGCCCGGCCCCTCGCTCGCCGAGCAGCGTCTCGTAGGCGGCCGGCTGGCGGCAGATGAAGTCGTGGGCCCCGGCCGCCTTGGCCGCCGTCAGCCCCTCTTCGATCGTGGCCTCGGGCCGGCCGTAGCCGAGGTTTTTCCAGATCGTGCCCCGAAACAGGAACGACTCCTGAAACACGATCCCCAGCCGCTCCCGCAGCTGACGGCCGGCCAGCTGCCGAACGTCGATCCCGTCGATCTCGACCGACCCCTGCTGCACGTCGTGGAACCGGGCCAGGAGATTCACGAGCGTCGACTTGCCGGAGCCGCTGCGGCCGACAATCCCCACCATCTCCCCTGGCGCCACTGAAAACGAGACGTCGCGGAGCACGGGCTGGTTCTCGTCGTAGCCGAAGGTGACATCGCGGAAGGCGATCGCCCCCCGGGTCTCCTCCCAGGCGGCGGGCTCGGCCGGCTCGTGGATCAAGGCCGGCGTGTCGAGCAGTTCGAGCACTCGCTTGCTCCCCGAGAGAAAGCTCGTCAGCCAGGTCGTGAAGCTCGAAAGGGCACCGAGCGGCGCGTAGAACATCGCCAGGTAGGCGAGGAAGGCGATCAGCTGGCCGAGCGTCATCTGCTGGCCGAGCACGTCGCGGCCGCCTACATACCAGACGATCAACCCGCCGAGGCTGAACACGATCTGCATCGCGGCCGAGTAGGTGGAGCCGGTGAGTTCGACCCACTGCCGCCAGTTCCGCAGGTGGTCACTGGCCGCCTGAAATCGCTCCTCCTCCCGCGGCTCCTGGGCGAAGGCCTTCACCACGCGGATCCCGGAGAGCATGCCGGAGAGGGCCGCCATCTGCTTGCTCGATGCGTCCCAGAGCCGGTAATGACGAGGGTAGACGTATTGCCAGAAGATCCAGGAGCCGAGGATCACCAGCGGCACCGGAATCAGCGTGAAGGCGGCCAGCTTGGGATTGATCCAGACGAGCATCGCCCCCACGGCCACGAGTTGCACGATCTGCAGGAGAAACCCACCGGTGAACTGGTGGACCAATCCGTGCAGGACCTCGCTGTCGTGGGCCACCCGGCTGATCATCGAGCTGACCTGATGCCGGTCGAAATAGCCCACCGAGAGCCCTTGGAGCTTCTCGACCATCTCCCGCCGGAGCCGCGAGGTGAGCCCGCTGCCAATCGTCGAGGCCAGCCGCCCCTTGAACACGGCCACGATCGAGAGCAGCACCCGCGATGCAGCCAGCGAGAGCACCACCACGAGCAGGGCCGTGCGAAAATCGGGCTGGCCGGCGCCGCCGGGAGCAGCCCGACCGGAGAGGATGTCGTCGACGAGATACTGCTGGAGCTTGGGCGGCACGAGTTCGGCCGCCACGCCGAGCACCGTCAGCGCCCCGAGCAGCACCGCACCCCGGGTGTGGGGCGCCACGAGATCGGCCACCCGCCTGAGGATCCGGCCCTTCTGCAGGCAGCGGGGGCAGGCGTCGTCGGCCGTCACCAGCCGCAGCCGGCAGGTCGGACAGTGCGGCGGGTCAAGCGGCCCGGTATCGAGGGCGGGCTCGGCCACCGAGCCACACTCGTCCGCGGCAGCCTCGCGGGCGGTCTCGAGCGCCCGGGCGACCTTGTGGAACCGGCTCGCCAGGGCATTGGAGTAGCGGACGAGATCGACCCAGTCGCCCCGCTCCCGTACCTGCAGCATCCCGCCGCCGATGCCGGCCGCGGTCCGGATCCGATCCACGTCGGCCCACACAACCCGTCGCAGCGGCTCCGTCGGCAGGGACTCGCCCCGCTCGACCCGCCGATCCACCACGGCCAGGCCGTCGGGCGACACAACGAGCCACTCGCTGGCGGGCGAACCCGCCAGCGAGACATCGGTGTCGAGCGAAAACCAGGCAGC
The DNA here is from genome assembly GCA_964453165.1 of uncultured Candidatus Kuenenia sp. Lineage (GTDB taxonomy): Bacteria > Planctomycetota > Planctomycetia > Pirellulales > UBA1268 > QWPN01. The sequence continues at coordinate 7,961 of CAYVNX010000043.1, read as the reverse complement.
GCCCGGGGCGGGCCCGCGGGTCTGCGAAGATTCTGTCGAAGGAAGCGTGGCGACCGGAGCGTCGATCGGAATGGCCTCAGGGGCGAACGGACGGGGGCTCGGCGATTGTACGCCTTGCCCCCGGCGTTGGTTCAGCCCCGTCCGCGCCGCTGCGACCGCCGCAGCAACATCGCCCCGGCCAGACAAGCGATCCCCGCGCCGAGCGCTGCCGGCTCGGGCACCGCCGTGATCACCCCCGTGGCAGTTGCGGCCGCCGGGAAGTAGTTGCCCTGGTTGTAGGCACCGCCGCCGTTGATCGACACGAGGTCGAAGACGTTCGTCGCGCCGTCGTAGTTGGCATCGCCGTCAGCCCAGGCTGCCGGCTGGCCGGTGCCATACTTACCGGAGGAGTTGACCGTGACGAGATCGAAGACGTTCACCGATCCATTGAGGTCGGTGTCGCCCGGGGCGGCAAACGACACGGTGGCGGTGCCATCCCCGGCGATCCGATAGCCGACCGCCCGCGAGCCACCCGCGGCCGCCGCGGCGCTCGACGCGATGCCCGTCGCCCCGTTCCATGCCCCACCGTTGCGGCCGGCGATGATGTCGGCCCGCAGGTCGGCGGCCGAGATGCCACCAGGGGCGACCACCAGCTGGCCCGCCCCGAGATCGACGAGACCTCCACCGCTTACCTGATCGACCGACAGGCCGGCGACGGTCGCACTCAAGCGGGCGTCCTGCGGCAGGGCGAGCCTGCCGCCGGTCTCCACCGTCACGGCGGTGGCCGCAACGGCATTCGCGTTCGTCACCCGGAGCGTGCCGGCCGAGACGAGCGTCGGCCCGGTGTAGGCGTTGGCCGCATCGAAGACGACGGTGCCGGCTCCGATCTTCGTCACCGAGTCGGCGGTGGCGATCGTGGGATAGCCGGCATCGGCCTGGGTCTGGGAGCCACTCGGCACGTCGATCACGATGTCGTTCGAGGGCGCCGCAGCGTCCACCATCTGGAGCAGCACGTTGTCGAAGGCCATCGCGCCGACGCCGGGTGACGTCACGCCCGACGGACCCCCGAGCCGGAGGCTGTTGAACCCGTTGGCCGTGACCCGCACGGGCCACGTGACCGTGGCATCGACCCCAGGGTCACCGGGTCGGATTCCGGTCTCGACATCGGGCGTCCGTGACGTGTTTCGCAGGCCGTCCCGCCAGAGGTCGATCGAGAGCGTGACCTGCTCCGGCTCGACGATCGCCGTGTAGCGATGCCAGCCGGCACCGATGTCGCCGATGTTCGTCACGGTGTCGGCGTCGGTCGGTCGGTCGAGTTCGGCCGGCAACTGGAAATACTGGTAGTTGGGCTGGGCCGTCAGCGGAGCGTCGAAGCCGCCGAACAGGATCACCCGGTAGCCGAGGCCGGTGCCGGCGAAGAAGTTCGGATCGGCGCCGCCGGTGGGATCGGTGACGACCGAGTTGTAGAGGCCAAGCTCGAGGATGTTTTGCGTCACCACGCTGCCGCCTGAGGTATCGATGTACCGCATGCCGAGCGTCATCCGCTCGTTGCCACCTCCCGACTCGAAGATGTCGACGCTCACCGAAACGTTCTGCGTGGGGCTCGGAATGGCCTGAAACGCCGGCTGCAGGCCGTTGAACTGGTCGATCACCCCGCCGAATTGATTCACCATGCCCGGGGTGCTATTCGAGGAACCGACGTGGTCGAGCGCCTGCCCCTGGATGCCGGGAAACAAGACGGCGTCGTTCGTGAGGATGCCGCTCGTCTCGTCGAAAAAGGTGGAGGGGAGCGTGCCATTCCCCACCGTCGGCACCCAGGTGGCCCGCATCTCGACATCCGACGTGTAGGTGTCGAAGGTCTCGTTGACGAGCACGAGTTGCCCAGACGCGGAGGTCCAGCCGGCCAAACACACCACCGCGGCCGCAGCGGCCTTCAAACCTGTTCGCTTCCGGTTTCCACGCATGAGACAGCCCCTTTCGAGTGAGTGACACCCCGCCTTGACTCGCGTAGCCTAGACAAAGGCTTGCATCAGGGAAACCTTTTGGTCGCCGCCGTGGCAGGGCCTCACGTCCGCCTGGATACCCTGCATAGGGTCAACTGAGCTGCGCCGGCTCGGGGGCGGCAAAAGTCCCGTCGTGGCATAGGTGGCATAGGTGGACGGTTTCCGCTTCCACGCGGAGCCCCCCGACTTGCGTCGGGGGCTTCTATGTCATGAGGCATCACCCCAATCAAAGCCCCGGCCCCCGGTCCGGAGTCACCGGGCATCACCCCAATCAAAGCCCCGGACGCGAGTCCGGGGGCTCCGGGTCATTGGGCGAGACCAGCCACGATGACTAGCCGGAAGATGCCACGAAGCCCTTAGCCGATCCCCGAGCCTCCAGTCAGGACCGGCGCATCGACCGTGGGCGGGCCGACGCGGCATCAGCCTTCAGCGAAACCGCTTCATGAGCGTGTCGAGCGCGGCAACGCCCGGGCAGAGCGAGGCGTAGGGCAGATCCACGAGCGGAGTGGCGGGGGTGCCGAGGCGATCGTGCATGTCGCGACTGCCGGCGTCGACGTAGAGCAGGCCCGTGGCGATCTCGCCCCGCGCCTGGCAGGCCCGCACCTGGGCGTAGGCGGCGTCGCGGTCAGTCGGGTCGTAGCCGGCTGCGAGACTCCGTAGGCGGACGGTGCTGCCGTCGTGGAACTGGACGGTTCGCACCTCCCGCGGCGGCTCGTCGCCGAGCGTGATCTCGGCATGCACCGGCACGTAGTCGGCCTCCACGGCCTCGACGTCGTGTTCCCGGGTGTAGCGATAGCTCTTGGTCGAGCCCTCGTGGTCGTTGAAGGTCACACACGGGGAGATCACGTCCACGATCGCCAGCCCCTGGTGGGCGAGGCCCGCCTTGAGGATCGGCACGAGCTGCTGCTTGTCGCCCGAGAAGGAGCGGGCCACGAAGGTCGCGCCCACGGACAGCGCGAGCAGCACGGGATCGATGGGCGGCTGCTCGTTGGGCTCGCCCCGCTTCGACTTCGAGCCGATGTCGGCCGAGGCGGAAAACTGACCCTTTGTCAGGCCGTACACGCCGTTGTTCTCGATCAGGTAGAGCATGTTGACGTTCCGCCGGATCGCGTGGGCGAGCTGGCCGAGCCCGATCGAGAGCGAGTCGCCGTCGCCCGAGATGCCGATCATGGTCAGGCCGCGATTGGCCGCCGCGGCGCCGCTGGCCACCGAGGGCATCCGGCCATGCACCGAATTGAAGCCGTGCGACTCCTTCATGAAGTAGGCCGTCGTCTTCGACGAGCAGCCGATCCCGCTCATCTTCGCGGCCCGATGCGGCTCGAGCCCGAGCTCCCAGGCGGCCTGCACGATCGCCGCCGTCACGGAGTCGTGACCGCAGCCGGCGCAGAGCGTCGACATCGAGCCTTCGTAGTCCCGCTGGGTGAGGCCGAGGGCGTTGGTCTCGAGGCGGGGATGGCGAACGGGCGGCTTGACGATCGAGGTCATGCGGTCACCTGATCCAGGGCTTCGACCACCGCCTCCACGACCACCCGGGCGGAAAGGGGCAGGCCGCCGTAGTCGAGGATCGGCGTCATGTCGTCGCGGGGAACCCCGAGCTCGACGGCCAGGAGCGCTCGCAGCTGGCCGTCGCGGTTCTGCTCGATGACGAACACCGTGTCGTAGGCCTCGAGAAACTCCTTCACCTCGTCGGCAAAGGGGAAGGCCCGGATCCGCATCACGTCGACGAGGATCTCCTGCTCCCGCAGCCGATCGGCCGCCTCGCGAACCGCCGCATCGCAGCCGCCAAGCGTCACGAGCCCCACGTCCGCCCCCGGCTGACGGGTGAACACGGGGCCGGGCACGAGCCGGGCCGCATGGGCGAACTTCCGCCTGAGGCGATCGACCAGCTCCCGGTAGGCATCGGAGTCCTCGGTGTAGTTGGCATGCTTGTCGTGGCCGGAGCCGCGAACAAAATACGCCCCCTTGGCCCCCACGCCCGGCAGCGTGCGAGCGGCGATGCCATCGCCATCGACATCGAGGTAGCGGGAGAACTTTGGCAACACGGCCAGGGCCTCGGCATCGAGCACCTTCCCCCGGTCGGGCCGGTAACCGTCATCCCAGGCCAGTCGTTTGACCATCCAGTCGTTCATGCCGATATCGAGATCGGTCGCCACGAACACGGGCGTCTGGAGCCGGTCGGCCAGATCGAAGGCCTGCACCGCCATCTCGAACGCCTCCCCCGGGTCGGCCGGGAACAGGATCGGGTGCTTGGTGTCGCCGTGGGAGGCATAGGCCATCGAGAGGATGTCGGCCTGCTGGGTTCGGGTCGGCATCCCCGTGGAGGGCCCGCACCGCTGGATATCGAAGAACACCGCCGGGATGTCGGTGTAATAGGCCAGCCCGAGGAACTCCTGCATCAGCGAGATGCCCGGGCCGGAGGTGTTGGTGAAGGCTCGCGCCCCGGCCCAGCCGGCCCCGATCGTGATGCCCGCGGCGGCCAGCTCGTCTTCGGCCTGAAGGATCGCATACCGCCGCTCGCCTGAATCCGGATCGACCCGGTATTTCTCGCAGAAGGCCTTGAAGGCCTCCATCAGCGAGGTGGCCGGAGTGATCGGATACCAGGCCCCCACGGTTGCCCCGGCATAGACGGCGCCGAGGGCGGCGGCGGTGTTGCCGTCGATCAGGATCGAGTCGCCGGTGGCGTCCATCCGCTCGAGGCGAAAGGGGAGCGGGCAGGGAAAGGTGGTGGCGGCGTAGTCGAAGCCGAGCCGGATCGCCTTGTGGTTGGCCGCGAGCAGCTTCGGCTTCTTGCCGTAGGTCTCCTCGAGGAGGACGTCGATCACCGACATGTCGATGGCGAGCAGTGCGGCCAGGGCGCCCGTGTAGGCGATGTTGCGCAGGAGCGTCCGCTCCCGATCCCCCTCGAAGGCCTCGACGCAGAGCCGGCCGAAGGGGACGCCGAGGATCGTGATCCCGTCCCGGGCGAGTTCCCGGGGCAGCGGCCACGACGAGTCGTAGAGAAGGAAGCCGCCGGGTCGCACCGCGGCCACGTCCTTGGCATAGGTCGCCGGGTTGAGGGCGACCACCAGGTCGAGCTCGGCCGGCCGGGCCATGTAGCCGTCCTTGCTGACCCGGATCTCGTACCAGGTCGGCAGGCCTTGGATGTTGGAGGGGAACAGATTCTTGCCCGACACCGGGATCCCCATCCGAAAGATCGCCCGCATCAGGAGGCCGTTGGCGCTCGCCGACCCGGTGCCGTTGACCGTGCCGATCTTGAACGCGAAGTCGTTGACGCCGTTCATACGCTGGCGAGTGTCCCCTGGAGGGCGGCGGCCCCGGCCTTGGGCTCGATCAGATCGAACAGCTGCATGTCCCAGGCCGCCGTGGGGCACCGCTCGGCGCACAGGCCGCAGTGGAGGCAGACGTCTTCGTCCTTGACCATCACCCGCTGGGTCTGAGGCAGCGGCTCGGAGCAGTAAATCTCTTGGCCGAGGTTGACCGCCGGCACGGTGAGTCGCCGCCGGATTTCGGCTTCGGGGGAATGGTTGGTGAGCATCGTCAGGCAGTTGGTGGGGCAGACGTCGATGCAGGCATCACACTCGGTGCACTTGGGCGCCGCGAAGTGGGTCTGGATGTCGCAGTTCAAGCACCGCGACACCTCGGTCGCCACCTGCTCGGGCGTGAAGCCCAATTCCACTTCCACCGACAGGTCGCGGAACCTGCGGGTCAGTTCCTCGTGCCGCATCACCTGTCGGGCCGAGGGATCGAACCCGTTGTCGTAGGACCAGGCGTGGAGGCCGTTCTTCATGCTGACGAGCGTCATCCCCTGCGGCGGCCGATCGGTCACCGGCTGCCCCTGGCAGAAGAGGTCGATCGAGATCGCCGCCGCGTGGCCGTGGGCCACCGCCCAGATGATGTTCTGCGGCCCCCAGGCGGCGTCGCCCCCGAAGAAGACCTGCGGATGCGTGCTCTGGTGGGTCAACCGGTCGACGACCGGCATGCCCCGCTCGTCAAACTCGACCCCGAGATCCCGCTCGATCCAGGGGAATGCATTCTCCTGGCCGATCGCCAGGATCACGTCGTCGCAGGGAATGATCTCGGTCCGCACGACGCGGCTCGCGGATCGCCCGGCAGCGTCGTCACTCCACTCGAGCACCTCGAACTCCATCCCGACCAGCCGCCCCTGCTCCACGATCATCCGGGTCGGGGCGTGGTTCTCGATGATCTCGACCTGCTCCTCCTCGGCATCCTCGAGCTCCCAGGGCGAGGCCTTGAAATGCCGGCGGCCGCGGCGGGCCACCACCTTGACGTCGGCGGCCCCGAGCCGCTTCGCGGTCCGGCAGCAGTCCATCGCAGTGTTGCCGACGCCGATGATGATCACCCGCGGACCGATCCGCTCGACGTGCTTGAAGTGGACGTTCGCAAGCCACTCGATCCCGATATGGACCCGCTCGGCCGCCTCGCGCCGGCCCGGCAGCTCGAGTTCCTTGCCCTTCGGCGCCCCGCTGCCCACGAACACGGCGTCGAATCCCTCGGCGAGTACGGCGGCCATGCTCGTCACAGCGGCGCCATACCGCATCTCGGCCCCCATCCCGATGATGAAGCCGCACTCGTCGTCGAGCACCGAGGCCGGCAGGCGGAAGGAGGGGATGTTGATCCGCATCAGCCCGCCCGGCTCGTGGTTCTTCTCGAAGATCGTCACCTCGTAGCCCAGCGGCAACAGGTCGTTGGCCACCGTGAGCGAGGCCGGTCCGGCCCCGATCAGGGCGATCCGCTTCCCGTTCTTCACGTCGGGAGCCTTGGGCAGAAACGCCTCGATCTCGCCGCGGAGGTCGGCCGCAACCCGCTTGAGCCGGCAGATCGCCACCGGCTTCTCGTCGATCCTGCCGCGGCGGCAGGCCGGCTCGCAAGGGCGGTCGCAGGTTCGGCCGAGCACGCCGGGAAAGACGTTCGAGGCCCGGTTGAGCAGATACGACTCGGTGAACCGCCCCTGGGCGATCAGCCGGATGTAGGCGGGAACGTTGGTGTGAGCCGGGCAGGCCCACTGGCAATCGACGACCTTGTGGTAGTACCGGGGGTCGGAAACGTCGGTCGGATGCATCGGAACGAACGTCAGCTCGAGCCTAAAAGGATTCCCCACCACGTTCGACAGTCTGTCTCAGTCCCGTCCGACTGACAAGCGGCGGCCCGGATTCCAACGGCCTACCCGGCGGCGAATCAGCTGACCACGGCCGGTGACCTAGGCCAGTCGCCTTGACCCATCGGCCACCCGGCCGCGAGAATCCTGGATTGCCCCGCGTTTTTTCGCGGTCCCGGCGGATGTGCCCCGCCGGCCCCTGCCCTGCCGCCCTCCCCCGGCTGCTCAGTTCGCCCTTCGCTACTCATTTCATTTATGGAAACCCTCGAACGCGTCTGGGATGCCGTCTCCAACGGCGCCACCTCGCTCAGCACCCGGGCCGAACGGTTCATCACCGGCTTGTTTGGCTCGTCCAACGCCCGCGCCATCCGCCGGCTGGAGCCCAAGATCGAGGCGATCGGCCTCCTGGAGTCCCGCTACCAGGCGATGAGCGATGCCGAACTCCGGGGACAGACGGCCGACTTCCGCCGGCGACTGGCCGCCGGCGAGACGCTCGACGACCTCCTCGTGGAGGCCTTTGCCGTCTGTCGGGAGGGAGGCCGGCGGTTCCTGGGCATGCGGCACTATGACGTGCAGTTGATCGGCGGGATGGTGCTCCACTCGGGCGCGATCGCCGAGATGATCACGGGCGAGGGCAAAACGCTCGTGGCCACGCTGCCGGCCTACCTGAACGCGCTCGAGGGCAAGGGGGTGCACGTCGTCACGGTCAACGACTACCTCGCCCGCCGCGACATGGAGTGGATGGGGCCGCTCTACCTCGGCCTCGGCCTGACCGTCGGTGCCATCCAGTCGGGCATGGACTCCGGACAGCGGCAGCAGGCCTATGCATGCGACATCACGTACGGCACGAACAACGAATTCGG
>CAYVNX010000042.1:0-22735 GCA_964453165.1 uncultured Candidatus Kuenenia sp. | reverse complement strand
CCCCGGCCGGAGGCTCGGGCATCGGCGGACGCTACGAGCGGGGCTTTTTCCGCCCCTGAAAGCCGATCTTTCGTCGCTTCGCCTGCTTGCCGCCACCCTGGGGACGGGGGGCGAACTGCCGGGGCTTACCTCGGTGCGGCTGGTTGCCCCGCGGCGGGGGCGGCGCGGCAATCTCCTCGGTTCCAGGCGGTGCGACCGCCGCCGGCGCGAAGTGGTGCAGGATCGCGGCGGCGACCTCGGTGGGCGTGGAACCGGTTTCGAGCAGCCGCTCCACGAGCATCGCCTCCCGGGGAAATTCCCCTTCCTCGAGACTGGCCCGCAGCTTCTCAAAGAGGAGGTCCGATCGCCGGTTTTCGACCGCCTCGATGGTCGGCACGTGGTCGCGACGGATCCGGGTGCGGGTGAACCGCTCGATCGACTGGAGTTTGTAGATGCCCGCTCCCGACACGAGCGTCACCGCCCTGCCCTTGCGGCCTGCCCGGCCGGTGCGACCGATTCGATGCACGTAGTCCTCGGCGTCGTAGGGCAGGTCGTAATTGACCACGAGCTCGAGATCGTTCACGTCGATGCCGCGGGCTGCGACATCGGTGGCTACGAGAAACCGGAAGGCAGCCTGCTTGAAGGCGTTCATCACCCGGGTTCGCTGGGCCTGGGCCATGCCGCCGTGTAGCCGCTCGGCCGAGCAGCCCCGGGCCGCGAGTTTGTCCGTGAGTTCCTCGACCATCTGCTGCGTGTTGCAGAAGATCACACCGCTCTTCACGTCGTAGTAGTCGACGAGCCGTGCCAGGGCGTCGAACTTCGCGTGGTGCCGCACCTCGTAATAGACCTGGTCCACCAGCGGTGGACCGGCGACGACCTTCTGCTCGATCCGTACCGTCTGCGGATCCCGGGAATGCTCCCGAACGAGCGCCTGGATCGGGGGCGAGATGGTGGCGGAGAAGAAGACCGTCTGACGTTCCGGCGGGGCGGCGGCGAGGATCTTCTCGATGTCTTCCCGAAAGCCCATGTCGAGCATCCGGTCGGCCTCGTCCAGTACGAGAAGTTTCACGGCCGAGAGGTCGAGAGTGCCGCGGGCGATGTGGTCTACGAGCCGGCCCGGCGTGCCCACGACGATGTGCGCCCCGCGCTTCAGCTCGGCGAACTGCCGTTCGTAGGGTGCTCCGCCGTAGATCGGCACCGATCGAACCCCCTTCTTGAAGGCGGCGAGTTTGTGGACTTCGTCGGCAACCTGGGTGGAGAGTTCCCGGGTGGGCACGAGGATCAAGACCTGCGTGCGGGCCGTGGCCGGCACCACCTTCTCGATCGCCGGAATGCAGAAGGCGGCGGTCTTGCCCGAGCCGGTCTGCGACTGCCCCACCACGTCCAGCCCGGCCATGATCAGCGGGATCGCGGCCGACTGGATCGGCGAAGTCTCCTCGAAACCGAGCTGCCCGACCGCCCGGAGCACTTCAGCGGAAAGTCCCAGCGACTCGAACGCCACGTGGCCTGGCCGGTCTGAGGTGGAAGAGGGCTCGGCTGCGCGGGGTTTTGTCATCGAGAACAGGAGCCTCTGGGAGTGCGAAAGGGGGAGAGCGAAGCCGACCGGATGCACGATGCATCGAGCTTCGCAGCAGATCTGATTCTTCAAGTGTACCCAGCCGCGGAACAAACCTGCGGCAACGTGACGCGGGGCCGAACGGTGCGGCCCAGGATCATCTGGCCTCGCGCCGCCCGTCGCCAGCCGCCGCCGAATCGCCTGCGAGCGCCCGGCGAATCAGACCGGGCTTGTTGGTGGTGACCCCGATCGCCCCGAGGGCGCGAAAAAACCGGGCGTCATCGGGATCGTCGATCGTCCAAACGTGAAACTCGTCCACCCCCTGCTCACGCAGGCTGGCGATGAAGGCTCGATCGACCACGCCACGCTCGCCCCGCAGACCGACGCCGTCGGCCCGGCACTCCCGGGCGGTGGCGGCGATCACGTCGGCCGTCGGTCCCCATCGGCCGTCGTCCTGCTCCTTGAAGCTGCTCAGCCAGTGGGCCCGGACCTCCGGAAACCGCTGTTTGCAGGCGGCGATCGTGTCGGCCTTGAACGAAATGAACAGGAGCCGTTCCCGATCGCAGGGAAGCCGCGCGAGTTCCTCGGCCAGGACGGGCACGATCTCGGGGCCGGTCTTGAGTTCGACGACGAACCGCTTGCCCGCCGGCACCGCCGCCAGCACCTCGGCGAACGTCGGCAGCCGCTCCCCGGCAAACCGTTCGTCGAGCCAGCGGCCGGCGTCGAGCGTTCGCAAGTCCGCGAGCGACGTGTCGGCCACCACCCGCCGCACGCCCGCCACCCGCTCGGTGTCACGGTCGTGGATGCAGATAATCTGGCCATCCGCCGTGAGGTGAAAATCGGCCTCGATCGCGTCGGCCTGCTCTTCCCAGGCCAGCCGGAACGCAGCCAGGGTGTTTTCTGGGGCCGCATGGGAGGCGCCGCGATGGGCCGTGATGAACTGTCCGTAGGTGGTCGTCGCGGCCAGGGCCAGCCCGAGCCCGGCTAGCGACACCACACCACACCGGGGTTGCGGATTCGATCGGAAGGTGGGCTGCATCATGGTGAGGCTCGTCTCTTTGATTGGCGGCCTTCAACAACGCGGCCGATCGTGCGTCATGGTAACCAAAGCCCCGAATCCGAGCGTCGGTCGCCCGGCCTCCGCCTCAGCCGGTCGTGGCTATCATGCCACGGGGCCGCCGGCCGGCCGCAGTTCTTGCCTTCCCGAAACTTCAGGCGATCGACCATGCTCGAAACATTGGTGCTCGTGCCGACGCCGTTGGAACGGAGACTGCTCGCCCCCACGCTTGCCGCACGCCTCGGCGTTGCCAACCGGCTGGAACTCTGCGGATTCGGTCCCGTGGCCGCGGCGGCCCGCACGGCCGAACTGATCGCGACCCTCGAACCGAGGCGGGTGCTGCTCGTGGGCATCGCCGGCCGGATCGACGATCGGCTCACGATCGGCTCGGCATACCGTTTCCGGGAGGTCGCTTGCTACGGCGTGGGAGTGGGCTCGGCCGCTGAGTTCATTCCGGCGGAACACCTGGGCTGGCAGCAGTGGCCAGGCGAGTCCGAGGCCGCCACCGAGCCATGGGGCGACTCCGCGGCAACGGCCGCGGCAATCGGCGACCGGCTCCCCTGCACGACCGGTCGCTCGGCTACTCCCTCATGTGCCGGCCTCCTCCTCACCGCCTGCGCCGCCTCGGCCACGGCGTTCGATGTGCGGCAGCGGAGACTGCTCTATCCCGAGGCCGAGGCCGAAGACATGGAGGGCTTCGCGGCAGCGCTCGCCTGCCGGCTGCGCGGCCTGCCGCTCACGATCGTGCGCGGGATCTCCAACACGGCCGGCGATCGCGACCAGGCGACCTGGCGGATTCCCGCAGCCCTCGCCGCCGCAGCCGAACTGAGCCTGCGAATCCTCACGGAGGAATCGTGACCCGCACCATCCGGCTGGGCATCTCCCCCTGCCCCAACGACACCTTCGCTTTCCACGGCCTGCTCACCCGGGCGGTCGACTGGCGGAATCTCGACTTCGAGGTACAGCTTCTCGACATCGAAGAACTCAACGCCGGGCTCTTCCGCGGCAACTTCGACGTCTGCAAAGTGAGCTTTCACGCCGCGCTCTCGGCGGCCGACGAGGTCGTGGTGCTGCCGAGCGGCTCGGCCCTCGGCTTCGGCGTGGGCCCGCTGCTGCTCGCTGCCGCGGCCGGCACCAAGCCTCGCGACCAGCGGCAGGTCACGCTGCTGCCCGGTCGCCACACGACCGCCGCCCTGCTGTTCCGGCTGTTCCATCCCGACACCACCCGCGTCGAGCAGGTGCTGTTTTCGGAGATCATGCCGAGGCTGGAAGCACGCACCGCCGATTTCGGGGTCTGCATTCACGAGGGCCGATTTACGTGGAAGGACCGCGGCCTGGCCCTGGTCGAAGACCTCGGCAGCCGCTGGGAGGCTGCCACATCATCGCCGCTGCCGCTCGGCGGGATCGTGGCCAGCCGCCGCCTGCCGAACGACGTGATTGCGACGGTGCAGCGAGTGATCCGCGACTCGCTGGAACTGGCCCGCGGCAATCCCGAGGTGCCGCTGCCTACGATGCGGGCTCATGCGCAGGAGTTCGACGACCGCGTGCTCGAGCAGCATGTCGAGCTCTACGTCAACGATTGGACGCTCGAGCTTGGCAGCGTCGGCCGAAAGGCCCTCGACGAGCTCTCGAGGCGGGCCGCCGCGGTCGGCCTCGCCCCCGGCGGCCGGCTGGAGATATTTTCCGGCTGACAACCGCTGCGGCCGTCAGCCGATGTCGAGCCAGCGGGGCAGCGGAGCGTCGGCTGGGAGCCCGAGCAGCCCGCGGAGCGTGGCGAGGTCGGCTTCGTCGAGCGGCACGAACACGACCGGGTCCTGCACGAGCGCCGGATCGACGAGGGTGTAACCGGCCACGCGGCCGTCCTCGACACGAGGCACCCGGCCGTATCCGTACATCATGTTGTCGACCTTCTCGAAGAAGTCGCGGAGCGTCACGGCCTGGGGCAGCGGCTTGCGGATGTAGTAGAGCTCGATCACGTCCCGCCAGAAGTGCGGCACGAACTTCTCCCCCACATCGGCATGGCCGTAGCAGTTGCGGTTGGTGCCCGCGACGCACACCGGCAGCGACTCGAGCCTGAGGCCTCGCGCCCGCGCCTGGCGGTCGAGTTCGTCGAGCAGGTTGATATGGAAGTCGGCACTGAAGCAGTCGTCGCAGACCACGATCAGGCTGCCGAGATCGACCGGCCGGCCCCCCGGGGCGGAAGCCGCCATGCCACCCGCGGGTGCGGCCGCAGCCTGGGTGGGTCTCCCGCCCTGCCCTGCCCCGGCCGCTCCATCGAGCAGCGCCTGGGCCAGCCGCTCGAAGCGGATGTGGTAGCTCTGGATCTCGGTCGGCAGCCCATGACCGAGCACGGCCAGCGTGGTGGGCTTGCCAGCGGCGAGCGCCGCGGTCGTGGCGGCGAGAAACTCGCGGGCAACGCTCTCCAGCGTCTCGTCGGCCGACTCCTTCTTGTAAATGGTCGAGTCACAGTCGTAGGCATCGGCGATGGCGAGAACCTCCCGCGGCCCGAGCCCCTGGGCCGGATCGAGCAGGCCGATCACCGTCCGGCCGGGGGCCAGCACGGGCCGGTCGCCACAGGCCTTTCGTTTCGCGTCGATCAGCCTGGCAAACCCGACGAGCGCTGCCAGCCGCTGGTCGGCAGCAAGGGCCTCGAGTGGTTCCGCATGCTGCAGGGCCAGGTGATGCACCGCCGGAGCGATCTGCCGCCAGTGCTTCGCACTGCCGCCGAGCGTCGCTGCGACATCGCGGCCGATGCCCTCGTCGAACGCCACGAACGCCGGCGGGACGCCGATCGTACCGCCCGGCGGGGCGACGGCCTCGGGCTCCGTGGCTCCGCCGGCCGCGGCCACGCCGCACGCGACCAGCCAGCACCAGCCCGACGACGTCGATCGAATGCCTACCACCACGGCTGGCCTCCTTCCGCCTGTCACACCCCGCACCCAACGGGGCCGCAGGTCTCCATCACTATACTCTCTCGAGTTTTCCAACCTGATGCGTCCACTCCGGCGAGGCTTCTTCATGCGATCCATCCGTTGCGTGCGACGTGTGCGGTTCCTGTTCGCGATCGCTTGGCTTCCGACGATGGCCTGCCTGCCCAACGCAACAGCCGCGCCGCCGACGGCGGCTCCCGCGGTCCCGCCTGGCAAGGAAGCCGACATCAACGCCAAGTTCCTCGACCCGGCCCTCGATGCCGAAGACTGGGCCATCAAATTCGAACTGGAGAGCCGCGAGGTCTATGCCGCTCGTGAGGCGATTGCGAAGGCTCTGGAACTTGGGCCGGGCAGCCGCGTGGCCGATGTCGGTTCCGGCACCGGCGCCTTCCTCCAGACCTTTGCCGACGCCGTCGGCCCGACCGGCCGCGTGTACGCAGTCGACATCTCGCCCCGGTTCGTGGAGTTTCTCCGCCAGCGGGTGTTGGACGAGAAGCTGGCCAACGTCGCGGTCGTCCCTTCGGCCGCCGACTCGACGAGGCTGCCGCCTGGCAGCGTGAGCCATGTCTTCGTCTGCGACACCTACCACCACTTCGAGCAGTATCCCGAGATGCTCGCCTCGATCCGCGCGGCCCTCGTGCCCGGCGGCCGGTTCGTGATCGTCGATTTTGAGCGGATCCCCGGGGTCTCGACCGAGTGGACGCTCAATCACGTGCGAGCCGGCAAGGAGACGGTGCAGGCCGAAGTCGAGGCTGCCGGCTTCGACTTCGACGCCGAGATCGAGGTGCCTGCCTTCAAGGAAAACTACCTGCTCCGATTTCGGAAGCCCGCAGCGGCCGAAGCCGACCCGGGCGAGCCCTCGGCGAAGCGGTGATCACAGCGAACGAAAGGTCCGGCACCGGCTCCCGGCGAGCAGCATGACGAGGGCCGCCGCGGCGGCAGCCCCGCCAGAGCCAGGCTCGGGCACAGCCGCTGTGGGGGGCATGCTGGCTGCCGCCACGGGGAAGTAGCTGCCGACTCCATAGACCCCTGCCCCGCCCGCCATCACGAGGTCGAACACGTTGGTCGCACCGTCGTAGTTGAAGTCGCCACGGCTCCAGTCCGACCCACCGGCCGCACCGTAGGTGCCCGCCCCATTGATGCCGACGAGATCGAAGACGTCCGACGAGCCATTCAAATCGACGTCCCCCGGCGCGGCAAATGACACCCGCACCGCCCCGTCGGCGGCCACGGTGTAGCCGACCGCCCTGGTGCCGCCCGCCGCTGCAGCCAGCGACGACGTGATCCCGGCCATCCCGCGCCAGTCCCCGCCGCTGCGGCCTGCCAGAATGTCGGCGCGAACGGCAGCCGCCGAGAGGCCGCCAGACGCCACCGCCACCTGGCCGGCTCCGAGATCGAGTCGGCCCCCACCGAGCGACTCGTCGACCACAAGCGAGGTCACGCCGAGTTGCACCCGTCTGCTGGCTGCAAGCGACAGGAGACCGCCGTCGGCCACGGTCACCGACGGTGCACCCCCGAGCGTGCCGCTCGCGACGTCGAGTTCGGCGATGCCATCGCTGCGATCGACAAGCAGGCTACTCGCAATCAGCCGCCCGCCATCGAGTCGCACGGCCGGCGATCGCACTGCGACCCCGGTGCCGATCGAGAGCGTGGCACCCGCGGCCACGCTCACCGCGCTGCCTGAAACCGCCATTGGATTGTTGATTCGGAGCGTGCCGGCCGAGACGGTCGTCGGCCCTGTGAACGAATTGGCGGCATCGAGCACCAACTGGCCCGGCCCGGTCTTCACGAGCGAAAATCCGCCGGCGATCAGCGGATACCCCGCCGCGGCCTGCGGCGCAGTGACACCGGCCGGCAGGTCGACGACCGGCCCGTTGGGCCGGGCCGGCACGATCCGGAAGATGTCCCCCGAGGTCGCGCTCAGGATGTAGAGATTGCCTGCGCCGTCTTCGGCGAACGATGCCATCCCGGAGAGATTCGTGCCGCTCGGCAGGCTCGCCCGGATCTCCGTGGTGCGGTTCTTGAGGTCAGCGAGCGTCCCGGTCGTCGCGTCGTAACGGAACGAACCGATCTGGTTACTGACGTAATCGGCGAACAGGTAGGTGCCGTCGAGGTCGATGCCGCCATCGTGGAAACCGTCGCCGCGGTAGACGTAGCCCCCCGTGACCGACCGCCCTGAAAACGGCAACTGGCCAGTCGTGCCGTTCCGGACATAGTCGAACACGGGCTGGACGTTGTCGTAGCGAAGTTGCGAACTGCCCACCGTGGGCGTGGCGATCGTTCCCTCCCGCAGCCGCCATCCGAAATTGATGCCGTTGAGCGAGCCGGCGGTGCGATCGAGCGTGGCCGTGTTCTGACGGCCGGCGGGGATGACATTGATCTCCTCCCGCGCCCCTTGACCGACGTCGCCGATGTAGAGGTCACCGGTGAGCCGATCAAAACTGTTTCGCCAGGGATTTCGCAGGCCGTAGGCGTAGATCTCAGGGCGGACGGTCGTTGTCGGGGGAGCCGGACTGGTGAGGTTGCCGTTGGGATTCACCGTCATGTTACCGGCCGGAATCGTGTAGCCGCCGGTCTGCCCGTCGAACGGCAAACCGGCCGCTCCCACGTCGATCCTCAGCATCTTGCCCAGCAGGCTGCCGGTGCTCTGGGAGTTGTTGGCCGGGTCGTTGCCGCCACCACCATCCCCGGTCGCGACATACAGGGCCGTGCCACCCGTCGGGCTGAATCCGATCCAACCGCCGTTGTGGTTCGTGTCGTTCGGATGGGGTATCGAGAGCACCGTCCGCCGAAGGCCCGTCTGAACGACGCCGTTGACCGCTCGGAATTGGTCGACCCGCAGATCGTTGCCGGAATTGGCCGTGGAGTAGGTGTAAAAGAGCCCGTTCGACTGATACTCGGGATGAAAGGCCAGCCCGAGCAGGCCCTGCTCGCCCCCCGTCGTCAGATTTGTATTCGGGAAGTTGGCGTTTGTGAGCGCAAAGAAGGGCCGGGGTGACGCGGTCGGCGAGGTCGTATCGATGAACCGAATCTGCCCCCCCTGCTCGACGACGTAGAGCCGGTTGGGATCACCGGGTGCTGACACACCGAATACCGGACCGGAAAAGCCCGTGGCCCCGGTCGTGATCCGCTTGACGGCAAGCTGACCGCGGGCAGACGATCCCAGCACTCCCAAGGCGATCACAAGCCCAACCAACCTGCCACGAGTGGACATCGGCGCGCCTCCCCTGAAGCTTCGGGGATCCAAGCCCCCAGTCTCATGGTATCCGAAAGAAAAGGAAAAGGGGACGCTCCCGCCGGGAGGTGCGTCCCCTTTTCGGCCGATCCACCGGTCATTCGGGCAGGATCACCGCGTCGATCACGTGAATCACGCCATTCGTGCAGGGAATGTCGGCCTTCACGACCTTCGCTCCGTCGATCATCACGGTGCCGCCATCGACCTTGACCTTGACTGACTTCCCCTGAACCGTCTTGGCCTCGGTAACCTTGATGACGTCGGCGGCCGTCACCTTGCCGGGCACGACATGGTAGGTGAGGATCGCGACCAGTTTGTCCTTGTTCTCGGGCTTGAGCAGCGACTCGACGGTGCCGGCGGGAAGCTTCGCGAAGGCCGCATCCGTCGGCGCAAACACGGTAAATGGACCGTCACCCTTGAGGGTCTCGACCAGGCCGGCCGCCTTGACTGCAGCCACAAGCGTGGTGAAGTCCCCGGCCCCGACGGCCGTATCCACGATGTCCTTCTCGGCTGCCTGGCCGTTCGTGGCACCGATCAAGCCGAAGGCCACAACCGCAGCCAAGAAACCACGGAAAACATTGTTCAAACCCATTGCACACCTCCTGAAAACCGATCCGAGCAAGTGGCCCGAGCAGATCGGGCCGCCGCAGAGCGGGGAACACCCCCGCCACAGGTATTAATAGACAGACGGCGTCTGGCGAACACCGCCGCCGATGTGAGAATCCAGCGATCCGAGGTAGATACCTGGCCGTGCTCATGCCTTGCGGGGCTCAGGGGTGGTTCGATACCTTCCTGGAGGTTGTCCAGCCACCTGCGAGTTCAAGCGACTATGGCTTCCATGCGTCGTCATCGCGTTTACCCGGGCCGGTTTCGGCGGAGCCTGACGAGGGCCGAACGGCTCGAATCGCGTCGGCTGCTCGCTCTCACGCCCTGGATGATCACGGCCGACGCCAACCCGGCGTCGTTCGACGATGTCATCATCATCCGTGGAAGCGCTGCCGACGCGACGCGTCTGCAGGTGGTCATGAACGGTGTGGTAGTCGGTGAGCAGGCGATCGCCGATCCGAGGCCGATCGAGATTCATGCCGGGCTCGGCGACGACATCGTGCGAGTCGACCTGCCTGGGTTGACCACTCCCTTGCGAGTCTTCGCGGGCGCCGGCCACGACACGGTCATCGGCGGCGACGGCGACGACCTGATCGACGGCGGCACCGGCGATGACACCTTGATCGGCCGCGGGGGCAACGATCGCCTGCGTGGCCGCCTGGGTGACGACGTGCTGCTCGGCGACGACGGGGATGATCTCCTGCGGGGGGGAGGCGGGGCCGATACGATCGCCGCGGGTCCAGGACAGGACCGGCTGGGGGGTGGCGCCGACCTCGATCGGATGTTCGCCGCCCTGGGCCGCGACCGTCTCAACCAGGATGCGACCGACGTCGTCGTCGAGAGCAAACAGGCCAATCCAGTCTTCAAGGCCCGCGGCCCGCTCGAATACCAGCGATTCCTCCGGGCGTCGCGGGCGATGACGGCCACTGGCTCCAATCAGGTGTGGGCCGGTGGCCTGCCGGGAACCTCGCTCGCCTTCGACACATTCCCAGCGACGGCGGCCGACGCCTCCGGCACCAACAACCAGGTCGCCGGCGTCGAAGAAGCCGATCTCGTCAAGACAGACGGCGTCTTCGTCTATGCGTTGGTCGATGGCGAACTGCTCGTGCTCGACGCCGATCCAGCCAGCCTGGCGGTGCGGTCGCGGAGTCCAGTGCCCGGGGGTGCCGCGGGGCTGTTCATCCACGGCCACCGCGTGACGGTGGTCTCCAATGGATGGGTGCCGCTTACCGAAGGGCAGCACCACATCGGCAGACCGTTCGCGAACGAGTTGGGCGTCGCTGCGATCGGCATCATGCCACCCGGAAAGAGCCAGACAGTCGTGACCGTGTTCGATCTGGCCGATCCCGCCGCGCCGCGGGTGGTCGAGCAGACGAGTTTGGAGGGCACGCTCCTGGCCGCTCGTTCGATCGGCGGGAATGTGTATGTCGTAGTCGAGGATTACGCCGGCGTTGCGGCGACGGACACCTCCCTCGGCTCGGCCGGTGCAGGAATCCTGATTCCGGCCGCCGGCGGCACCGGCGGCCTTCTGACCGTGGCCAGGCTGTCCCCGAGCGACGACGTGGCCGGGGTCGACCAGGCGGTCGTGATGGCCGGCATGGGAGGCACCGTCTACGCGTCGGAGCAGACTGTGTACGTGGCTGCCCCGACCTGGGGCGGCGGCGGGACGACCACGACGATCACCGCCTTCTCGCTGACGGACACGATCGAGCAGGTCGCTTCGGGCAGCGTCGCTGGATACGTGCCCAGTCAGTTTGCCATGGACGAGCATGCCGACGGCACCCTGCGAGTCGTGGCCCAGGAGGGCTCGTGGGGGACGAGTCGATCGACCGCGCTGGCCGTGCTGGAACGGCAGGGGGCAGACCTCGTCGTCCGCGGTCGCGTGTCGGGAATCGCGCCGGGTGAAGATCTGAAGTCGGTGCGGTTCCTCGACGACCAGGCCTTCCTCGTCACCTTCCTCCAGATCGATCCGCTGTTTGTCGTCGATCTCTCCGACTCGACGGCGCCGCAGGTGGTCGGGGAACTCAAGGTGACCGGCTTTTCCTCGTATCTCCATCCGATGGGTGCCGATCGGTTGTTCGGAGTAGGCCAGGGCGATCGGCCCAACACCGGCCAACTCTCGCTGTTCGACGTCTCCACGCCGGGGGCACCGGCCCTGCTCGACGCCGTGACTCTCGGCGGGCCGGAGGGCTGGACGTCGTCGGCCGCCGCCTGGGATCACAGGGCGTTTTCCTGGTTCGCCGACGAGGGGCTGCTGGCGGTGCCTGTGACGACCTGGGATTCCCGCTGGGACGCGAATGGCAGGCGTGACGACTACCTCGTGAGCGTGTTCGCCGTCGATCCCGCGATCGGCTTCAGCCATGCCTTCGACGTGCGGCACGACAGCCCGGTGCTCCGGAGCCTGCGGATCGCCGACCGGTTGTACACCGTGTCGAACACAGCGGTGGCTGTGCACGAACTCGGCGGCGACCATGCCGAACTCGGCCGAGTCAGGATCGGCAACGGTGTGATCGACAGGCCGATCCTCGTGATGGTGGAATCTCTGCCCCTCACTCAGAACGCCAGCCCCGCGTAGGCGGCGAGCGATGCGGCCAGGGGAATCAGCCAGCGGCCCCACAGGCTGTGGCCACCGATGACCGCGGCCCCGAGCGTGGCCATGAGGATCACCGCGGCGACCACGAATTCTACCGCGAGCACCCGCGGGGTCGCCTGCTGGAACACGCGGATCAGGAGAAAGACCCCGACGAGGCCCGAGCCGCCGGCGGCCGCTCGGGCGAACCCACGCGGCCAGAGCGTGACGACCACGTGCGCGGCAAGGTGGATCGCGTAGGGAAAGAACAGTTCACGATTGCTCGTCGCAGCATGGGCGAAGGCCCAGAGCAGAGTGGGCACGAGCGGCAGGAGCGACGATAGCCGGAAGTCGGCCATGATCTGGCCGAGGCAGGCCAACACTCCCAGGATCACCCAGGGCGGTCCGCCGAACGCGTGAGCGGCCGCCAGAAAAACCACCTGCACGGCCAGAAAACCGAAGGCCGAGCCCTGCGAGCGGGGTGGCGCGGTCGCGACAGGCGGCTGGAGCGAAGTCATCCGGGGTATTCTGCCCGCGGCCCATCCCTTGCCACCAGTGCCTGACTTCGCATATGCCGTCGTCGTCCACCGCCGTCGTGCTTGAGCGGCTTGCCAACGCCTTCCCGGTCTGGGTCGCGGCAGCCTGCAGCCTGGCGCTCGTGGAGCCGGGACTGTTTGCCTGGTTCAAGGGCCAGGCGATCGTCGTCGGGCTCGCCGTGATCATGCTCGGGATGGGGATGACGCTGTCGCTGGCCGACTTCGGCCGCGTGGCCTCCCGTCCCCTGGCCGTCGTGGCGGGCGTCGTCGCCCAGTTTCTGATCATGCCCACGGCTGGCTGGGCGATCGCGACGGGCCTGGGCCTGGAGCGTCCGTTCGCCGTCGGGCTGATCCTCGTCGCCTGCTGCCCGGGAGGAACGGCCTCGAACGTGGTCAGCTTCATCGCCCGGGCCGATGTGGCCCTCTCGGTCGTGATGACCACGTGCTCGACGCTCGCGGCCGTGGTCCTCACCCCGCTGCTCACCGCCCTGCTCGCTGGCCGGCTCGTCGAGGTCGATACGTGGGGGCTGTTCCTCTCTACCCTCCAAGTGGTGATCCTGCCGGTGGCCGTTGGCGTGGCCCTCAACCGGTTTCTGCCCCGGGCCGTGGCGAGCGTCCTGCCGATCGCGCCGCTGGTGAGCGTGCTCGTGATCGCGCTCATCTGCGGCAGCATCATCGCCCAGAACGCCGCAGCGGTACGGGAGGCGGGCTCCCGCTTGCTCGTGGCGATCGTGCTGCTCCATGTCGCGGGCTTCGGCGTGGGCTATCTCTTCGCCCGCCTCGTGGGCTACCCAACCCAGATCGCCCGCACGATCTCGATCGAAACAGGCATGCAGAACTCGGGCCTCGGCGTGGTGCTGGCCCAGAAGCACTTCGCCGCGGAGCCCCTCACCGCCGTGCCGGGCGCCATCTCGGCGCTCACGCATTCCGTGATCGGCAGCATGCTCGCCGCCTGGTGGCGGTGGCAGACGAGCGGAGCTTGCCGCCCCGGTGCCGTCGACGCTTCATCACCCTGATCCCACGGCCGCCGTGAGCGCGTCGGGATCGAGGGTCACGGCCCGGCCGAAGCCGGCCACGAGCCGGCCACTCTCCGGCGCGAGCGTGACGATCGAGAAGTCGCCGAGTTGGAAGAGGGGAGCGGCCTCGGGAAACTTCCCCAGGTAGGCGGCCGCGAGTTCGGCTCGTTCGGGATGATCCGCTGCGATGAATTCGGCCCGGGCCGGCATCGACACGCGAGCGATCGCCTGCGGCATCTCCGCGGTGTCATCGGCCGCGCTGATCAGCAGGCAGACCTCCGGGCAGCTCCGCATCTCGCGGGTGTGGGCCGCCAGCCCGCTGACGTGCGTCACCAGCCGCAGTCCTGCGGGGCCGATGTGGACGGCGAATGGGATCAGTGACGCGGCCGGCCGGCCTGCGTGGAGCGTCGCCAGCGCCGCCGTCGTGCGGTCGAGCAGTAGGGAGCGGAGGACGGCGGCAAGCGACTCGGCCATGGCGCATGAGTCTACCCGACGCATGGCGAGAGAACGCCGCCAGCCGGCTGCTTGACGGCTCAACGCCAGCCTGATAATGTACTTCTGTACACACCTCAAAATCTCCTGACCGGGAGGCCGCGCGATGGTGACGTTCGGGCCGGCAAAACATGGAATTTCCAGCCTCTTCGCCGCAGCGGAATCGGCCGGGGGCGAGAATCCGCAGCTGCGAGCCGTGCTGGTTAGCGGCGGGCGGCTGGAGGGCCTGGAAGCGGCCCGCGAACAAGTTGGTAGCGGGTTTGCCGGGGTCGATGCCCTGTTGCCGACCGGCGGCCTGCGGCGGGGTAGTCTCGTCGAGTGGCTCCCCACGGCCCCCGACACCGCCGCTGAACACGAAACCGGCGGCCATGGAAGCGAACGGGCGGCAGGCGATCTCGAGAGCGGAGCCGGCGCAGCCACACTCGCCGTCGCCGTCGCCTGCCAGGTGGCCGGCGCGGGCTGCGGCCCCAAGACGATCGTGGTGGTGGATCGCACGGAATGGTTTCATCCACCGGCGGTGCTGCCCTGGCTGACGGACGGACAGCAACTGGTCGTGGCTCGTCCGGGCCGCGACGACGACGAAACCTGGGCCATCGACCAGGCCCTGCGTTGCAGCGGGGTGGCGGCCGTCGTGGCCTGGCCGCGGCCCCGGGGACAGGCCCGGCAGCGGAGCCACTGGTCGACGGCGCTGCGCCGCTGGCAGTTGGCAGCCCGGTCGAGCGGCGCGATCGGCTTGCTCGTACGACCGCAGATGGCGCTTCGGGATCCCTCCTGGGCCGAAGCTCGGATCGGAGTCGCGCCGCTGCCGGGCGGCACACTCTCCGGGCGGCGGTTGCGGCTGACGCGGCTGGGAGGCGGCTGGATCGGCACCGACCAAAGCATGGCGACGGAAATCAGCCTCGACCTCGCGCGGGGCATGGAGGTCGGGACGCCAATCAGCCTGCGGCGCAGGCACGCAGACACACACCATCGGATCACCCCGGCGGGAGCTGCCACATGCCGCGCGTCATGACGATCTGGCTTCCCCGCTGGCCGGTGCAGCGGCGGCTGCTCGAGCGGCCTGAATTGCGAAAGCTGCCGGTGTTCGTCTGCCGCCGCGATCGCCGCGGTCTTTTGACCGTGACCTCCTGGGCCTGGGCCGAGCCGCCGCGGCGGCGGCGGGCGGCGATCCGCCCGGGCATGTCGCTGGCCGAGTCGATGGCGGTTCTGGCGCTCGCGTATGGCTCGCGGGCCTGCCATGTCGCGGAAGTGGAGGCCGACGATCCATCGGCCGATCGGCTGGCGCTCGAGCACCTAGCCCGCTGGTGCCGACGGTTCGCCGCGATCGTGGGACTCGAACAGCCGCCAGTGGGCAGGGCGGAAGCAACTGCGGCTCCCGAGTGCCTCGTTCTCGACGTGACGGGCACGGCTGGTTTTTTCGGGGGCGAAGGACCGCTCGCCCGAACCGCCGCCTGGACCCTCGCCGCCCGCGGGCTCCATGCGCGGGTGGCAATCGCCGACACTCCCGCCGCCGCCTGGGCGGCCGCTCACCACATCGACCTCGTCGCCCAGGCGGAGGCCCGCAACCATACAACCGCCGACCAGCCAGCCCTTGCCCGTGGATCGTCGATCGCCGGCACCGCTCGGGCTCCTGCGGTCCACCATCGCCGCTGGGCCGTGGTGCCGCCCGGGGCGCAGCATCTGCGGGCGGGTGACTCAGCGGTGCTCGCCGGCCTGCCGCTCGAGGCCATCCGAATCGAACAGGCTCTCTGCGACATGCTCCGCGAGGTGGGAATCGACACGCTCGGCGGAATGCTTCGGCTCTCGGCCAAGAGCCTGGCCACGCGGTTTCCTCCGACGCTCGGCCAGCGGTTGGCCGAGTTCACTGGGGGCCGAGCCGAGCCGATCGTGACCCCGCGCGGCCCGGAATTGCCGCAGGCAACCCATGCCTTTGACGTGCCGCTTTCCCTTGCGGCGATCGACGACACCACCTTCGCAGCCCTGCTCGAGCGGTTGGTAGCGGGATGCACGTCGCCCTTGGCAGCCCGTGGCGAGGGCATTCTGGCCGTGCAAACCCGATTCGAGCCGGCCGCCGCCACCGCCGGTACAGCAGCGGTGCCGCCGACCGTAATCGATGTCGGGCTGTTTCGGCCGAGCACGTCGGTGCGGCATGTCGTCGAACTGATCCGCCTCCGCATGGACCGGATGAAATTGCCGCGGGAGATCGATGGGCTCGTCGTGGACGTGGTAGCCACGGGTCTGCTTGGCTGCCGACAACGCTCGCTCTTCGAGAGTAGCCCGGCCGATCAGCCGGTGGGATCGGCCCGAGCAGACGAAGCGGATGTCGGCCATCTGATCGACCGGCTCGCCGGTCGGCTTGGAAGGGGCGCCGTGTTCGAGCCCAAACCAGTCGCTGACATCCAGCCGGAACATGCCTGGATGCCGATGCCACCTGCCGTGGCCCCAAGCAGCGCCAGTCGGCCGGCCGGAGGAAGCAGCCGCAAGACTGCCACCTCGCCCGCGAGACGCGGCTCCACAGACCAGCCGCTCAGGGATCGGGTTCGCCGCCAGGGCACCGCCACGCGGCCGGTCATCACGGCCGCCGGTCGCCGGCCGATCTGGCTTGCGCCTCGGCCGCTGCCGCTCGAGCCCGTTGCCGCCGGCATGGTCTCCGTGGCCCCGGACGGGCCGCCGGTGCGGTTTCGGTTCGGAGGCGTTGTGCACCGCGTGATGCAGGCCCACGGTCCGGAGCGGATTGAAACCGCCTGGTGGCGCGGCCCCACCGTTCGCCGCGACTACTACATCGTCGAGACGGAGTCGGGAACGCGATTCTGGTTGTTCCGCCGGCTTGGGCGGCCATCGCGAAAGGCCCGCGGCGAGTGGTATCTGCACGGGGTGTTTGCCTGAAGCCGTTTGCCCGATGCCTCTTTTCCAAGGCTACCCACGACCAGCCTGTCACTTATTCGAGAGGTGCGTGATGACGATCGATCGCCAGAGCGTTGCCGTGCCGCGATATGCCGAGCTGCACTGCGTCAGCAATTTCTCCTTTCTCCAAGGCGGTTCGCACCCTGAAGAGCTCGTCGCCCAAGCTGCCGCCCTCGGCTACGAGGCGATCGCCCTGACCGACCGGGCCACGCTCTCCGGCATCGTGCGGGCCCACGGGGCAGCCAAGGAAGCAGGCATCCGGCTCGTGATCGGAGCCTGGCTCGAGCCGATCGACGCCGCTCCGATCGTCGTCTGGGCGGCCGATGGCGCTGGCTATGCGAATCTCTGCCAACTGCTGACCCACGGCTACTCCCGGGCCGCCGAGCATGCCGGTGAACCAGCTGCGAGGCTGCCTTCTGGGCCAAGCGGTATCGAAACCGACGACGATCCGCCGAGTCGGATAGCTGCCGGTCACTGCCGGCTCGCACTCGATGACGTCGTGAGGCTTTCAGGTGGCCTACTGGCGGGAATTCCGCTGGCAACCTGCGGCGCGATCGCCCCTGCCGGACGGTTCGACGACACTCGCCTCGCTGCCGCGGCCGCGGATCTCGCTCACTGGAAGAGTGTCTTCGGCGACCGGCTCTGGGGCCTGGCCGAGGTGGCCCTCGAAGGCGACGACGCCGAGCGGCTCGCCTGGTTCGGCCGCCTGGGGCGCCGGGCGGGAGTGCCCGTCGCAGCCGCGGGCGATGTTCGTTACCACGAGCGGAGTCGGCTGCCGCTCTTCGACGTGCTTGCCGCCGTGCGGCACGGCAGCACCGTCGATGCGATCCGTGGTCAGTTGCTCTCGAACGGCGAGCGGCATCTCCACGACCGCGAGCGGATCGCCACACGATTCGCTCTCCTGCCCGGAGCGGTCGAACGAGCCGCCGAGATCGCCGCCCGCTGCACGTTTTCTCTCGATGAGCTTCGCTACGAATACCCCGACGCCGCCGTGCCGCCCGGCCGCACGGCCACCGAGCAACTCGCCCACCTGGCCTGGAAGGGAGCTCACAAGCGATACCCGGCCGGCATCCCGGAGAAGGTCGGCGACCTGATCCGTCACGAGCTCGCGCTCGTCGCCGAACTCGGCTACGAGGCCTACTTTCTCACCGTGTTCGACATCGTGCGGTTCGCGCGGCGGCGGGGAATTCTCTGCCAGGGCCGCGGCTCGGCGGCCAACTCGGCCGTCTGCTACTGCCTGGGGATCACCTCGGTCGATCCGGCCCGGATGAACGTGCTCTTCGAGCGGTTCGTGAGCCGCGAGCGGTGCGAGGCGCCCGATATCGACATCGACTTCGAGCACCACCGCCGCGAGGAGGTGCTCCAGTATGTCTACGAGACCTACGGCCGCGACCGGGCGGCGATGACGGCCGAGGTGATCTGCTATCGGCTGCGGTCCGCCGTCCGCGACGTGGGCAAGGCGCTCGGCCTGTCACTCGACCGCGTCGATGCGCTCGCCACCGTGCTCGATGTGGGCGATCGCCCCGAGCAGCTCCCGACGCGGCTGGCCGAGGCGGGCCTCGACCCCGCGAGCGCCACCGGCACGAGGCTCATGTCACTCGTCGGCCAACTCGTCGGCTTTCCGCGGCACCTCGGCCAGCACGTCGGCGGAATGGTGATGACCCGCGGCCGGCTGACCGACCTCGTGCCGGTACAGCCGGCTACGATGCACGGCCGCACGATCGTGCAATGGGACAAAAACGACCTCGACGAACTCGGCATTCTGAAAGTGGACTGCCTCGCCCTCGGGATGCTCACGGCGATCCGGCGGGCCTTCGACCTGATCGGGGAGGCCGGCGGCCCCCGGCTCACGCTGGCCACGGTGCCGGCTGAAGACCCCGCTGTCTACGAGATGATCTGCCGGGCCGACACGGTGGGTGTGTTTCAGATCGAGAGCCGGGCCCAGATGAGCATGCTGCCCCGGCTCCAGCCGCGGTGCTTCTACGATCTCGTGATCGAAGTGGCGATCGTCCGCCCGGGACCGATTCAGGGCGACATGGTGCATCCTTACCTGCGGCGGCGGGCCGGCGAGGAGCCGGTGACCTATCCGAACGACGCGATCCGGGAGGTCTTGGAGAAGACACTCGGCGTGCCGCTCTTCCAGGAACAGGCAATGCGACTGGCCGTGGTGGCGGCCGGCTTCACGCCCGGCGAGGCCGACCAACTGCGGCGGGCGATGGGGGCCTGGCGGCGGCCTGGCGTGATCGACGCGTTTCACAAGAAGCTCGTCGACGGCATGCTGGCCCGCGGACTGCCGCCCACCTTCGCCGAACAGGTCTTCAACCAGATTCGTGGCTTCGGCGAATACGGGTTTCCCGAGTCGCATGCCACGAGTTTCGCGCTGTTGGTCTACGTCTCGGCCTGGTTGAAGTGCCACCATCCCGCCGCCTTCACCGCCGCCCTGCTCGGCAGCCAGCCGATGGGCTTTTATGCCCCCGCCCAACTCGTGCGGGATGCCCGGGCTCATGGAGTGAGAATTCTGCCAGCCGATGTCAACGCCAGCTGCTGGCATGCCGCGCTCGAAGCATGCTCGCGAGCCGACGGCGGCACGCCGACAGCCGCAGCCCGGCCAGCCATACGGCTGGGACTCGAGCAGGTGCACGGGCTGGGCGAGGCGGAAGCCGAGCGAATCGCGACAGCACGCCGGTCGGGCCCCTTCCGCCTACCCCGGGATCTGGCCCGGCGGGCCAGGCTCGACCGGCAGACGCTGCTGCACCTGGCTCGCGCGGGAGCCCTCGCCTCGCTCGGTCTTTCTCGGCGCCGGGCGGTCTGGGAGGTGATGCAATGCCTCGACCCGCCCCGCCAACGGCCGCTCCTGGAAGGCCTTGCCGACGACGACCACGAGGAGGATTGCTTGGGCCTGCCGACGATGACCCTGCAGGAAGAAGTGATCGCCGACTACCGCACCGGCGGGCTCTCGCTCACGGCGCATCCGCTCGCCTTCGAGCGGGAGCATTTCGCAGCGGCAGGCATCCTCCCGATCGCCACGGCCACAGCCGCTCCGGAGGGGCAGCGGGTCAGCGTGGCGGGAATCGTGCTCGTCCGCCAACGGCCGGCGACGGCGAAGGGCATGATCTTTCTCACCCTCGAAGACGAGACGGCCGCGGCCAACATCGTCGTCAGGCCGGATATCTGGACAGCCACGGATCACCTCGCCCGGCGGGCCGCCGTGCTGCAGGTCACGGGCCGCATCCAGCGGCGCGGAGCGGTCGTGCACATCGTGGCCGCAAGACTCGAAGCGGCCCTCCCCCAAACCCAGGGCCAGCCCGCCGGAGGCCGAGACGCGGAGGATCCGTCTCCGGCTCACGTGCCCGTGGCAGCGACCGCCCGCGCCCTCGCCGCCCTGCCCCGCATGTCTCGCGACTTCTGCTGAGCTTCATCGCCTCGGCCACTGGAGTACAACATCGTGTCGCCTCTCGGCCGAGCCCGCACGCGAAGCGCCGATCACGCAGACGGGCCCGGCCTCTGCCATCGGAGAACCACGCATGACCACTGTCGCCACCGGCTGGTACCTGATCCTGTGCGGAACGATTGCGATGACGGCAACCTCGCTCCGCGCCGCCGAAGAGGCCAACTACGACGAGTCGGCCGTGCGGACATACACGCTTCCGGATGTGCTCGCTGGCCCCGATGGCAGGCCCGCGGAGTCGGCGGCCGACTGGCAGGCGAGGTGCCGCCCCCACCTGCTCGCCTTGCTCGAGCAGAACGTGTACGGTCGACGGCTACCGGCCGTGCCCGTCCGCGTGATTGGGGAGGTTGAACGGTCCGAGGCCGAACTCACCGACGGCGTGCGGGCCACGCGAATCCAGGCTCGGCTCCAACTGGGCGACGCGGCCAACGCAGCGAAGACTGATGTCCTGCTCTATCTCCCCGCTCATCCGTCGGCCGACCGGCCGGTGCCGGTGTTTCTCCATCTCAACTTCAAGGGCAACCAGGCGGAACATCCCGACCCCGGCATCCGCGTCTGTCAGGCGTGGCTGCCAGACGACCCCAAGCACGGAATTCTCGATCACCACGCGACCGAGGCGTCGCGCGCGGCCCACGCCCGCCGCTGGCCTGTGGAAAAACTGCTCGCCCGCGGATACGGCCTGGCGACCGCCTGTTATGGCGACGTTTTCCCCGACCGCGCCGACGGGCGGGCCGCCAGCGCCCTGGCCTCGCTCGGCCGGCCGCTCGAGGGCGAGCTTCCGTCGGACGAGCCGGGCGCCATCGCCACCTGGGCCTGGCAGCTCTCGCGGATCCTCGACTGGCTCATCACGCTGCCGGAGGTGGACGCCACGAGAGTGATCGTGGTCGGCCATTCCCGCAACGGCAAGGCGGCCGTCTGGGCCGGGGGCTGCGACGAGCGGTTTGCGATGGTCGTCTCCAACGAATCGGGATGCGGTGGAGCTGCTCTCGAACGACGAAACTACGGCGAGACGATCGAGGCGATCACCCGCCGGTTTCCGCACTGGTTCTGCCCGGCCTTCCGCAGCTATGCCGACCGTGAGCCCGAACTGCCGGTGGATGCCCATGGAACGCTCGCCCTCGCCGGGCCGCGACCGCTCTATGTGGCGAGTGCGATCGACGATCGCTGGGCCGATCCCCGCGGCGAGTTTCTCGCGGCCGTCGCTGCCGATCCGGTCTGGCGACTGTTCGGCCGCGTGGGACTGGGCACGAGCGACTGGCCCCAGGTCGACACACCCGTGGGAACGACGATCGGCTATCACGTCCGCAGCGGCAAACACGATCTGCTCGAGTGGGACTGGCTGCGGTTTGCCGACCTGGCCGACCGTTCGCTCGGCGCGGCCGCACGGCCTGCTCCGGCCGACTGAGCGACTCCGGCTGGACGGCGACGACCCGATCCGCTGAACTGCCGACATGACTCTCGGACGCGCCGTCGCCACCACCGATCTCCCGCTCGGCTCGCCGCTCCGCGGCAAGGTTCGGGACTGCTACCGTCACCGCACGGATCGCTTCGGCGACACGCTCGTGATCGTGAGCACCGATCGGATCAGCGCTTTTGACTGGATACTGCCGACCCCGATCCCCGACAAGGGCCGCGTGCTCACGGCGATCTCGCAGTTCTGGTTCGACCTGCTGGCCACCGGCCCGGACCCCGTGGCCCACCATCTGCTGACCACCGACGTCGAAGCGATGGAACTCCCGAAGGAAATCGACCTCGAGCCGATCCGCGGCCGCACGATGCTCGTCCGGCGGGCCGACGTGATTCCCTTCGAGTGTGTCGTGCGCGGCGCCCTGGCCGGATCCGGCCTGGTCGAATACCGTCGGTCGGGCTCGGTCTGCGGGGTACCGCTCCCCCCCGGCCTCGCGGCCGGCGATCCGCTGCCGGAACCGATCTTCACCCCAGCCACCAAGGCAGCCAGTGGGCACGACGAGAACGTCTCCTTTGCCACCATGGCGGCCGCGGTCGGCGTCGAGCTCGCCGAGACGCTTCGGACCCGCAGCCTCGCCGTGTATCGCCGCGGTGCCGAGCATGCCGCGGCCTGTGGCATCGTGCTCGCTGACACGAAGTTCGAGTGGGGCCGGACGCCGACAGGCGACCTGCTGCTCATTGACGAGGTGCTCACGCCCGACAGCTCGCGGTTCTGGCCAGCGGCCGCCGCAGGCCAGGGCCGGGTGCCCGAATCCTTCGACAAGCAGTTCGTGCGTGATTGGCTCGAACAGAGCGGCTGGGACAAGGCCAGCCCTCCACCGCCCCTCCCGGCAGACGTCGTGGCCCGCACCCGCGAGAAGTATCTCGAGGCCTGTCGACTCCTGACCGGCCACCTTCCGAACGGCGTCTCCTGACCGTCCGTGGAACGAGCCATCCATGGC
>CAYVNX010000041.1:18146-22939 GCA_964453165.1 uncultured Candidatus Kuenenia sp. | reverse complement strand
GGCGGCAGTTCCGCATCGAGCTTCCGCCAGAGGGCTTCCACATCGGCGAAGTGGGGATAGCCCCGGTGCGGCGAGATCCAGTGGGCGGGCTCCTGGGTCACGATGCCGCCGAGCAGCGGATGGCTGTGGGGATCGATGAAGCCCGGCATCAGGAAGGTGTCACCCAGATCGCGGACCGTGGCGGTCGGGGCGGCCTTGGTGCAGGCATCGAGCGTGCCCACGGCGGCGATCGTGCCGCTGGTCGTGTCGATCGCCACCGCCTCGACGCGGGCGGCTGCCGGGTCCATCGTGATGATGGCCACGGCCTTGAGGATCAGGTCGGCTGCCATGGCAACTCCCGGAGGGAACGTCAGGCGAGATCGCGGTGCTGGAAGAGCACGAGAGCCACGAGGATCGCCACGGCCGAATAGAGCGCCGCATAGAGCGCGGCCCAGCCGAGGTAGTCCCAGGGCACGGGTACGCCGCCCACCACGGCCGCCTCGACGGTGAAGTGGTCGAGCACCGGCAGGATCGTGGCGAACAGCCGGCCGGTGAATCGCACGATCGCAAACTTGCCCACGCTCGACTGCACGATCAGCGGCACGAGATGGCCCAGTGCGTAGATGGCGAAGCAGAGGATCAGATTGGCGACCGTGCCGAGGCGGGTCGAGGCGGCCAGGGCGATCGCCGCCATCACCACCGTCTCGAGGAAGGCCAGGGCGAGGCCGGGCACCACCGTGATCATCTCGTCGGCGCACTCCCACCAGACCGGCGGCACCTTGGCCGACTCGCGGGCGTCGTAGACCACCTTGAGGTTGGTGGCGGCCAGGAGCACGCCCCCCAGGATCAGAAACACGAGCAGGGCCACGAGCACGAGGCCCGCGAACTTGCCGAGCACGAACTGCCAACGGGTGAGCGGCTTGGAGAGCACCGTCAGGGCCGTGCGGCCCTCAATCTCTTCGGAGACGGCCACGCCCGCCGTCCAGACCACCATCAAGAGGGCCAGCACCTTGATCAGCGTGAGGCCGCTGTCCTTATACATCTTCACGTCTTCCCCGAACGTGTTGTAGGGGATCACGAGGAAGGCCATCACGAGCACGATCCCGGCCACGATCACCACGGCAAACAGCGGCTGGCCGATCGCCTCCTTGGTGGTGGCCGCCGCGATCGCCGCCACCCGGCCGCAGCCCAGACGGAAGGCGGCGTAGGCGGCCAGCACCGCCGTCAGCACCGCGAATGCCCAGGGCAGGATCGCCGACTGCGGATGCTCGGGCACGAGTTGCCAGCTGATCGAGAGCGTCGCCGGCGCGGCCGCATCGCTCGAGGCCTCGAGTTTGGCCGTTGAGCCGAGGAACGGATTGGTCGCCCCTTCGGCCCGCTGCCAGACCCAGGGCTCGCCGGCCGCAAGCACCACATCGGGACTCTTGTCGATCGCGAAGCCCTCGACCGGCTGCTGGGTGCGGATGACGAGTGGCTGGTCGCTCGAAAGCTCGATCCGCGCAAGCTCCTGGGGCCGAATCGGCAGCGGAATCGCCTGAAGATCGGCGCCGGGGGCCACCTCGGCCGTCTGGCGGAAGTCGTTGGCCGTGGTCATGCGGGACAGCGACCGCCCAAACTGGGCAAGCGCCGAGGAGTCGGAGAAGCTGAAGTCGGGCGGCAGCGGCAGGCCGATCAGCGGCGTGAAGGCCAGCGCGATCGCTGCAAAGGCGGAGAGCAGCCAGGCCAGCGGCCCGAGAAACCCGTCGCGGAGCGACGCTCGGGCCTCGGCCGCCGCCCGGGGCGCGACCAGCCGCAGCACCCACCAACCGGCCACGGCCACGAGCAGCACCGCCAGCGCCGCCGCGCCCAAGAGCCACATCGGCGGAAGCGGAATCAACCAGCGGCTGGCATCGGCAAACAGGGGAGTCATGACAGGCGGCCTCGGGGCGAAGAATCGGCGAACATGATGCTCATCGGGGATTCGGACGGGACCGGGAAAACGTGCCGGGATGTCCCGTGCCATCTCGCCGGACGTTCGCTGCGGTCATACTGACCGTCGCTCACTCGGAGGAAACCTCGCTTCGCCGTCGTGGCTCCGCTCGGTTTCCTACGCCGCTCGATTGGCACGGGCAACCCCTCCGACCAACGACGATCCGGGGAGAGCCGAGAATTATGCCTCGCCCCGCTCCGGGGCGGAAGCCGCGGGGGCTCCGTCGCCCTGCTCGGCCGGTCCGGCCAGCACCGTGGCCGACGGGGCGTCGAGCGGCCAGGCGGCGAGCACCCTGTGGAGGTCGTCGAGCGTGAGCGATTCGACGATCCCGAGCGTCTCGCCCACCGACCGGAATCGACGGAGGTGAGACCACTCGAGGCCCACGTCGAAGAGCCGCCGCCGCGGCCGCTCCCCGGCCAGCACCACCCGCCCCGCCACCTTGTTGCGGGCCTGCTCGAACTCGGCGGCGGTGATCCCGTCGCGGACCGCCGCGGTGTAGGTCTCCCGGATCCGGGCCAGCAGGTCGGCTGCGTCGTCGGCCTCACAGGAGAGTTGCGTCACGAACAGGCCGGCGTCGAGGAAGTCTTGGTGCCCGAGGGTCGCCTGCTCCGCGAGCCCCGGATCGACGAGCGACCAGTAGAGCCGGCTGCCAGAGCCGTCGCCGAGCACCACCGCCAGGAGGCTCGCCGCCCAGCGGTCGGGATCGGTCTCGCCGGGCGCCGCCGTGAGGTTGACGGCATATTCGAGCGCCGCAGTCGGCCGCACGATCCATTCGAGGCCGGGCTGAGCGGCGGCCCGCGGCGGCTCGGGCTGGCGGCGGTCGGCGGTCGGCTCTGGCTCCCACTCGCCGCAGAGCCGGCGGGCCGATTCGACGAGCGCCGGGAAATCGACCGCGCCGCTGGCCGCGAGCACCATCGTGCCCGGCGCGTAGCGGCGGCGGTGGTAGGCCCGCATCGACTCGACGTCGAGCGGCTCGATCGAGGCGACGGTGCCCAGCACGCTCGCGGCAAGCGGATGCGAGCCGAAGAAGGCCGCCCGGCAGCGGTCGTCGGCGCCGAACGGTGGCTGATCGTCGTACATCCGGATCTCTTCGAGGATGACCTTCTTCTCCATCTCGAAGTCGTCCGCCCGGAGCTCCGGCCGCATCAGGCTCGCGAGCAATTCCACCGCGGCCGCCTGGTGCCGGGGCAGCACGCTGGCGTGGTAGACGGTGTCTTCCTCGCTCGTGAAGGCATTGGCCGCGGCCCCGATCCGATCGAAGCGGCGATTGATCTCCTCGGCCGAAAGGCCAGGCGGGCCCTTGAAGACCATGTGTTCGAGGAAGTGGCTCACCCCCTCGATGCCCGGCTGCTCGTCGCGGGCGCCGGTTCTGACGAAGAAGCCCACGCTGGTCGAGACGGCCGAGTCGTTGGTCTCGGCCACGATGTCGAGCCCGTTGTCGAGCTGCTCACGCAGGAATGGCACCGGGCACCTCCAGGGGATCGGGGCCGAGGGAGACGATCGTGAGATCCCGCGGCGGCTGGGCGGCGAGCCACGCTTCGATCGTGGCCACGTCGAGCCGGTCGTAGCGGGCGAGTTCCTCGTCGATGGTGCGGAGCTGGCCGAGGTGATACCACTGCCGGGCCAGCGAGCCGACCCGGGCCCCGGTCGATTCCTGCTGCATCACCAGGCCGCTGGTCACCCGGGCCTTCACTCGCTCCAGTTCGTCGGCCTCGATCGATCCGGGCAGCCGGTCGATTTCGGCGAGGATCACGTCGAGCGTCTCCTGGGCGCGGGCCGCCGTCGTGCCGGCATGGCAGATGGCGGCGGCGAAGTCGCGCTGGGTCTGGTAGCCGGCCGAGACGCCGTAACAGAGCCCGCGGCGCTCCCGCACCTCGGTGAACAGACGGGAACTCGTGCCGCCGCCCAGGATCGCCACGGCGGCTCCGGCGATCGCCGAGTCGGCGGCGCGATAGGGAGGCATCGACCAACCCAGCGCGATGTGGGTCTGCTGCGACTCGTGGGGCACATGTCGGCGATGGCCGCCGCGCGGGCCGTCGGTCACGGCCGCTCCCGGCTCGCCCTGCCAGTCGCCAAACGCCGCCGCAATCTCACTGATCGCCTCGTCGCGGTCGATCCGGCCGGCGATCGCCACGATCATGCCGGCGGGCTGGAGCCGGGCGGCGACGAACTGCCGCACGTCGTCGACCGTGGCCGCCTCGACCTCGGCGGTGACGCCCTCGGTCGGCATGCCCCAGGGCGACGGCAGGTGGAGCATTCGCAGCGCGGCGAGCGTGCGGTGGGCGGGTTCGTCTTCGATGCCCGCCAGATTCTGCAGCACCATCTCGCGGGCGGCCTCGAACTCCTCGGCCGGCAGCGCAGGCCGGCGGAGGATGTCGGCATAGACCGGCAGCACCTTCGGCAGCTGCCGGGCGACCATAGCGCCCGTGAAGCTCGTGTGGGTGGTGGAGACCGCATGGCCCCACTGCACCCCGGCGCCCTCGAGGGCCTCGACGATGCCGCGACTCGAACGCTCGCCCGCTCCACGGAGGCACATCTCGCCAGCGAGCGTCGCCAGGCCGCACCGTCCGGGCGGATCGTGGATGCTCCCGGCCGGAGCATGGAATGCAACAGCTACCGACTCGACCCCGGGCATGGATTCGCCGAGGATCGTGAGTCCGTTGTCGAGGGTTGCGGAGAACAGCTGCTGCTTCAACGTGCCGCCTGTGGCCGGGAACCCGGAAAGCCCAAAAGTCTAGCAGACCGCTCGGCATGGCTGCCGTCGCCGGATGCCTCGCCGAGTCGACACTCTCAAGGGGAAGGCTCGGGGGTCGGCGCAAAGCGGCTCGCGGCCGAGCGGTCATCC
>CAYVNX010000041.1:13605-18046 GCA_964453165.1 uncultured Candidatus Kuenenia sp. | reverse complement strand
AGCGGCTCGCGGCCGAGCGGTCATCCCAGACTGCTGCGGCCTCGAACCTGCGGGCGATTTACAGCGGCGATTCGGCGAAGGCGAGGGTCGGCTCATCCGCCGCTTCCACCACCTTGTAGACGGTGCGGGTGCGGCGGAACCCCATCCGCTGATAGAGCCGCACGGCCCGGGCGTTGTCGACGGTCACTTCGAGCCCCACCCGCCGCAGGCCGTGCATCCGGAAGCCGGCCAGGGCCCGGGCCACCAGGCAGCGGCCGAGGCCGAGGCCCCGATGGCCCGGCACGACCCCCACATTCTGGATCATGCCGACGCTCTCCGGGGCGCCGACGCCCTGGATCGTGCCGCACCACTGGAGCGATTCGGGGGAACTACCACGGGCGATCAGCCACGTTGCGGCAGGCAGAAACCCGGGCTTCTTCCGGATTTCCCGCATCAGCCGCCGGCAGCCCTCGATGTCGCCGAGGCAGGAAAACACGATCGCATCGATCTCGTCACGAAACGCGCGGAATTTGGTCCGAGCGTGGACGTCGGTCATCGCCTCGTTCCACGGGACGAACCGGTACCCCGGCGGAAGGCTCCCCGGCGCGGGTGCCGCCGCCAGGTCGATTTCCATCCGGAACCGCTTGAAATAGGTCGATTGCATGGGCCGGCCGCGTCCCTGGCGTGTTTGCCGCATGAGTGGGCCCCCGTGTCGCCGAGCCCGGATTTCCCTCGACCTTAAGAATGCCTCACAGATTGGTCAATGCGCGGGTGGGTCGGGCTGCCGTCGTGGCCGCGAAACGCTGCTGTACGAAGCGGGGCCGCAACGCTATTCTCATGCTTTTGGGCGATCAAAAAAAGGATTTCGATGGGCCAAAAATTCCGACTCGTCTGCGGTGTGTTGGGGGCGGCGGCTGTGTTCTTGGCGGGCTGCGGCCGGCCTGGCCAGCAGGCTCCACAGGCCCCGTCGCCCGGGCGGGCACGGATTCAGGTGATTGCTACAACGACGGTCGTCGCCGACCTCGTGCGTCAGGTGGGGGGTGACCTGGTCGGCGTGGAATGCCTGATGGCCGCGGGCATCGATCCCCACTCCTATAAGGCTACGCCCCGCGATGCCGACCGGCTGCTCGAGGCCGATCTTGTGGTGGCCTCGGGGCTCCATCTCGAAGGGCGGCTGGCGGCTTTGCTCGAACGGATGACCGATCAGGTGGCGGTGGTGGCGGTCGCCGACCGGCTGCCGGCCGACCGGGTGCTGTTCGCCGCCGGCGAGATTCCCGATCCGCATGTCTGGTTCGACGCCGCCGCCTGGAGTCTGTTGCCGCAGGTGGTGGCGGAGGCACTGGCGGCGGTCGATCCCGAGCACGCCGGCGACTACCATGCCCGCGCCGCCGACTATGCCCGCCGCCTCGAGACGCTCGACGGCGAGATTCGCGAACGAATCGGCCAGATTCCTGAAAGCCGCCGCGTGCTCGTGACGGCCCACGACGCCTTTCGCTACTTTGGCCGCGCCTACGGGATCGAGGTGGTCGGTGTGCAGGGCACCAATACCACGAGCGAGGCGGGGCTGGGCGACATCAACCGCCTGGTGGAGCTCGTGGTGACCAGGGGCATTCCGGCCGTGTTCGTGGAGACGAGCGTGGCCGATCGCAACGTGGCGGCGCTCGTCGAAGGCGCCCGCGCCCGGGGCCACGAGCTGAAGCTCGGCGGGCGGCTCTACTCCGACTCGCTCGGTGATCATGCCAGCGGGGCCGACACGCTCGAGGCGGCGCTCCGCGCCAACGTCGCGGCGATGCTCGAGGCGCTCGGGCCGGAGGCGGCGCCATGACGCCGGCCGCGTCGGTGCCGCTGGTCGAGTTTCACGATGTGACGGTCGCCTACGGCCGGCGGCCCGTGCTCTGGCACGTCGATCTCGCGATCGAGCGGCCGTGTCTGTTTGGCGTGATCGGTCCCAACGGGGCCGGTAAGAGCACGCTGCTCAAGGCCGCGCTCGGGCTCGTGCCGGTGGTCGGGGGATACACGCGGTTCTTCGGGCAGCCGCTGGCCCGCGTCCGCGGCCGGGTGGGCTATGTGCCGCAGCGGGAGACGGTCGATTGGGACTTTCCGGTGTCGGTCACCGACGTCGTCTTGATGGGAACCTACGGTCGGCTGGGCTGGTTCCGCCGGCCGGGCCGGCGGGAGCGCGACCTCGCCCAGGCCTGCCTGGAGCGGGTCGGGCTCGCCGATCTCGCCACCCGGCAGATCGGCCGGCTCTCGGGCGGCCAGCAGCAGCGGGTGTTTCTCGCGCGGGCCTTGGCCCAGGAGGCCGATATCTATCTCTTCGACGAGCCGATGGCCGGCGTCGATGTGCGGTCGCAGGAGCGGATCTTCGCCGTGCTGGCGGAGCTGCGTGATGCGGGCAGGCTCGTGATCGTGGTGCATCACGACCTGCGGACGGCCGCCGAGTGGTTCGACCGGGTGGCGCTGGTGGACATGCGGCTGGTGGCGACCGGCCCGACGGCGGAGGTGCTCACACCTGAGAACCTCGATCGCACCTACGCAGGCCGGGCGGAACTCCTGGAAGAACTCGGGCGGGCCGTCGCAGAACGAGGACGCACGTCGTGATGCCGCCGCTCATCGGGCCGGTCTCGCTCGTCGCCGTCGCCGCCGGGCCCGGGCTCGTCTCCTACAACACGCTCGTCGTCCTCGGCGGCGTGGCGACGGTGGGGTTTGCTGCCGGCGTGGTGGGGAGCCTGGCGCTGTTGCGGAAGCGGCCGCTCGTGGGAGACGCGGCGGCCCATGCCACCCTGGCCGGCGTCGCGGCTGCCTTCCTGGCGACGGGCCGTCGCGATCTGCCCACGCTCTTGGGAGGAGCCCTCGTTGCGGCCGTGGCGGCGCTCGCCGTGCTCGTGCTCATCCGGCGAGTGTCCCGTACCCGCGACGACGCGGCGACGGCGGTGGTGATCGGCGTTTCGTTCGGCATCGGCCTGGCCCTGCTCGCGGGCCTCACTGCCCGTGGGATTCCCGGCAGCGGAGGACTCGAGCAGTTTCTCCTCGGCCACACCGCCGCCCTGACCGCGGGCGATGCCCGGCTGTTGGCGGCGGTGGCGCTCGCGGCGGTGGCGATCGTCGCCCTCGGCTTCAAGGAGGCGGTGGTGCTCTGCTTCGATCCCCAGTTTGCCGCGGCCACGGGCTGGCCGGTGGGCCTGCTCGACCTCGTGCTCGTGGCGCTCGTCGCCGTGATGGTGGTGGTGGGGCTGCCCGCCGCGGGGGCGGTGCTCGTGACGGCGCTGGTCGTGATTCCGCCCGTGGCCGCGCGGCAATGGACCGACCGCGCCGGACCGCTGCTCGTGACGGCGGGTGTGATCGGCCTGACGGCGGCCGTCACCGGTGTGGTCGTCACGGCCTCCCGGCCGGGCCTGTCCACCGGTCCGGTGATCGTGCTGGCGGCCGCCCTGATCTGCGGCGTGTCGTTTTTGGTCGCGCCTCGCCGCGGTGTGATCGCCCAGTGGCTCGCCCGGGTGCGCCGCGAACGCCGCTGGGCCCGGGGCGACCTGTCGGCCTGGGACCTGGCCGACGCCGACGAGGCGGTCCCGCCGCCGGTGCCGTGATTCGCTGGCTGACGCAAGCGACATGTCACCCAAGCGACTCGAGACGGGCAACGTCTGCAAGGTCCTGCGGACGGCCTGTCGCCCTCTTGTTCTCCACAAGGTGCCGCAACGAAAGCATGCTGAACGCGATGCCATCCACGACACACGGCACTTTTTCCATCCAGGCGTCTTCGAATACCACGCCGTCAATGGTGGTCAAGAAATCGATCCGGTTCGGCGGAAGGCCGATTTGGTAGATAACATCGGGCTGGGTGAACAACTCCGGCGAAAGACGGCTCCTCGGGGCACCAAATCGCTGCAAGGCCTGCCACAAACGGGCAGCGTTTTCAGGGCTTGGACGCACCCAGAGGTCGATGTCGCCGGTAGCCCGCGGAATTCCGTGGCCGGCGACTGCATAGGCGCCGACGACGAGGTAGTCAACGTTTTCTGCGGCTAACGCTTTCAGCATCTCGGCAAAGTCGCGATTCATCAAACGGCTTTCCGCTAAAGGCCCAGGCGGTGAGCGTGATCGGCCACACCATGGCGATCCGTTCGGCCGCCGTCATAGACGAACAGGCATCCGGTTCCTGGTCGCCAAGCCTGCCGAACCACTCCGACGGAACCGCCGAACCTGCCGCTTTGTCACCCGGATTCCGCTCGGCAGGTGGATGTGATGGATGCGGTTCGGCAGATGCATCTGGTGAATGTCCCATGCGTCTGATTATAGCCCCGATGCGAGCGGGCCACGTGCTACCCCGTCGGCCCGCGTCGTTACACTATGGAGTCATGCCCGGCCGCAAGTTCCGAAAACCCACTCAGCTCTCCTGCCGCCGCAATCGTCGTGCGGCGGCGGCAGCATCGCGCGAGGTCGCGAAGGAATTTTTCACGCTGCGCCG
>CAYVNX010000041.1:0-13505 GCA_964453165.1 uncultured Candidatus Kuenenia sp. | reverse complement strand
GGGCACGCCGCTGGGCCCGGGGCGACCTGTCGGCCTGGGACCTGGCCGACGCCGATGAGGCGGTCCCGCCGCCGGTGCCGGCGGTTTCTCACGTGGATGCCCTGCCGCTGCGGTGTGACGATGGCAACTGACGCGAGCCTGACGGTGCACGCCTGGGCGATGGCGACCGCCGCGATGGTGTCGGCCTCGTGCGGGCTCGTCGGCGGCCTGCTCGTCGTCCGGCGGATGAGCCTCCTGGGCGACGCGATCGCGCATGCCGTCCTGCCCGGGATCGCCGTGGCGGTGCTGGCAGGGGGCAGCCTGGGAGGTCCGGCCGTGTTCGCCGGGGCTGTCGCGGCGGCGCTCGCGACGGTCTGGCTCACCCAGGCGATCCATGCCGGCGTGGGGCTGGCCGAGGATGCCGGCGCCGGGGTCGTGTTCACGTCGCTCTTCGCCCTGGGCGTGGTGATCGTCACACTGGCGGCGAGCCGTATCGACCTCGATCCTGAGTGCGTGCTGTTCGGCATTCTGGAACTCGCGGCCTTCGACCGGGTGCGGGTGGGTGGGCTGCTCGTGCCCCGGGCGTTTGTGACCGCCGGGGTGGTGTTTCTGGGGGTGGCCGGCGGTCTGGCGGCCAGTTGGCGGTGGCAGGTGTTCACGGCCTTCGATCAGGCGGCGGCGCGGGCCGCGGGGATTCCGGTGGGGCTCGTGACGAGCCTGCTTCTGGCGGCGACGGCCGTGGCCGCCGTGGCGGGCTTCGAAGCGGTGGGCGCCGTGCTCGTGGTGGCGATGCTCGTGGTGCCCGCGGCCACTGC
Source organism: uncultured Candidatus Kuenenia sp. (assembly GCA_964453165.1). Classification (GTDB taxonomy): domain Bacteria; phylum Planctomycetota; class Planctomycetia; order Pirellulales; family UBA1268; genus QWPN01. Next base: position 12,711 of record CAYVNX010000041.1, on the reverse strand, counting down.
GGAACTGCTCGTGCAGCGGATGCACTGGCTCGTGGTCGTGGCCGTCGGGGTGGCGATCACAGCGGCCTGCGGCGGCTATGCTCTGGCCTGGCGATGGAACACGAGCGCCGCCGGCATGATCGCCGTGGTGCTCGGCGGCTGCTATGCGATCGCCGTGCTCATGGCACCGGGTGACGGCATCCTCGCGCGGGGAATCGCCCGCCTGCGGCTCGAGTGGCGTGTGGCCCGTGAAGACTGCCTGGCCCGGATCTGGCGGGCCTGCGAGGCCGAGGGAACCGACGCGGCTCAGGTGGGCAATCCGCAGACCTGGCTCGAGCGGCTGGCCGGCCTCTGGCTCGCGCGGCGGGGTGTGGTGCGGCGGGAGAACGGCCGCGTGACGCTCTCGGACCAGGGCCGCCGCGAGGCGGAGATGGTGGTGCGGTCGCACCGGCTCTGGGAGGCCTGGCTCGGCCGGCATGCCGACCTGCCGATCGACCACCTCCATCCGCCGGCCGAATGGCTCGAACATCATGTGGGCGCCGCGATGCGGGACCAGATCGAGGCCGAGCTCATCGCGGGCCAGGTCGATCCCCACGGCCGCGCGATTCCGCCCGAGGCCGCGGGGTAGGGCCGCGGGATGGCAATCGACGCCCGGGGGCTCGCGGAGCATCTCCGAGCGACGGGCCCAGCATGCTTTCCCTCGTGCTGGCGGCCTGGCGCGGCGCTAGTCCAGGCTCCCGCGCACGGCTTCCCAGTCGATCGCGAGCGGCCTCGGGGCCGGCACGGGCGTGGCGGCCGCCAACTCTCGGAGTTCGGCGATCCGGGCGGCCGTGTCGGGATGGGTCGAGAGAAACTCCGGCAACTTACCCGCGTCGCGGGCCTGGAGCCGCTCGAAGAAGGCCGGCAGAGCCTGCGGCGGAAGGCCGGCCCGGGCGAGCAGGGCGATCCCGCCTCGGTCGGCCGCCCGCTCTTGGTCACGGCCGTAGGCGAGGTGGTCGAGTTCACCCGCCCGAGCCGCCAGGGCGGCCAGATCGCCGCCGCCAAGCACGAGCGCAAGCAGGGCTCCGCTGCCGACCCGGCCGATCAGTTGCCGGAGCGAGTCGCGGTGGAGCACGTGGCAGATCTCGTGGGCCAAGACACCGGCCACTTCGTCGGCCGAGCCGGCTTCCGCGAGCAGGCCCGTGTAGACCACGAGCGTGCCCCCGGGCAGGGCTGCGGCGTTGACCAGGTCGCTTTGCACCAGCCGGACGTCGAACTCGTAACCCGGGTTTGCCTCGATGGCTGCAGCAAGCCGGGCGGTGATCGCTCGGACCGCATCGGCGGCAGGGCCGGCGTCGATCGTCTGCTCGCCGGCGAGCAGCTGCGCGGCGGCAGCCTGTCCGATCAGCCGTTCGCTGGCCGGCGGGAGGGTGGCGGCGACCAGGTCTGGGGCCAGCCGTGTGAGGAAGAGCCAGCCGGCCGCGACGAGCACGGCAGCCGCGAAGAGCCCGGCGACGAGTCCGCGCCGCCCCCGGCGGGCGTGAAGCCGCCGCCGCTGTTCGAAGCCCGCCAGCACGTCGTGGGCCGGCCCGTCCACGCGGGCAGCGAGGGCCGCGATCGCTTCGGGATCACGGAGAGCCAACCGGGCGATGCCGGGTTTGGCATCGGGGCAGGCGATGAAGACCCAATCGCACTCGTCGCCCCCGGGCTCGCAGGCGACTGCCGGGTAGGGCCAACGGACGGTCGGCCCCTGTTCAGCCTCGATCAGCAGGCCGCCCGACTCGAGGGCCACGCGACAGGGCCGCGAGCCCGGCGTGTCAGTCAGGAAGCAGACGGCCTGGTGGAAGATCTCGGGCATCGACCGCTCGATTCGGATGGGTCAGCCGCGGCTCGGCAGATGGCGGCTCAGCCAGCCGGCGAACGCGGCCGGGTTTCTGGTCTGCACGTAGATCCGGCCCGGGCCCGTGAACCGGCAGACGAAGCCTTCGCCGGAGGCGAAGCTCGAAATCCAGCCGGCCGCCGCTTTGCTGATCTGGTAGCTGATCGTCGATTCCCAGGCCACGAGGTGGAAGTTGTCGACGACGTATTCCTGGCCAGGCTCGAGGTCGAAGGTCATCAGGGCGCCGAACGTGTTCAGCACGAGCGTGCCAGATCCGCTGACGCGGGTCACGAAGAATCCCTCCCCGCTGAACAGGCCCTTGGTGAGATTCTGGGTCTTCGTCGTGAGCTCCACCGAGTGCTGGGCCGCCAGGAACGAGCCCTTTTGCAGGAAGTATTCCGTGCCGGTGAGTTCCAGCATCTCGATCCCGCCGATCGTCGACGGCGCCAGCAGGGCCTCGCCGGCCGACTGCGGCGCGGAGATCGTGAGATAGAAGAACGTCTCCCCGCGGAGCAGCGACCGCGACAGAGCCCCGACCACGCCGCCCCGCAGGGAACTCTCGACGACGAGGTTCGGCGACATTGCCATCATGGCGCCGGCATCGGCATAGAGCGATCCACCCGCCGGGATCCGGGCCCGCACCACCGGCGCGTCGCCGGCCGCGACCGTCTCGAACGTGACGTCATCCATCGGCCTGCTCCTCGTGCACTCCCGGCCCGTCGGCCGCGGAACCCGTCGCTCGAAGGATAGGTCGGCCAACGCCACTGCGGCAAGCGACCGCTTGAAGGCTCTTCATAAAGCCACAACGCCAAACCCGCTCCCATCCCTCCCGTCCCCGCGTTCCGCCCCCAATTTCCGCGGAATCACACGCTTGACGACCATAATAGACACCCGTACACTCATCTTCAGCGGGTAACGAGCAGCCGTCGTCCGTCGGAAGGAAGCATGGACACGTATCGGATCTACGAACAGTTTAAGGAACCGTTCGGGGAGCCTGCCGCGCGGGCGTTGGCGGAAACGCTCGGCAGCATGTTCGAGGAGCTTCATAACACCGTCACGAATGAAGATTTTCGGATCCTGCAGGACTCGATCGACGCCGACGTGTCGCGGCTCGACAGCGGCCTGAGTGGGCTGGCCGAGGCTCAGGCTCGTACCGAGGGGACCGTGGCAGATCTTGTCGTCGGGCAGAAGAAGCTCTTCGAGGCTCAGACGCGTACCGAGGCGACCGTGGCGGATTTGGTCGTCGGGCAGAGGCAGCTCTTCGAGGCCCAGGCTCGCACGGAGGCCAGCATCGCTCACCTCGACGCCACGGTCGTCAAGCTCACTGAGGCGCAGATTGGGATGGCCACCGCTCTCCAGCGGCTCACGATTCGCACCGATGACGTCGTGGGCCGGACGTTCGAGCTTCAGTTTCGCGACCGGCTCACGGCCTACCTGGGTCGCTTCCTCCGCCGCGGCAAGGTCGTGCCCAACGATCGGCTGCTCGACCAGATCGAGCCGCACCTCTCCGACCGCGAGGTCGACGACGTGCTGCGAGCCGACGTGATCGCGTCGGGCCTTGTGGATGGCGAGCAGACCCACCTCGTGGTCGAGGTTTCCTGGACGGGCGACATCGACGACATCGTCCGTGCCGACGAGCGGGCCAAGTTGCTCCGCCGAGCCGGGCTGGCAGCGATCCCGCTGGTGGCTTGCAATGCGATTTCGCCGGAATCCACCGCTTTTGCAAAGTTGCGAGAGGTGCGGATCTGGCTCGACGGCAGCCTGGTCGGAGCCTCCGCCAACTGATGGAGGAGCGACGGCGGGATCGGCCTGGAGAGTTTCCGCCGGTCGTCGAGCACCGCGCACGCGCGGCTCTCTGTGCCCTCGCTCACGGGAGGCGGTGAGGCAACCCTTTCCGTTCGGTGCTCCGAGTACAATTTGCCAGGCCGCTTGGCCGCGTTCCCTCGAGCCTCCGCGCGACCCACCACGGTTGACCACACCAGCCCCCCCTCCCAAGGCTGCTTCGGCCGAACTCCGGCGGCTGGCAGCCTCTCGCCACCCGCCCCGGCCCTGGAAGCTCTGGGGCCCGTATCTCGCCGAGCGGCAATGGGGCACGGTGCGCGAGGATTACTCGGCCGCCGGCGACGTGTGGCGGTCGTTTCCCCACGACCACGCCCGCAGCCGGGCCTACCGCTGGGGCGAAGACGGCCTGCTCGGCATCGCCGACCACCAGTGCCGACTGGCCTTCGCTCTCGCGGTCTGGAACGGCCGCGATCCGATCCTCAAGGAGCGGCTGTTTGGGCTGGCAAACCCGGAGGGCAACCATGGGGAGGACGTCAAGGAACTCTACTACTACCTCGACGCGACGCCGACGGCGAGCTACCTCGCGGCGCTCTACCGCTACCCGCAGCAGGCTTTTCCCTACGCAGACCTCGTCGCCGGCAACGCCCGCCGGGGGTATGCCGACCTCGAGTATGAACTCCTCGACACGGGCGTGCTGGAGGGCAATCGATACTTCGACGTCCGTGTCGAGTACGCGAAGGCCTCGCCCACCGACATCGCCATCCGGATCACGGCCGCCAACGCCGGCCCCGAGCCGGCCACGCTCTGGCTCCTGCCGACACTCTGGTTTCGCAATACCTGGGCGTGGGGAGCGGGCGAGGAGGCAGCCTGGGGCGAGCCGCGGATCACCGCCGCCGGGGCCGGCGTGGTGGCTGAGCACTCCACACTCGGACGCTACCGCCTCGATGCCCGAGACGCTTCCGAGTGGATTTTCACTGACAACGAGACCAACGCAGTCCGGCTGTTCAACGCGGCCAACCGCACGCCTCATGTGAAAGATGCCTTTCACGATTGGCTGATCGGCGGCGATCGCGATGCCGTCAACATGGCCCACACTGGCACGAAGGCTGCTGCGGTCCACAAGCTCGACCTCGCCCCGGGCGGTCAGGCCGTCGTGGCGCTCCGGCTCCGCGCCGACGGTCCCGACCGGCCGGCGATCGCCCGGCCCTTCGGCCGCGGCTTCGACGCCGTCTTCAGCCGGCGGATCGCCGAGGCCGACGCGTTTCACGGCCAACTCTCGGGCCACCTCGCCCCCGAGGCCAGGGCGGTGGTGCGGCAGGCCGCCGCCGGGCTCGTGTGGAACCAGCAATTCTATTTCTACGACGTGCCGCGGTGGGTGGCGGGCGACCCCGACCAGCCGGCGCCTCCCACGCATCGCACCCACCCGAACCACGACTGGCCCCACCTCCATGCCCGCGACATCCTCGCCGTGCCCGACACCTGGGAGTTTCCCTGGTTCGCCGTCTGGGACACCGCCTTCCAGATGATCGCCCACGCCCTGGTCGATCCCGACTTCGCCAAGGACCAGCTCGTCCGCTTCCTCCGCGAGCGGTATCAGCACCCCAACGGCCAGCTGCCGGCCTATGAGTTCAACTTCGGCGACGTCAACCCGCCGGTGCATGCCGCCGCCTGCCGGCGGGTCTACGAGATGACCGGCCGCTCCGATCGGTTCTTCCTGGCGCGGGTGTTCCACAAGCTCGCCCTCAACTTCACCTGGTGGGTCAACCGGGCCGACCGCACCGGTCGCCACCTGTTCTCCGGCGGCTTCCTCGGGCTCGACAACATCGGCGTCTTCGACCGCTCGAAGCCGCTGCCGGTGGCCGGCCACCTGGAGCAGGCCGACGGCACCGCCTGGATGGCCCACTTCGCCTCCGAGATGCTCGCGATGGCCGTGGAGCTCGCGGCCCACGACCCCGCCTACGAGGACATGGCCCGCAAGTTCTTCGAGCACCATCTGGCGATCGTGACGGCGATCAACACGCTCGACGGCACCGGGCTCTGGGACGAGGAGGACGGCTTCTACTACGACCATCTGCATTTCGACGGCCGGATGGTGCCGCTCAAGTGCCGCTCGATGGTGGGCCTGGTGCCGCTGTTCGCCGTGGAAACCTTCAACCGCGCCTCGCTCGAGAAGCTCCCCGCCTTTCGCCGCCGGGTCGAATGGTTCGCCCGCAACCGGCCCGAGCAGACGGCCCACCTGGATCTCCCCGCCGCGGGCACCCGCGACCGCTACCTGCTCTCGGCGGTGTCGCGGCCGCGGCTGGAGCGGATCCTGCGCCGCGTGCTCGACGAGGCCGAGTTTCTCTCGCCCTACGGCATCCGCTCGCTGTCGCGGGCCCACGCGGAGCGGCCGTTCGTGTTCCAGGCCGGCGGCGTCGAGCACCGCGTGGCCTACGTGCCGGGCGAAGCCGACGGCGGCCTGTTCGGTGGCAACTCCAACTGGCGGGGCCCGATCTGGCTGCCGATGAACTTCATGCTCATCGAGTCGCTCCGCCGCTACGGAGAGTATTACGGCGATACGCTCCGCATGGAGTGCCCGACTGGTTCGGGGCGATGGTACACGCTGGCCGAAGTGGCCAATGAGCTGAGCCGCCGGGTGGCGAGCATCTTTCTGCCCGACGCCACCGGTCGCAGGCCATGCCATGGCGGTGAGCCACGCTATGTGGCCGACGCCGCCTGGCGCAACCTCGTGCTCTTTTACGAGTATTTCGACGGCGACACCGGGCGTGGCTGCGGCGCCGCCCACCAGACGGGCTGGTCGGCGCTGGTGGCCAATCTGCTCGTGGAATGACGTTGGCTCGTGACCTGCGGCATGTGGGTCGTGATGCGAGGGCGTGCCCGCTCCGCAGCGGACCGCATGCAGGCAGGCTTCATGCCTGCCCCTACGGGCCAACTGGAACCCGGGCTTTCGTGATGGAACTCGGTTGGGAACATCGGTCAGGTGCCGCGCTCGAGACGGCGAAGCATGGCGAGGTTGACGCGGTCCTGCTTCGGGTCGGGCTTGCCGTCGGGACCTTCCTTCGGGGTTTCGAGGATGAAGGGCACGCGGGCGAGCTTGGGGTGGGCGACGAGCAGCCGGAAGGCTTCGCGGCCGATCTTGCCCCGGCCGATCGCTTCGTGGCGGTCCACGTGGGAGCCGAGTTCCCGCTTCGAATCGTTGGCGTGGATCAGCTTCAGCCGCCGCAGCCCGATCGCCCGGTCGAATTGCCGCAGGGTTTCGTCAAGCGCGGCCGCAGGAGCGAGCGGGTAGCCGGCGGCGAAGACGTGGCAGGTGTCGAGGCAGACGGCTGCCCTGGGCTTGAGTCCCGGCACGGCGTCGATCGCGGCGAGCATCGCGCCGATTTCCTCGAAGCGAGCCCCCAGGCACGAGCCTTGGCCGGCCGTGGTCTCGATCAGGATCCCCGCCCGCAGGCCGACGGTCGTGCGCAAGGCTTCGGCGATCCCGCGGGCGGCCCGGTCCACCGCCTTGGCCACGGGCTGGTCACCGGCCGCTCCCGGATGGGCTACCACCCACGGGATACCGAGGGTGTCTGCCCTGTGGAGTTCTTCGACGAGCCCCGCGATCGACTTGGCCCGAAGGTCTGTGTCGGCCGAGGCTGGATTGATCAGGTAGGAGTCGTGGGCGACCACCAGCGTCAGCCCAGCCTGTTTGACGGCGGCCCGAAAGGCCGCGGCGTCGGCCGGGGGAATCGGCGTTGTCTTCCACTGGTTGATGTTGCGGGTGAACACCTGGAGGCAGTCGCAGCCGGTGTCGACGGCCCGCTCGACGGCCTTGGCATAGCCGCCGGCGATCGACTGGTGCGCGCCAAACCGGCCGCGTGGTTTCAGGGGTGGCATCGGGAGCCTCGGGGATCCGGGAGAATTCCTCACACTTTGCCTGGTTCGGGCCCGACCGTACACTACGGACGCCGTTCGCGGGGTGCTTTCCCCGAAGCGGTTTGCCCTGTGGGAAACCTGGCCATGAGCACGCTCGTGCTGTTCTTTGCCGTGGCTGCCGTGGCCGTCGTCGCGGTCCTCGCCGTCCTGCTGGCGGTGCGGCCCATCCATGCGGCGCGGCGGGCGGAATGGCTGGCCCGGGCTCAGCGGGATTTCCACCGGCAACGGGAGCCGCTCGAAGCCCGCTTCATCGAGCGGGCGGCTGCCAGCGGCAAGCCCCGCGGCCTCAGCTGGCTCGATGTGGAATTCGATGACGACGTGGTCTACGCCCGCGACCGCCGCAGCGGGCGTCTCAAGGCGCTCGTCGCGATCGAGGTGCGGTTCGAGGCCGTCGAGGGGGGCGGCATGGAGGAGGTCGAGGCCGTCAGTCGCGTGCGGGCTGCAACGGCTGAGTTCTTCCACGACGGCAGCCGCTGGCAGACCGACGGGCGTGTCTATTTCAACCTCGCCCCGTCGGCCACCGTGAAGTACCTGGCGAGTGACCTCGAAATGGTCGCCGAGGAGCACGCCGCGCCACGGGCGTGAGGACGTTCCGTTTCCAAGCCCGCTCCGCGGGAGCCGTGTGGGGAAGTGGGCAAGCGAGGCAGAGTCTGGCGATCACTCCTGGCATGCGGGTCGTGACGCCCTTCGACCGCCGATACTCCCGATCGGCGGCGAGCCGGGGAGGGGAGCGTGCGGCCGGGGCGAAGCGAAACGCTGTGGTTGATGGCGATCGCACTCGCGTGGCTGCCGCGGTGCGCCGTGGCGATAAGCCTGCCACCCGCGCCAGCCGAAGAGCCTCTTCCGGCGGCCCAGCGGCAGCTGCGGCTGGCCGACGAGCATCTCCGGGCATCCTGTGAGATGCTGCGGAACTGCGACCGGCACGCGATGGACGGCTACTACGTGGCCTGCCAAGAGGCCTGGAATGCGGTTCAGATCTGCCCGGGATCGCCCGAGCTTCTTTATGAGGCGGCCAATCTCTACGCCGATGCGCTGGCGGGATTCCTGGAGTCGGCCCGGCGGCACGGACGGATCGGCCGCGGCGGTGTCTGGGTGGGGCCACCGGGCAGGCTCGTCTGCGTGCCACTCGCGCCGAAGGCCCTGCCCGTCGCTGCCGACGCAATCGCGTCACTCGAACCCCAGGCGCAGTTCGACGACAAGCGGATCGCCCGCCGCCAGCTTCGCGACGGGTTCGGGCTGCCGGTCGTCGTGCGGCTGAGGCCCGACGCCGTGACGCCGGTCGAGCGGCGGTTCGCAGCCGATCGGCAGTCGCTGGCCGCCACGGCCGTGCTGCGGTTCGACATGCCAGGCGGCGAGAACTCGCTCCAGAAGTTTGCCGGTCCGGCCGCTCGTGACCATGCGGCGGCCGTGCTCGACCTCGCCAATCCGGTCGAGATCGCGGCGGTGAAGCTCGGGCCCGCCCGGCCCCATCTGGCCGCCGACCTCACCGCGCCCCTGCTCGATGTGCTCGATGGCACGCCGAAGTCCGGAGTTCGCGGCTTCATCCAGCCCTTCGGTGGCAGCGATACCCAGCCCCGACTCGAATTCCTCGAACCGCACCAGCCGGGTCGGATTCCCGTCGTCTTCATCCACGGTCTGGGCAGCGACGAGGGCACCTGGTTCGACATGCTCAACGAACTGCGGGCCTGGCCGGAGTTTCACCGGCGGTTCGAGCCTTGGCTGATGCATTACCCCACTGGCGCGTCGTTCCTGGCCGTTTCGGCCCGGCTCCGCCTCCAGCTCGCCGCGGCGGTGGCTGGCCTCGATCCACAAGGCCGCGATCCGGCGCTCAGGCGGATTGTGCTCGTGGGCCACAGCATGGGCGGCCTCCACGCCAAGATGATGGTGGTCGATTCCGGATCGGCGATCTGGTATTCGATCGCCCAGGTGCCGTTCGAGCAGATTCGGGTGCGGCCGCAGACCCGCGAGTTGATGCAGCGGGCCACCTTCTTTCGGCCACAGCCGTTCGTCAGCCGCGTGGTCTATATCGCCACGCCGCATCGCGGCTCGATCCTTGCATCACTCGGCGTGGGACGGCTGGCCTCGCTGGCGGTCAGCGAGCCGCCGGAGATCACGGCCGTGCACGACGAGGCAGTCGGGAAGAATCCCGGAGCGTTTCGGCCAGAGTATGCCCGCAAGGTCCCCACCACAATCGACCTTTTGGAGCCGACCTCACCCACGCTGCAGGCACTCGAGGAGTTGCGGCCCGCCTGTTGGGTGGCAACCCACTCGATCCTCGGCGACATCCACCCGTCGCTGTTCGGCGGCCGCGACGATTGCGTCGTCTCAGTGGAGAGCGGTCACACGCCCGGGGCCCGCAGCGAAATCTGCGTGCCTGCGAAACACACCCGCGTGCACCATCACCCGCAGGCGATCCTCGAAATGAAGCGAATCCTCACCGAACACCTCGCGGAATTCGACGCGGCGCCACGCTAAGCGGTCACTTGGGCAGCGTGCGACGCGGGGCCCGAACGCGGCGTCGGCTGGCCTCCGGCATCGCCTCCTCGACGAGGCGGGTCATCGTGTTGAGATGCACGCCGAGTAGTTGGGCGGCCTTGCCCTTGTGGCCGTCGGTCATCGCCAAGGCCTGGCGGACGGCCATCTTCCGCAGCTCTTCGAGGTTGACGATCGGCAGCGGGGTGTCGATCGTGAGCGGCAGCGCGGCGATCGCCTCGGCCGAGAGATCCTGGGACTCGGGCGCCGGGATGTCGTCACCATCGGGCAGCATCGGCGGCTGGCCGAGGGCGTAGACCCGCTCCACGATCTGGCAGAGCTGCCGCACGTTGCCCGGCCACCGATACCGCATAAAGCGGGCGAGCGTGGAAGCATCAGGCTCCCAGGCCGCCATGCTGAACTTCTCGGCGAAGTGCCGCCGAAAGTGATCGACGAAGAGCGGGATGTCGGAGACGCGGTCGCGCAGCGGCGGCACTGCAAGTTCGATCGTGTTGAGTCGATAAAAGAGATCCTCTCGAAACCGCCCCTCGCGGATCTCGGCGGTGAGGTCGCGATTGGTGGCGGCGATCACCTGCACGTCGACCGGGAACGACTCGGTCGAGCCGACGGGCGTGACCTCGCGTTGTTGGAGCACGCGGAGCAGTCGGGGCTGGAGGTCGAGCGGCATTTCGCCGATCTCGTCGAGAAACACGATGCCCCGCTCCGCCGCGCGGAACACGCCGCGAGAGGGGCCGACGGCGCCGGTGAACGAGCCCTTCTCGTGGCCGAAGAGTTGGCTCTCGATCAGCGTGGCCGCCATCGCGCCGCAGTTGACCGCGACGAACGGCTTGTCGGCCCGGGGGCCGTGGGCGTGCACCGCTCTGGCGATCTCTTCCTTGCCGCAGCCGGTCTCGCCGGTGATGAGCACCGTCGATTCCACCATCGCCGCCCGTCGGAGCGTGGCCTCGAGTGATCTCGCGGCAGCTGATTCACCCACCAATCGGTCCCAGCGACGGGCGGCAGCCGCCCGTATCCGACTGGCGAAGGGCGTGCTGCCATTGCTGGCGCTAGCGGAGTGTCCACTCACGGGGACGGTGGCGGTGCCGTCGTTGGTAGCCATGTGCGAAACCGCTTCTCCGCGTTCACCGACTCTCGCGTCCATGATGAGCCTCAGGGCGAGGACTGCCGCGAAACCTGCCCCAGGAATCGCTTGATTCCCAAGATCAGTGAAAAACCCAGACGAGGATCTGATTTTCCCCCGCCGAAACGATTTGTCTACCGGTTTTTTTCAGTTTTTTTCTGATTCCTCGTGCTATGCCGCCCGCCGGTGGGGGGCGTTGAGCGTTGCTCGGGTCGCTGCCCGCCCGCCTGTGACCCTTGAATTCATGGGTCTAAGGGGGTTGAGTTCGGTCGAAGGGCGTGCCGCGAGACCACCCACCTTATCGCTACGCCCGTTGGAATCGGATCCGCATTCGCCGCCTTGATCAGGCCGCGAACGCGATATGGCCTCGAACCAGGAAGGCCCACAAGAGAAGGGCCCAAAAGAAACCCCCGGCCGGGAGGGGCGACCCGGCCGGGGCGAAACCATGGCAGCCAACGGGTTGGCCGTTACGACGGGCAGATACCCGTTCCTCGATCAGCCGCGTCGTCGGCGGGCGGCGGCCACCAGGCCGAAGCCAACGGCCACGAGGCCGATCGCGGCGGGTTCGGGGACCGCTTGGGTCACGCTCGTGCTGCCGATCGAGACACCGGCCTCGATTGTCGAGACAGAGCCGAATTGCGAGATCAGAATTGCGCCGAAGACCGGATCGGTGACCGTCCCCGTCGTGTAGCCGGCGGTTGCGTACAGGCTGAGGTTGTTGAAGTCGGGGCCGACGTAGAGGTTCATAAAATCGTTGGCGTTGCCGGCGACCATGTTGATCTCGGCTCGCAGGGCATACTCCTGGCCGATCGTGAGTTCCGTCGTGCCGTAGGCGAAGGGATAGCCGCTCTGGCCGTTGACTCGGGCCCCGAATACGTAGCCCGTGCCCTGGGCCAAGGCGACGATCCGGGCGTTTTGGAAATTGCCCGAGGTCGTGCCGTCGGTGAGCGTGTTGAGGGCGGCGAAATAGGACGGGTTCGACGCCGACGGCGCCGTGACGCTCAGGGTCGTGTCCCAGTTGAGCACGGTGGTGCCACTCGACGGCTGCGTCACCTGAGCCGGAAAGCCCAGCAACGCGTCTTGATTGTTGACCGTGGCGCCACCGGCCCAAGCCACTTTCCCGGAGGCCACGGTAAGCGGAGCGGTCGTTTGTGTGTTGTATTGCTGCCAGCCGTTTTGGCCGACCAGAGCACCATCGATGTAGGTCGAGAAGTCGGCCGAGGCGAGCGATGTCTGGGCCTCGACTCGGGCGGAGACGAAAATGCCTGCGAGCAGGGCGGCGAGAGGAAGGGGGGAAGAAAACCGGGGCAGAGTGAACACGGCAGGACTCCTCGAAGGGGCAGGGCGGGAACAGGCTCGAACGAACGCGGAGAACTCAACAACCGTCCCGTGTAGAGAGCGATTTCGGTGCCGTTGTTTGTGGGATTTTCATGAGCGGTGAAAAAGCAATGAAACCCAGGGTTTCAGCCCCTCCCCATGCTGGCCCAAGGCCGCGAAGTCGATACCTTTCATGGTTTCAAGGAACACAAAAACGGTGAATTTCATTGCTTCGGTGAAACCCGAA
>CAYVNX010000040.1:0-22990 GCA_964453165.1 uncultured Candidatus Kuenenia sp. | reverse complement strand
GGAGCATGGGGGCGTATCCTCGCCCGCGACGCGACTTTTGCCGCCCCCGAGCCGGCGTGTTGTCGAGAAGTCCCTGGCTCACATGAACGCGTCGGCCATTTCGGCGGGAGCCGGCCCATACTTGAGCGGGGCCATCGTAAAGCTGGCCCGGCCCTGGCTTACGCTCCGGACGGCGGCCGAATAGCCAAACATGCTTGCCAGCGGGGCCTCCGACGTCAGCACCGTCGCCCCGCCCCGGATTTCGGTCGCGGTGATGATCGCCCGCCGCTGCTGGAGGTCGTTGATCACGTCGCCGAGGTGCTCTTCGGGCACGGTCACCTCGACCTTCATCACCGGCTCGAGCAGCACGGTCGAGGCCTCCTGGAGGAGGTTCTCGATCGCATCCGCGGCGGCGATCCGGATTGCGACCTCGCCCGGGGGGGGCTCGGGGATGGGGCTTGCGAGCACCACGATCCGCACACCCCAGAGCGGGCAGCCCTTCAGCCCCCCGCGCTCGGCAGACTCCCGGACCGCCTCGGTCATCGTGGCGGCGATCGCCGCCAACGCGTCCGACTCAGGAAACCAGCCTTGTTCCACCGTGACCGGCGCCTGCTCGCCCGTCGGCTCCCCACGGAGGGTCACCGTGGCCACGAGCGTCTGCCCCGCCACTTGCCGGTTCGACTCGCCACTGACGGTCACGGCCCGACCGAGGGTTTCCTTGTAGCTCACCCGCGGCTTGTGCACCCGGCACTTGAGATTGAAATCCCGCTGCAGCCGGTGACGAATCACCTCGAGGTGGAGTTCGCCCATCCCGGAAATCAGCGTCTGGCCGGTCTCCTCGCTCTCCACGGCCCGAAACGTCGGATCCTGCCGCTTCATCATCTCGAGCACGTCGGCGAGCTTCTTCCGCTCGAGGCTCGTCTCGGGCTCGATCGCCATCGAGATGACCGTTTCGGGAAACTTGATCGTCTCGAGCACGATCGGCGCGGCCGCGTCGCAGAGGGTGTCGCCCGTGATACTGGCCCGCGGGCCGATCACCCCCACGATGTCGCCCGCCTGGGCCTCCGCCACCTGCTCCCGCCGGTCGGCCTGCACATGCCAGAGCTGGGCGATGTTTTCCTTCTTCTGCCGCAGCGGATTCCAGGCCCGGCTGCCCGCCTTGAGGGTGCCGGAATAGACCCGGACGAAGGCCAGGTCACCGTGTTTCTCGGCCAGAATCTTGAACACCAGGCCGCAGAATGGCGCCTGGGGATCGGGCGGACGGCTGACCGTGACCGGGTTCTTCTTGGAGGGATCGAGCCCTTCGACCGGTGGCACATCGGCCGGGCTCGGCAGATACCAGGCCACGGCATCGAGCACCGGCTGCACGCCGATGCAATCGAGGGCGGAGCCGCACAGCACGGGCACCACGAGCCGGGCGATGGTGGCCTGCCGGATCACCTTGCGCATGAGCTCCGGCGGGAGCGTCGCCTCGGCCAGGGCGAGTTCCGCCACCTCGTCGGAGAAGTCGAACAGGGTCGAGACGAGTTGCTCCCGCCACTCGGCCGCGAGTTCGGCCACCTCCGGGGGAATCGGCTCCCGCCGCACCTCCAGCCCCGCGCCGCCCGCAGCGAGCGCCTCCTCCTTGGGGGGAAACGTGAGCAGTTCCATCGTGACGAGATCGACCAGGCCGCGAAATGGGTCTTGGACGTGCGGCGGCCCCATGCCAAGCGGCACCTGGAGCAGGAGCGGCCGGGCGCCAAGCCGCTGCTCGATCTGCTTGACGGTGCCGAAGAAGTCGGCCCCCTCGCGGTCGAGTTTGTTGACGAGCGCCAGCCGCGGCACGCCGTAGTTGTCGGCCTGCCGCCAGACGGTCTCGCTCTGGGCTTCCACGCCCTCGCGGCCGCTGAAGACCACCACCGCCCCGTCAAGCACCCGAAGGCTGCGTTCGACCTCGGCCGTGAAGTCCACGTGGCCGGGCGTGTCGATCAGGTTGACCGACACATCCTGCCAGCGGAACGAGACGGCGGCGGAGTAGATCGTGATGCCCCGCTCCTGTTCCTCTGGGTCGAAGTCGGTGATCGTGGTGCCCCGGTCCACCTCGCCGAGCCGATGGCTGGTCTTGGTGAAAAACAGCATCCGTTCCGTGAGCGTGGTCTTCCCCGCGTCGATGTGGGCGATGATGCCGATATTGCGAATCTGTTCCAGGGTGCGTGCCATCACATCCGCTCCACCGTGCCGATACCGAGAAGGTCGAGTCCCTGCCGCAGGATGCGGCCGGTGAGATCGCAGAGCGCCAGCCGGCTCTCCCGCTCCGGACCCTCGGCCTTGAGCACGGAGAGCGAGTCGTAGAAGGTCGAATAACTGCCGGCGAGGTCGTAGAGCCAGGCCGTCAGCACGTTGGGCCGCGAGTCGGCCTCGACGTCCTCCAGGGCCTCACCGAAGCGGAGCAATTCGAGGGCGAGTGCCCGCTCTTTCGGGTCTGCCAGGAGCACGCCGTGGCAGCCCCGGCGGAGAGCTTCCCGGTCAACCTCTCCCTTGGTGAAGATCCCCTCGACCCTGGCCACGGCATACTGCATGTAGGCGGCGGTGTTCCCGGTGAGCTGCAGCATCTTGTCGAAGCTGAAGACGTAGTCGGTGGTCCGGTTCTGGGACAGGTCGGCGTACTTGATCGCCCCGATCCCGACCGTCTCGGCCACGTGCCGACGGGCCGCCTCGTCGAGCCCGGTTCGATCGGCCTCCGCCACGACGGCCGCCGCCCGCTCAACGCCCTCATCGAGGAGCGACTCCAGCCCCACGGTATCGCCGGCGCGGGTCTTGAACGGCCGGCCATCCTCGCCGAGCACAGTGCCGAAGCCTACGTGGGCCAACTCGACCTCGTCGAGGCCGGGAAGGCCCCAGCGGCGGGCCGTCTCGAACACCTGCTCGAAGTGCTCGCTCTGGCGATGGTCCACGACGTACAGAATCCGATCGGGCCGCCAATGCTCCAGCCGCCAGCGGATCGTCGCCAGGTCGGTGGTGGCGTAGAGAAACGCGCCGTCGGCCTTGCGAATCAACAGCGGCGGAGCGTCGTCGCCCCGCAGGAAGACGCCGATCGCCCCGCGGCTCTCCCGGGCCAGCCCCTTGGCCAGTAGGTCGTCCACGGTGGCTGCCAGCAGCGGCTGAAAGAAGCTCTCGCCCAGCGTGTGGTCGAAGGCGACATGCAGCCGGCCGTAAATCCGGTCGATCTCGCCGCGGCAGATCGGCATGAACCGCTCCCACAGGGACCGGTTCTCGGGGTCGCCCTCGTGGAGCCTGGCCGTTTCCGCGAGCACCTCGCGGGCGGCATCAGGGTGGGCCGCCGCCAGGGAAGCGGCCACCGGATCGGCGGCCAACTCGGCCGGCTTGGCATCGGCCACCTTCCGCACGAGCCGGTAGAGCCGACCGAGTTCGGCGGTCGGATCGGCCGCGAAGGCTGCATCGTCGCGGCAGTGTTTCCAGCCCCAGAGAATCATCCCGAACTGGGTGCCCCAATCCCCGAGATGGTTGTCGGTGATCACCTTGTGGCCGCGAAACCGGAGAATTCGGGCCAACGCGTCGCCGATCACGGTGGACCGGATATGGCCCACGTGCATCGGCTTGGCGACGTTCGGGGAGGAGAAGTCGACCACGACCGTGAGCGGCCGCTCCACCGGGGGCACCCCGAGCCTTGCCTCGCCCACGGCCCGTCCCAGGGCTCGGGCGAGCGCGCCGTCGTTCACGCGGAGATTGATGAAGCCCGGCCCCACCGGCTCCCCCGGCGGATCGAAGCAGTCGGCATAGCCGGGTACGGCCGCAAGCCGCTCGATGATGGCCGCAGCCACCTCCCGCGGCTTCTTGCCGGCCCGTTTGGCCAGGGCCATCGCCATCGTGCCCGAATAGTCGCCGAATTTTGGATCGGCGGTCTCCCGAACCTGATCGAGCAGGCCGGCCATCTCGCCAGGGCCGATGGTCACAAAACCGGCGGCCTCGAGGGCCGCCAGGGCGTCCCGGAACATCCGGCGAGCCGAGGCCCTGAAATTCGGCGCCCCCACACCGGCATCGCCGCCACCAGCGAATCCCTGGACCTGATCGTCGCTCATCGTGCCGCGGCCTCGGCTCCCGGCAGGGGAACCCGCGGGGCATCGCTCCAGAGTCCTTCGAGATCCCAATAGCCCCGCGCCTCGGGATCAAACAGGTGCACCATCACGTTGCCGTAGTCGAGCACGATCCAGCGGCCTTCTTCGTAGCCCTCGCCTCCCCGCTTACGGTCGTGAAGTTCGGCCTTCACCGCCTTCTCGATCTCGTCGGCCATCGCGTGCATCTGCCGACGACTCGAGCCGGTGGCGATCACGAAATAATCGACCACGGGCGTGAGTTCGCGGAGGTCGAGCACCCGGATATCCACTCCGCGGGTCTCTTCGGCCACACGCGCTGCCGCATGGGCCAATAGCAGGGCGGCATCGGGGCCGGCCCCACGGGGCGACGATGCCGGTCGGGATTTGCTCACGGGGGACAACATGCTCCGGAAAACCAGCCCCGAAATCAGACTGGAAGGCTCGGAGTCTAGCAGACCTGGGAACGAGTCTGCCGCCGCCCGACCGAACGCACGGTTCCCCGCATCCGCAGACTCGGGCGTGGAGATTTTCGCCCTCAACGACTGCAGGCCCTGGCGGCCGCCAACGCGATCCCTGCGAGCACGAGATCGGGAACCTCGATCGCATCGGGGAGTGTTTCGCGAACGGCGGCCCGCCCGCCTCCGGTCAGCACGGTGACCGCCCCCGGCCCCAAGGCAGCCCGGGCCTCGGCCTCCAACCGGGCGATCGCCCCCTGGATGCCCAGCCCAATGCCCAGCGCGATCGCCTCGGCGGTCGAGCGGCCGGGCATCGTGGGCAGCCGCGACCCGTCAGGCGCCGCGGCCGTGGCCAGCCGGCTCGTGCCGGCAGCCAGGGCCCGGGCCATGAGCGCCGGCCCGGGCACGATCGCTCCTCCCAGGAAGCCGCCATCGGCCGAGATGAGATCGACGGTCGCGGCGGTGCCGCAGTCCACGAGCACGCATGCCTTGCCGGCGGGAACCACGAGTCGGCAGGCGGCGGCCCCGGCCAGTCGGTCGATGCCCACCCGATGCGGCTCGGGCAGCCGCACCTCGAGCGGGAGGTCGGTGTGCCCAACCCGCCGCTGCCGAATCGAGCGATGCCGCGTGGCCGAGATTTCGGCGACGGCCGCCTCGAGTCGCGAGGCCGCCGAATCGTGGACGCTCGCCACGAGGATCACGATCGGCCCCGGCGCCGCTGCAAGCAGCCACCGCTCTAGGTTTTCCGGCCGAAACGTCTGGCTGTCGAGGTCCTGCCGATGGCTGATCGCTGGCAAGGCCGCCCCGCCAGCCGCGCACGGCTCGGCGAGCCGTGCGAGCTTGATCCGCGAGTTGCCCACATCGGCCAGCAGGAGTGTCCCGCCGGCGGAAATGTCAGGCCGACCACCAGGGGAGCCTCCCGCCTCCGCCGTCATGACGGACTGCCCCGTCGTTCGAGTTCCTGGGCCACGGCTCGCACCAATGCCTCGAGCCCAACACCCGTCACAGCGCTGATCGCCAGCACCGGCCGGCCCGTTTCCGCGGCGAGGGCCTCCCGCACGGCGGCAGCCTCGGGCAATTCCGCCTTGCTGACCACCAGGATCTCGGGCCGGTTTCCAAGAGTTGGATCGTAGAGGACGAGTTCTTCGCGGATGGTTCGATAATTCGCCAGGGGATCGGTGCCGTCCATCGGCGTTGGCTCGACCACGTGCACGAGGATGCCGGCCCGCTCCACATGCCGCAGAAACTCATGGCCCAGCCCCACGCCGGCGTGAGCCCCTTCGATCAGCCCGGGCAGGTCGGCCAAAACAAAGCTGTGGTCGCGGTCGATCGCCACGATGCCCAGAATCGGCGACTTCGTGGTGAAGGCGTAGTTGGCGATTTCGGGCCGCGCCCGCGAGAGCCGGGAGAGCAGCGTGCTCTTGCCGGCATTCGGCTTGCCGACCAGGCCGACGTCGGCAATCACCTTGAGTTCCAGCACTAGCCGGCGACACTCGCCCTTGACCCCTGGCGTGGTCTCGCGGGGGGCCCGATTGATCGACGACTTGTAGTGCATGTTGCCCCAGCCGCCGGCCCCGCCCTTCGCCGCCACGATCTCGGTACCGGCCTGCGCCAGGTCCTTGAGGACGAGTCCGGTCGCCTCGTCGGTCACGATCGTGCCGGGGGGCACGAGCAGCGTGAGATCGGCCCCGCGGGCGCCCTGGCAGTTCGCTGGCCCGCCGGCAACGCCATGCTCTGCCCGCCACTGCTTCCGATGGGCGAGGGCCGAGAGCGAATCCACCCCCGCCTGAGCCCGCAGAATCACGCTGCCGCCGTCGCCGCCGTCGCCGCCGTCCGGACCTCCGAGCGGAACGTACTTCTCCCGCCGAAAGCTACAGATGCCGCGCCCGCCGTTGCCCGCCGCCACTTCGATCTGAACGCGATCGACGAACACGTCGGACCTTCCGCGGCCGCGATGGCCAGGCTACTCAGGCCGATGCCTCGGCCACCACGTTGACCCGGCGACCTTCCCGGTCGAACATCACAAATCCGTCGGAGAGGGCGAAAAGCGTATAGTCCGAGCCCATGCCGACGTTGGAGCCGGGGTGAAACCTGGTGCCGACCTGCCGGACCAGGATGTTGCCGGCCCGCACGGCCTGCCCACCAAATTTCTTGACGCCCCGCCGCTGAGCGTTGGAGTCGCGACCGTTGCGGCTTGAACCCTGGCCTTTTTTGTGTGCCATCTGACTGCCCCTACCTCATCGAGCGTGCGCGGATTGGACGGAACTCAGCCCGCCACTGGGCTCAGAACCGGCCAGGAAAGTCGGGGCGGGGGAAATCCCGACCGACGATCGAAGCCCAAAGTCTACACGCCGAATGCCGGCGACGCTACCAGCCTCCCGCCGGCCGTTCGTACCGGAATACCCAGGAGTGGTCGACCCCTTCGTGGACCGCCATGGCTTCATGGAAAAGGTTTGGTCCCTGGGGCCCAAACAGGCCGAGGAGCAGCCCCTCCCGCTCGTCCTTAGGGGCTGCCATGACCACGGCCGCAACGGCTTCAAATGCCGCTCGGGCGTCGAGTTTGGCGATGGCCGCGGGATCCGCCGGGGATGCCTCGAGCGTCGCCAGGGTGCGGGCCGTGATCACGGCCCGGGCCAGCCAGTCGAGTCGAGCCGCCACCGGCCCGAAGATCGCTCCAGCCCGCAACCGGCGGCTCTCCTCGTCGGGGGATTCTTCGAGGAACCGGGAAATCGTGGCGAGCGACTCGAGCGGCCGGGCTTGGACTGCCTCCGGCGAGAGTTGCATCGCTTCGAGGGCCGCCCGGCGGGTCGCATCGGCTACCGGATCGACGGGGCCCGCCGCGGCCTTCGCCAACTGCTCCAACGACTCCACTCCGAGGTCGCCGAAGAGCTCCCGGGCGGCCTCGCTGCGAGCGGTAGGCTCCTTCATTTCCGCGAGTTTCTGCAGCACCCTGACGAGGGGCAGATAGCTTGGAAACGGCCCCTCGCCGGACGGCTCCTTGAGCCCATTGTCATGCCAGTCCAAGCCGAGTCGGCGCAAGCCCACAGTGGGCCGCGCCGAGGCGTAGGCGGGCCAGTTGAGCGCCGAGAGGATTCGCCCGCCAAGGGTCATTCGCTCGAACATTCCCCGGAAGCCGATCTGGATCCGGCCCCCGTCGCGATCGTCGCCTGGCCGCCAGAAATCGAGCCGCAGGCTCTCCAGAACCTGCTCCACGTGACCGCCCGGCGGATCCTCAGGGTCAAGTTCCGCCCCGGGCTTCTTTCGCCACCGGATCGCGTTGGTCAGGCCGCGGACGTAGATGCTGAAGGAGTCGATCCGCGGGTCGACCGCTTCCCAGATCGCCACGCCCCATCGCTCCTCGCCCGGCTCGAGCGGCGTCGCCGACATCGCCGCGCTGTCGAGCAGCGGGCGAGCCGGATCTTCCCGACGACGAATCGCATCCATGGCAGAAGGGACCACGCGGTCGAGATACCCACGGTAACTCGTCAGGCCTTCAGCCGACCCGAGCCCCTCCCGGCTCTCCAGCACGAGGTGGGGAAGAAAGCGAATCGATTGCTGATAGGTCTCTTCCCGGCGGCTCGCAGGATCGGGCTTGCCAGCGTCGTCCGTGTCCTGCACCACGCGGCGGCCACCGACGTTCTTCACCCGGTAGACGAGGTACCAGATGGTTTCCCGCCGCATCCGCAAGCCATCTTCTGGAATGTCGACCTCGAGCCGCCGCGGCGGCTTGAACGCGAACTCCAGGCACCAGACGTCCCGCGGGTATTCGAGCTGGGCGGCTCGCTCGACGAACGTGCTGTTCGCCGCGGACCGTAGGGGGGTCCAAGCCAGGGCCTTCTGCCCCTCGTGCACCTCCACGAGCGGCCCCCGCTGGATCGGGTCGTCGGCCGAGCGATCCGCCGGCACGACCGTCAGGGCACCGGGCGCAAGGGTTCGATAGCCAGCTCCTGGAGCTGCGGCAGCCTGGCGACCGCCCGTGGCAACGACCGCAGCCAAGACAGCAGCAGCGACCACGATCATCGGCCCAACCGTGGCGCTCGCGGCCCTTCCGATTCGGCAGTCGGACGATTCCGGCTGTTCAACCACGATTCTTCCTCGCAGCACCGATCTTCGATTCCCGGTCCCGGGGCAACCCCTCAGGAATCCTACCGTCTCGTCCACATTTCCCGGCGGAACAGCACGCGTCGCCGCCGAGCCGGCAAGGACGACTCATTTTTGCCGAAAACCCTTGCTTGCCTCATTTATCGGAGCGAAACTCTTGAACCTGGAGTGGCTGCAATCCAGCGGACGGCCGCGAACGGATACCGGTTGTCCGGGCCGGACCTTCGAAAACTGGGCTTCGCCCGCCGGCCGTCCGACTACAGACTGCGACCCCACACCTCGGGGCTCGCTCACCCCGCGGGTGAGATTCGGCATTTCGACAGGCCCTGCATCATGCTGCGGACAAATCCGCTCCAGCCGCCGCGACCGTTTTTCCCGGTTCAGTCGACCGAAAAGGGAGCGATTCTCCCGATCGGCGCGGCACCGCTCGATGCCTTTGTCTCGGCAGAAGACTTTGACCGCACCGGCATCCTGACCGGGGTGGACCCCTGCGAGTCCCGGTATTGGTGGCTGCCGGAACTGTATGCGGCTGAATGCCCGACCGAGCCGGCCGGCGGCTGAACCTCCGGCCCGGAAGTGGCAGCTCTTCACGCCACGAGCCTGTCGTGTCCGGCTGCCAGCCTGGCCGCGTCAACCTCGGCGGCGAGGGCCGCGTAGTCCTCGGCTCCGTGCGACGTGGCCGCGTAATCGAAGATCGACTGCCCGAAGCTGGGGGCCTCGGCGAGCCGGATGTTCCGCCGGATTCGGGTTGCGAAGAGCTTCCCATCCCGCCAGGCGGGGTGCGCCTCCCCTGCTCCGGCAAAAAATGACTCGACGTCCCGTGCAATCTCGACCGCCAGGCGGGTGCCGGCCTCATAAAGACAGAGCACCACGCCGAGCAACCGCAGCCGTGGGTTCACATGCTCCGACACGAGTTCGATGGTCTCGAGCAGTTTGCTCAGGCCGTGGAGGGCGAGAAAATGGGGCTGCAGTGGCAGCAGCACTTCACCGGCCGCCGACATGGCATTGAGCGACAGGAGGCCGAGGGACGGCGGGCAATCGATCACCACGTAGTCGAATCGCCCCTCGCGCGATCCGCCAACCTGGCCGCCACCGCCCCCTGCTCCATCGGCCGGCCACACTCCGAACCGAGGGTCCGACGCCATCCGGTCCCGGAGAATCGTCTCGCGGCCCGGTCGACCGGCCAACGCCATCTCGACCGCCGAGAGATCGATGTGGGAAGGCACGACGGTGAGCGTTTCGGAAACCTGAACGGTGGCCTCGGCCAACGATCGATCGGCTGCCAGCACATCGAAGGCGGAGGCCGGCGCTTCACCCGGAGTGACGCCCACGTGGAGCGTGGCGTGGGCCTGTGGATCGAGATCGATCAGACAGACGTTGCGGCCGGCCCGCGCGAGGGCGACGGCGAGATTGACCGACGTGGTCGTCTTGCCGACCCCACCTTTTTGATTTGCGACGGCGATGGACCGCATGGCGGACTCTCTCAGCGGGGACGCAGGAGGCAGGGACGCACGATGCATGCAGCTGGGATGACGACTGGCACGGCCGTCCGGCCTTCGCTGCAGCCCGGCGGGCGGGGAGGATAGGGAGATGGCCCGGTCCGGTCAAAGCCCGGTTTTGCCTGCCGCAACCCCACGCTGTTTCGCGTCATCCACCCAGGTTCTCAGGCCAGTGGTGAGGCGGCCCAGGCCGACCCGGCCCGGCTGACCCACGACGGTCATGGCCCCGCGGCCGTCCAGATCGAACGCGAGGACGGTCATGGCGGGTGGTTCCGCCGATGCGGCTCCCGGCGGTTGATCGGCCGCAGCGGGCGGGCCTGACAGGAAGGCGATCGCCAGATCCCAGGCCGCGGCTGGGAGCCGGCTGCCACCTGACTCGAGCCCGGGTGCCGGAACCACCGACCCCGGGGCGATCCAGGTGTAATTGACGTCTTCGATCAGCCCGCGTCGCAGGTGGACGAGCCCCGGGGCCCGCGACACGTCCAGCTTTTCCCGCACGCAGATGGTCTCGCCTTTGGCAGTCAGCAGCCAGAGTTCTACGCGTTCGGCCGTCTGGATCCTCCGAGCGGCGGCCGGCCCGAAGAATTGGAGGCACCGGCGGGTCTGGCCCCACTGGAACCACACAGCGAAGACGGCAAGCCCTACGGCAAGCAGCACGAGGCCGAGCACCAACCCGACCCCGGTGCCCCAGGGTGGGACATCCTTGGACGGGCTCGCCGCGGGGAAAGCTTGGGCGTTGGGCATCGGCGGCATGCCGTGACTCGGGGAGGCCTGGCGGGCGTGGTCGGGGGAGGCACCAGGGCCGACCGGCAGGCGTGGAGATCGCGTTCTTGGATCACTGTTCCTGGAGCACTATAGTGTGGCACAGGTGTGGCAGCCTTGTAGGGAGTTTTCCGGCGTGGCAAACGCGTTCGATCCGTATCGGGAAGCGTTGGTGGTGGAGCGGCACACGATCTGGCCGGCCGAGTGTGAGGACTGGTCTGCAGCCGATCGGGCCCGGGCCGAGGAGCGGCTTCATGCCTCGCCGGCCGAGGCCGCCGATCTCGACTACGTGCGACAGCACACAGGGTTTGCTCGGGTGATTACGGTCACGCGGGCGGACCTCGACCGGGTGAGCGCGTCCTGAGCGTGACCACGATCCGCCTTCACCTGCCGGGCGATCCAACCGACCGTTCCTACGACATCGTCTGCGGAAATGGCCTGCTCACCGGAGTTGGCGACCGGCTCCGCCAGTCCGGGGCTCGCCGGGCTTTCGTCGTTGCCGATGCGGCGGTCGCCGGGACCCATGCGGCCAGGGTGGCCGATTCGCTGACGCGGGCGGAAATCGACCACACGGTCTTTCCCGTGGCCTGCGGCGAGGCCTCGAAATCGCTGGCCATGCTCGGCCGGCTCTGGGACGAGATGGCTCACCTCGCCCTCGACCGCAAGACGCACGTGGTCGCGGTGGGCGGGGGCGTCATCGGCGACCTGGCCGGGTTCGCTGCGGCCTCGTTCGCCCGGGGGCTCCCCGTCTGGCAGGTTGCGACGACGCTGGTCGCCCAGGTGGATAGCGCGATCGGCGGCAAGACGGGAATCAATCTGCCGGGCGGGAAAAACCTGGTCGGAGCCTTCTGGCAGCCGCGGGGCGTGATCGCCGACATCGACACCCTCGCCACGCTGCCACCTCGGGAATTTACCAGCGGCCTCGCCGAGGTCGTGAAATATGGAATGATTCTCGACGCCGAGTTTTTCGGCTGGCTGGAGGCCCATGTGGAGGGGATTCTCGCCCGCGAACCCGCGGCGGTCGCCCACGCGGTCCACCGGTCGGCCTCCCTCAAGGCCGAGGTGGTCGAACGGGACGAACGGGAGACCTCCGGACTGCGGGCGGCCCTCAATTACGGCCATACGTTCGGCCACGCGTACGAAACCGCGGCCGGGTACGGCAGCCTGCTCCACGGTGAGGCTGTCGCGATCGGAATGGCCCGGGCGGCCCGGCTGGCCCGGCTGCTGGGGCGGGTTTCCCCGGAACTCGTCGGCCGACAAGACTCGCTCCTTCTCCGACTCGGGCTGCCGATCGCCCCGCCCGAATCGGCCGGTCTCGCCGATGATCAGCTCGTAGCGATCATGGCTCGCGACAAGAAGTCTCTGGAAGGCAGGCTGCGGTTTGTGCTTCCCGACCGGGTCGGCCACGTCGATCTGGTGGATGGGGTCAGCCCCGACCTGGTCCGCCAGGCGCTGCACGGTGCCTGAGCCTTCCTCCCGAGGGCAGGTGACGCCCGAGGGACCGGTTGAGGCGGAAACTGAAGCAACCCGCAAGGGGGGAGGGGGTGGAGCGATTCGCTCCACCCCTGGTCGCTAGCGACCAGCGCGCTGGAGCGAATCGCTCCAGTGTCGGCATAAACCGACCAACCGGCCAACCGGCCAAAGCCCCCCCGCGACAAGTGAAAAAGCCTTGTTTTATAGGCATTTCTGTTTTTTCCAGGGCTTTCCACGAAGCCGCCGGCACGTTTGGCACGGAATGTGCAATGGTTTCTTGTGGCGAAAAGCACTGGTGCGATTCGCTCCACCCCTCCACAAGGGGCGGATGAACGAACCCGCAGCCTCGGCCTGGACTGACGTCCGCCGAAGATGCCGGGCCAGCTCAGTTTCCCAGCCAGGAGGTCCGTCCCACTTTCAGCAGGAGTCTGCCAATGAAACCGTCGTACCGGGCTGGAGAGATCGCCCGGCGGGGATCGGCGTTGACGCATGTCGACGTTCTGTTCTGCGCCATGCCGATCGTGCTCTTCCTGTCGATCGTCTCGCTCGTGTGAACGAGCGAGCGATCGGTAGGTCAGCATCTCCAGGTTCCGAGATTTGGTTCCCATCACGAAAGACTTCGAGTCCGCTCCGAACCTTTTCCCGATCCGTCCTTGCGAGTTTTGTCGTCGCTCGCCGCAAACTGCCTGATGGCATGAGTTGCGGTGATCGGTGGCATTGCTCACTGAGACCGGTGAGGGGCAGCGGCGTGGCCTTGAGTTTGAAAAAAAGTCGAATCCTGCCAGTCCGGGAACGCTCCCGCGGCAAGCAGGTCAAGCGTTCGTTCATGGCTCGACAGAGTCACCTTGATTCAGGGGTGTGTTATGCGATGCGAGAAGGGTTGGAAGGGTTGCACGATTGTGAGCCTCGTGGCTTCACTAGGCTCTTTCCTCGGGCTCCAAGGAGTTCACGGCGAGGGTTTTCCTGCTGAGTCGGCGAGCGTGCTCGCCGGCTTGATCAGCGATTCCGACCGCGAGTTCCGCACGGTTTCGAACGAGCAGTGGAATGATCCTTCGCGTCCGATCGTGAGCGTGAAGTCGCTGACCCGCCAATCGGTCCCTGACCAAAACCGGGCGAGCCACTATCGCCTTCGAGAGGTCTTTGCCCACTCCAAGATCGTGACCCCTCTGCTCGTCGCCGATCTCGAACCGCAGAGTCTGCTGTATGTGCGTCCCATGTCGGGCCGGTCCGTCGGTGCCGCACCGTCGGCTCGCTGGACTCGGACTGTGTCGATCGTCGAGGTCGCGCCGGAAACCAGTCGTTAATCCGATTCACCCAATCTCTCTCCTTTCTTCTCGGACATTCACTATGGACACGAACATCTCCGCTCAGGTCGAAGGCCTGCCCACTGACTGCACGCTTCGCGGCATGGGCATCCGCGAGATCGTGATCGTCGACTCGAACTGCGAACGCTATGCCGATTTCGTGCAGGCCGCGCAGGACGGCCAGGTTGGCCTCCACTTCTGCGTCGATGGCCGGTCGGCCGTACGTCTGGCGCGGCGATTCCGCGCGGATGCCTGGCTCGTGTCTTCTGAACTCCCCGACATGTCGGGCTTCGACCTCTTGGAAATGATCTCGCCGCACGTGCTGCAGGGCAGCGTCGACCCGCTCATGGGCGGATCGCCTGTGTCGCTCGACCGGGTCGGTCAGGGCAAGCGGTCGGCCGTGTTCATGGCCACCGATGCCTACCGCCTCGAGGACGAGCAGCGGGCCTTGGCGGCTGGCGTGTCTGGCTACTTCGTTCGCCCGATGACGCTCGACATGATCCGGGCCTCACGGCTGCCGGCACGCCACGACGAGTGCGGTGTGACGGAAGGCTGATCGCCGCCAGGCATCGCCATCGCGGTGGGGTTCCAGCCCCTCTTGGGTTTCAGGATCGAGCAGGGGGGACTTCGTGCGCAAACGAGTGCGCCCGCGGTGCGGGATCATGGTTTTCGGATTGGCCTGGGCCTGGGCCGGGTTTCCAGCCGCTGCCAGTCCGGCACGAGCCGGCGGGCAGCTTGAACGGACGGCGACCTTCACCGCGTCGTATCCATCGATGGTCGAGGATTTCCCGTCGCCCTCGGGCGATGCCACGACGAGCGTCGGCGGCCAGACCTTCGACCTGAATGCCTTCCTCGGGGCGGACCGCTACTACGATCATGCGACCCCGATCACGGGCCAGAACACGATCACCACGAACCTGGAGGCTGGTTTCTTCTGGAACGGCCATGAGACGCTCCAGCACGTTGCCACCAACTCCACGAACTTCGTGGCGGATCCCCTAGCCTCGTGGGGCGGGGCCTCGATCTCGGCCAAGTATGACCGCCATGCCACCTGGGCGGCGATGCTGATCGGTGGTCGAACGACTGTCGGTGGCGATCCAGTCATCGAGCAGGGGATCTCGCCGGACACCGACCTGCGGTCGGCAGCGATTGCATCTGACTGGCTGTCACCCGCCTACGCGCTCAGCTTCAATTTCACCATCGACTCGATTCTTACCCCCTATGAGCAGACGTTCGGCGTCGCTGACGTCGTGAATTCGAGCTACGGATACACGGATCAAAGCGGCACGATCTACGACCTTTCGATCGTGTTGGATGCGTATTGTTTCCAGAATCCCCTCACGACCTACGTCGTCAGTGCGGGAAACAGCGGCCCGGCGGCCAACACCGTCGGCGCGCCCGGTTCGGGTTACAACGCGGTGACGGTGGCCGCCTTGACGAGCGCCAATACCTTCGACACCGCTGCGGCCTTCAGCAGCCGCGCTCCCCAGAATTTCGGCTACCGTGACGAGACGAATCAGACGGTCACCGTGGCCGGCGTGCGGGCGGCGGTCGATATCGCAGCTCCGGGATTCGCCATCGTCTCGGCGTTCTATGGTGGCCAGAACGGCGGGAACAACACCACCCTGACCGGCTCGCTCGATCAGGGGTCGCTTCCTGACGCCTATACGAACGGGATCAGCGGGACGAGTTTCGCCGCGCCGCTCGTGGCCGGTGGGGCGAGCCTCGTCGCAAGTGCGGCCAAGACCCTGCCGTCCCTCTCCGCAAACCCTGACGCGGTCCAGAGCGTGGTCGTCAAGGCTCTGCTCCTGAATGGAGCCGACAAGACGACCGGCTGGGACAACGGCCAACAGACCGTGACCGTCGGCAGCGACACCTTCATCCGCACGACCCAGTCGCTGGATTGGGCGACCGGCACCGGCCGGATGAACCTCGACACGACCTTCGATCTGCAAGTCAATGGACAGACCGACGTCCCGGGCACGGCCACGGGCGATCTGGGGGATGTGTTCCGAAAGGGCTGGGACTACGGCAATGCCATTCTGGGCACCAACAACGACTACGTGATTTCCGGCGTCCTCGACGCCGCCACGACGTTCAACGCCACGCTCACCTGGCTGCGAACGAGGCTCTTCGATTACGACACAACCGAGTATGCAGACGTCGCTCAGGCCGACCTCAATCTCTCGGTCTGGGCACTGGATGGCAACGAGGCCTTCACGACCCTGATCGCCAGTTCCGAGAGCCTCTACAACACGGCGGAGCATCTCTCCTTCACGGTGCCTGCTTCCGGTCAGTACGGCCTGCGGATCAGCTATCCGCTCAACACCTTCGACAACACGACCGGCAACGTCTGGGGCAACGTGAACAATCCCCAGGACTATGCGGTCTCTTGGCAGGCTGTCCCCGAACCAAACACCCTCGCGCTGGTCGTCATGGCTGGGGCTGGTCTCGCGATTGCTGCCAAACGGCGGGGTTCCTGAGCGTCCTCTG
Source organism: uncultured Candidatus Kuenenia sp. (assembly GCA_964453165.1). Taxonomy (GTDB): domain Bacteria; phylum Planctomycetota; class Planctomycetia; order Pirellulales; family UBA1268; genus QWPN01. Next base: position 6,830 of record CAYVNX010000040.1, on the reverse strand, counting down.
GCCTTGGGCGGGGCTCCCTTGCCCTGACCACTCACCAGGTGGTCGACACGCCCATCCCGCCGAGGTCCCCGATCGGGAGCGGCACCACCTGCACCTCCATGCCGGCAAAGTGCATCTCGGTGGCGTCCACCGCCCGGGCGCTGGCCCAGGCGAGGTACCAGCCGAGGAAGACCTGCGAGGGATAGTGGGCGTTGTCGGTCATCCGGGAGAAGCCTACGAAGGTGGAGCAGACGTAGAGCGTGCCCTTGAGCAAGGGGCTCTCCACCATGTCGGCCGCAGCCAGGAAGGGGATCGCGCCGACGAAGGCATGGCCGCTGACGCCGTTGTTGTCGTTCCAGAAGTGCCACTTGCTGCCGATCTCTTCGGCAGGCCGCGAGGCGCCGGTCGCCATTTGGAGCACGTACACAGGCGGCGCCCCCACCGCGAAGATTCGCAGCGACCGTGAGCCCCATTCGCCGAGGATGTCGCCGAACGGATGCCCCTCGAAGACCAACCCGGTCGCCGCCGCCGTGCCGAAGATCGCCAGGGCGTAGCGGCCCTCTCCGATGTCCTTGCAGCCGGAGAAGAAGGTGCCCACGCTCGTCGGCTCCACGCCCCGTATCCAGGCGGCCTGCATCGTGTCGTCGAACCCGGTGTTGGCCATCAGCGCTCCGGCGCCGAAGGCGGCCGTCACGCAGACGAGGTTGTCGCAGGCGTAGAAGTTGCGGTAGTCCTCCCAGACCTTGTGGCCGGCCCGGGAGAGCCGGGGGAAGCGGCTCTTCGACCAGGGCAGTTCGCCGGAGCGGCGGACGTACATCTCTTCCTGTTCGAGCGGCGGCAGCGAGTAGACCGGATCGCTCGAGGGCGCGAGCCGAGCGGCGAGTTGCACGGTGAAGCTGTCGGCCTCGGGCCGCGACCGCCAGGTGCCGACCGGTTCGACGCCCGAGCTGTCGGCGGTGGCTCCCGTGAGCGACTCCGTCTGCACGGCAGCGTCGATCCAGGCACCGCCGACCGCAGGCACGAGTCGCACGACGACCCGCTGCCGCGCCGGCGGCCAGGCCTGGCCCGAGGCGACCGCAGCCGCCGATCCGGGCGGCTCGACCCAGGCCGATTCGATCACGCCCTCACGGGGCGGCAGCGTCGTGAAATCGGGCTCGACCGTGCGAACGACGGGCCACTCCGCCGCGACCGTGGCGAGCGTCTGTTGCCAGAGCTTCCGACCATCGGCTGCCGGCAGAAACATGCCCTCCGGAACCACGTCGGGCGGCTTCCGCGTCGCCTCGTCGTCGATACCGGCGAAGATCGCCTTGGTCTCCGGCACCCGCCAGGGGCTTGGCTCATCGCCTGCGAGCGACTCCTGCCCGATGCTCACCCGGCACGCGAGCACGAGGCTCACGAATACGAGGCCGCCGCGGCACGCGGCTGCGTGCCACCGGCGGGCGACGATAGATGAGGGGCTCGGAGTCATGAGCGGGGCAGAACTGTCGCACTCCCCTGCCCCGCCCGCAACCCGGATTTACTCGGCAGCCGGTGGGAAAAATTGCTGAGTCACGATCCGATCTCCAGCTTCTTCCTGGGCGCCTTCGAGACGGTTGCCGAGATTCCCCACTCCTCCACCGCCAAGGCTGCGAAGGCCGTGGCACGCGTGTCCGTGGAAGACTGGGAAGGTGGCGCGGAGCACCCGGTCAGCGATGCTCCACCCAGATTCGCATCGCATCGGGCGAGCCCTGGGACCGCACGCCATTGTCGCCGAGGATCGTCTCCGTGGCCGCCGAGAACACGACCGGGCCGTAGATGAAGAGCCGCGGGTACTCGCCCGCGAGCACCGGCATCACCATCGGCACGACGCGGGTGGTCGGCACGTCGAGCCGCTTCTCGACCCTGCCCGGAGCACCGTTCCCGGAACGCGTCCGTCCTTCGTCTCCCGCTGCACCATGAAGAGGCAGGAAAGCCGCGGCATGCCGGGTAGGGACACCATCCCTTGGTTGTCGACGCGTTCCCCGCCGACGTGGGTGATCACATCCGACTTCTCGAGCCGCGTGGCGGGATCGTCGCCCCAGGCAGCGGCGACGATCCCGCCGGCAGTCCCTTTCGGCACGTCGTGCACGGCCCGCAGGGCCGGATTCTCCAGGTTCCAGACCAGGATCGGCAGCCGCGGCTTGCCATCGAGGCAAACCGCTTCAGTCGGTGGCCGCCGCATCGATGAAGACCTCCACCTGCTGCCCCACGAAGAGCGGGGGGCGGCCGGTCGGGTCGAACTCGTAGATCACCTGGAGCACGCGGGTGTCCACCCGTTCGGTGTTGTCGCCAGTGAGAGATTTCTTCGGCACCACGAACGGCTCAACGCGGACGAACTCCAGCGGATACTTCTCCTGCAGGTCGCCCCGCGGCAGGGCCACGGCGCGGGCTTCCGGCTCGAACCGCGTGATGTCGTATTCGTCGATATCGACCCTGACATGCAGCCGATCGGTGTTGCCGAGCACGATGAGCGGCTGATTCGGGGGCGTGCCAACGAACTCTCCGGGCCGCACGTTCACCTGAAGCACGCGGCCATCGACCAGCGCCCGCACGATCAGGCGATCGAGTTCGATCTCGATCTTGGCAGCCTCGGCCTCGGCCCGAGAGAGCGCTGCCTTCGTCACGTCGCGGTCGTATTGCCATGACCCGGCCTCGAGCAGGTCGAGGTCGGCCTGGGCCTTCGCCAGCGCGGCCTGGGCCCAGGCGAGGGCCTCCTTCCGCTCGATCAACTCCTGCTCGGTCGTCACGCGGCGATTGAAGGTCTCTTGAGACCGCCGCAGCGCGTCGGTCTCCCGGACGACGATCGCCTCGGCCTCCGTCACGCTGGCGGCAAGCACCGGAATCTTTTCCCTCCGCGGTTCAGCCTCGAGCCGCACGAGTTCGCTCCTCGCCTCGGCGATCGCGGCCTGCTTGACGGCCAATTCGCCCTGGAGTTGCCGGTCGTCCAATTTGAAAAGCGGCGTGCCGGCCTTCACCTCGTCGCCAACCTTCACGAGCACTGCCGTCACCACACCCGGTGTGGCCGAGCCCACGGCGATGTTCTCCGTCTGCGCTTCCACGATCCCGGCCGCCGCCAGTGAGTCGGCAAACGGGCTCGTCGCCGGCGCGACCGGAGGCGGCGGATCCTCGGACACGGGCCGGGTGGACCAGACGTACCAGCTGGCGAAGCCGAGCAGCCCGACAGCCACCAGCGGCAGGGCCCGCTGCGTGAGGATGTCGGCCAGCGTACGGCTGCGGTCGAGCCTTCGGGAAGACGAACTTGAAACGACGGGAGCGGTGGCCATGTCGGCAAATGTACGGTGACCATCGCCGGGGCTCCAATGGCGGCTCTGCCGCCCTGCCCTGACAGCCCGGTTGCGACGAGCCAGGCGATGCCGGAGGATGCGAGCGCTCAAGGCACCACTTCGCAGGATGTCCACGCATGCATGCCCTCGTTGTCGCGATCGGTTCGTTCTTGATTTTGGCTTCGGCAGAAGTCAGGGCGGCTGATTCGCCCCCCGTCCTGCCCGATCCGGCGGCCAGGCTGCGCTGGACCGGGCCCAGCACGCTCGTGGTCGAAAGTGCCGGCGGATCTGAGCGGGTGGTGCGGGAGATCGATGCCGAGTCGGGAGTCTGGCGTCGGCTCACTGACGACGAGATCCCTCCGGAGCCGCCGCAGGAGTCCCGGCAGAGACGCCGTCGCCCCCGCGACGCCGACGAGCGGGGCGACGCCCCCGGTCCGGACGGCCCGCCGCTGCCGGCGGCGGCCGCCCCGCTGGCAGGCCCGCACCACTGGTCGCCCGACGCCAGCCATCTCGTCGCCTGGGATGTCGAGCCGGCCGAACCGCACCCCGTGCACATCGTCGAGAGCACGCCCCGCGACCGCCTCCAGCCGCGGCTCGTCACCTTCGACTACCTGAAGCCCGGCGACCGGATCGAACGCCGCTGGCCCCGCCTTTTCCGGGCCGACGGCACTGAGGTTCCCCTCGATCGGAGCCTGTTCCCCAACCCATGGTCGATCAGCGAACTTCGCTGGACGGGAGATAGCCGGTCGTTCAGCTTCCTCTCCAACCAGCGTGGTCACCAGGTCCTCCGGCTGGTCGCCGTCGATGCCGCAACCGGGGCGGCCCGGACGATCATCGAGGAGACGTCGCCCACCTTCGTCGATTATGCCCACAAGACCTGGCTCCACTGGCTCTCCGACACCGAACTGCTGTGGGCGAGCGAGCGGGATGGCCGCAACCATATCTATGGAGTCGCGATCAACGAAGCCGATCCGGCCGGCGGCAGCCTGCGGCGGGTGACCGAGGGGCCCTGGATCGTGCGGAGCGTCGACCACGTCGATCCCGACTCCCGCACGCTCACGCTGCGGGTGATGGGGCTCCGGCCCGAGGAGGATCCCTACCATTTCCACTTCCTCCGAGTGCCGATCGACGGGGGAGAGCCCGTTCGACTGACCCACGGCGACGGCACCCACGACCTGCTCTGGAGCCCCGACCGCCGCTGGTATGTCGACACCTATTCACGGGTGGACCTGCCGCCGGTGCATGAACTCCGCCGCGGCCGCGACGGCAGCCTCGTCTGCGAACTCGGCCGAGCCGACGCGGCCGGCCTGCTCGCCACCGGCTGGCGGTTTCCCGAACGCTTCGTCGCCAAGGGCCGCGACGGCGCCACCGACATCCACGGCGTGATCTGGCGGCCGCAGGGCACGGCCGACGATGCCGGGCCCCACCCCGTCGTCGAGAGTATCTATGCCGGCCCGCACGACTTCCACGTGCCCAAGACCTTCCGGGTGGATCACCGCCAGCAGGCGATGGCCGACGAGGGCTTTGTGGTGGTCTCGATCGACGGGATGGGCACCAACTGGCGAGGCAAAGCCTTTCACGACGTCTGCTGGAAGAATCTCCGCGACTCCGGCCTGCCCGATCGGATCCGCTGGATCACAGCCGCCGCGGCGGAGCGGCCCTGGATGGATCTCTCCCGCGTGGGCATCTACGGCGGCAGCGCCGGCGGCCAGAGCGCCCTGCGGGCCCTGCTCGACTTTCCCGACTTCTACCAGGTCGGGGTGGCCGACTGCGGCTGCCACGACAACCGGATGGACAAGATCTGGTGGAACGAGCTCTGGATGGGCTGGCCGGTGGACGAGGCCTATGAACGCAACTCCAACACCGTCGACGCCCACCGGCTCCAGGGCGAGCTGATGCTGATCGTGGGCGAGCTCGACCACAACGTCGATCCGGCCAGCACGCTCCAGGTGTCGGCGGCCCTGGTGAAGGCGGGCAAGCTTCATGAGCTGGTGGTCATCCCGGCCGCCGGCCACGGCGCCGCGGAAACCCCCTACGGCTCGAGGAAGCGGGCCGCCTTCCTCCGGCGGCACCTGCTCGGGGAATGACTCACCCCGTTCCTTCACGCATGTCGAAATCGCACTGGATTGGACGCGTCAGGTCGGCTTCCGCCGCCGCATCGCGCGGCCCCCGCAGAACAGACCGGCGAGTGCCGCGATGCAGGAGGAGGGTTCGGGCACGATGGAGAAGACCCCAGTGCCCGTGACGCCGTTCACCGCCGTCACCGACATTGTTCCAAGACTCGTGGATGCCGTGGCCGTGATTGGCCCCACCGACGAGTACCCTCCATTCCAAACCCCCGAGGCGGCGAGGCTGTTGTAGGCGCCGCTGGAGCCGCCATACGGGCCGCCGTTGGCAATCCCAATCTCGAAGCTTGCGCTTGTCCAAGGTGATCCCGAGCCGCTGAAGGCAGCGAACGACAGAAACTCTATGCCCGCTGATAGTGATCCGTAATCCGCAGAAACCACACCCCACGTCGCACCACTCGGATCATTAAGGGTCATGCTTGTAACGCCGTTGACTGAGTCGGTAATCGAAAGCGCGACGCTAGCCGGCAGGAAATAGGCAGGAACCGGAATCCCAGCTAAATCCAGAGTACCCTGCGTAACCCCACTTGGATCGGCACTGGCCGTGAGGGCCCACGTGGCGTTGGAAAAAAACAAGGAACCAACACTGCCCGACATGGTTGCGGTGCCACCATCAAGGCTGTACGTGAGCACGTTGCCTCGGGCCAAAGGTGGCACCGTGAAGAATGCTCCGATAGCAAGCAAAAGGACGCCCGAGAGCAGCCCGGTGTACGTTCGTTGCACGATGCACCTGTTCCGGAACACGACTAAAGAAATTACCTTTCGGCAGGTTCCTGGAAGCCTACTGGGAAGCGAGCAGTTCAAGCAAGCATTTCGGATCTCGCTCGTTCAGGCCGGCCAAAACGCCGCGCTCACGGTTGAGACCGATCGGCAGCCCCGGAGCATTGCCAGCTCCCAAACGTTGCCATTCGCCTGGTCCGGAATCGGTTGCTGACCAAGACACCGACGATCGTTTCTCTTGGCGAGCAGCGAGATGAGGATGGGCTTCCCGCAGTGCCGCAAGATCGTCCGCAGCCTGCACGCCCGCCACGAGGCAATTCGCGTGCTCGTCCACAACAGTTGGGCCGTGGCCGTGGGGCAGACGGCGGCGCTCCGGCACCGGTCTGCAACCGATCCCCGGCTGGAGTTGATCGCTGGGGTGGTCACTGCCGAAGAATGGGCAGGCATGGGCGACGCCACGGCCTTCGACCGGGCTCTCCTCACCCCGTCTCGGTCTCCTGGTGCGGGCCGGTGGTGACCGCGTCGATCCGGCCGTCTTCCATCGAGGCGATCCGGTCGGCGAACGAATAGACCCGCGCGTCGTGGGTGACCACGATCACCGCCCGGTCGGGCTGGACGGCGATCTTCTGGATCAGTTCCATCGTGATTCGGCCGTTCTCGGCATCGAGGGCGCTGGTGGGCTCATCGCAGACGAGCAGCCGAG
>CAYVNX010000039.1:0-23891 GCA_964453165.1 uncultured Candidatus Kuenenia sp. | reverse complement strand
CTTCACCGGCGGCACGCTGCGATACTCGGCTGTGGGTTTTCCGGTCGACTACTCTGCTCGGTTGAGCAGTGCGGCCGGTCAGCTCTACGCGATCGACACGAACGGACGGGACGTCTCCTTCGCAACCCCGTTGAACTCCCTCGGCGGTTCACTCACGAAATTGGGTGAGGGCAAACTCACGCTCCCGGATGGCGACGCGGGCGTCGTGGGAGTCACGAACATGTCGGTGCTGCTCGTGGAAGGTTTACTCGCCGGAGCAAGTGATAGCAGCAGTCTGTTTATTCCAGGCGGGCAGGTTCTGAATGTGTCAGGCGGCGTGCTCGGTCGCGTGAACAACTATGATGCTGTGACCATCGACCGGGTCGTGATCGGCTCCACCGACGTCCCCGGTCAACCGATCGCCACCGGCACAGTCTCGGGCGGACTCGTGTACGTCAACGGCATCGAAGTTGGATCCTCGCAAAACGGAACCAGCGCCGGGGGCAGCCTGACGGTCAACGGCGGCTTCGTCAACACGTCAGTCTCCGTTGGCATGGCCTCGGGCACGAGTGCTTCCATGCTCCTGGCCGGTGGCACCGTGGGAGCATCGGAAACCGACCATATCATCGGTGTGAACGGAGATGGGTCGCTGACAATGACGGGCGGGTCGTTGGTCGGCCGATTTGTCTCGCTGGGGTCCGCGGCAGGATCCCATGGGTCTTTCGTTATCAGCGCCGGGACGGTGTCGACATCGCAGCTGTCCGTCGGTGTGAGCGGGACCGGGATTCTCGACGTGCGCGGCGGTGAAGTGAACACGTTCCTCGCCGGTAACATGGGTACCGTTATGGTGAGCGGCGGCACGGTGAATGCGACGGTCAACGTAGGCGAGGTTGTGATAAATGGTGGCACCGTGGGCGGCTCCGGCACCAGCTCGAGCAGGGATCACTCGATCGGGTCGCTGACGATGACGGACGGCTCGCTCATTGGAAAAACGCTCAATCTGGGAAACTTTGGAGAATGGGCTACCGCTATCAGCGGCGGAACCACGACCGTCGATACGTTAAACGTGAGCGCTGGGGGATCCGGGGAAATGACACTCACGAATGGACTCGTCGACACCGGCAGCACGGTGATCGCACGGCCATCAACCTTCTTTGGAGGTATGCAAAGGGGGGCGGTCACCGTGAGCGGGGGCACCTTGACTGCTAGCGAATCCATGAGTGTTGGCGGCTTTATGGCCTCTGGCACGCTTTCGGTCACTGATTCCGGTGTGGTGATCGTGGCTGGCGGCACCGGGACGATCGACGTGGGGAATATTTTTGGCCCAAGTACCGTCAACATCGGCACCGGAGCTGCGGCGGGGAACCTCGCGGTGGGCCAGCTCAACGGGAGAGGGTCGTTCGGGGCGGGGGCGGCGGTGAACTTCAACCACACGGGCACCACGACATTCGCCCCCGCGATCGTCGGCACGATGAACGTGACCAAGCTCGGCACGGGCACCACGATCCTCACAGGTGCGAATACCTATGACGGGCTCACGTGGGTTCGCGAGGGAACGCTCGTCCTAGGTGCCGCCAACGCGTTCTCGGCAACGAGCACGCTGACGATGGATACGGGCGCGACGTTCGACCGGGCGGGCTATTCGCAGACTGTGAGTAATGCCGCGATCAACGGCAGCCTGGCCAACACGGGCGGCGGCGGCCTGCTCTCCGTGACGGGCACGCTGTCAGGTTCGGGGCTCTTGAACGGCGACGTCACCGTGGCCGGCGTTCACGCCCCCGGCACCTCGCCGGGCACGCAGACTTTTTCGGGCGACCTCACCTACACGGCAGGAGCCACGGTGAACTGGGAACTCGTGGCCAACAGCACGGGCGATGCGGGCACAAACTATGACCAGATCGCCATGCCGACCGGAAACCTCGCGTTCTCCGGTTCGACCACGCTTGGCCTGTCGTTCGACGGTGCCGGAAGCACGGTTGTCTGGTCCGACCCGTTCTGGGATTCAAACCGCGCCTGGCTCGTCTACGACCTCGGCACCGGCACGACGACGGGCGTCGGGAACCTCCTGCTCGGTGGCTCGCTCCTCGACTCGCTCGGCAACGCCCTGCTGGCGGCCCGGGGCGCGTTCAGCACGAGCCTCTTGGGCCAGGACGTGGTTCTGAACTACACCGCCGTCCCCGTCCCCGAGCCCGCCACCTGCGCCGTGGCTCTCACGGGAATTGCCTGCGGCGGCTACTCGATATGGCGGCGGCGGAAACAAGCCTGACGCCCTGTGAACGCCGGTTGCCACCTCCAACTCGTCGAGGTTTGCCTGCACACGCATGCGGGCAGGCGGTTCGGGGCATCGCGGAGTGTTTGCATCCCAGCACAGGCTCAGGCGGGCCGTCACGGGCGGGGCTAGCCGCCGAGGTGCGGGGCGATGGCCGTGGGCATTCGGGCAACGGGCAGGACTTCGCAGGCCGCGCCGGCCTCGATCGCCGCCTTGGGCATGCTCCAGACCACGCTGGTCGGCTCGTCCTGAGCGATCGTGTGCCAGCCCTTGCGGCGAAGCGCGAGCATCCCACGGGCGCCGTCTTTACCCATGCCAGTGAGCAGCACGGCCACCCCCGAGCGGGGCCAGTGGGCCGCCACACTCTCGAAGAAGACGTCGACGCTCGGCCGGAAGAAGATCTCCCTGGGCTCCGCTTGATACTGAAGCGTGCCATCCCGCGAGAGCACCATGTGGTCGTTGGTGCCGGCGACGAGCACGTCGCCGTAGAGCGGCCGATCCCCGTGCTCCGCCACGCGGACCGTGCGGCCCGTCCGGTCGGCCAGCCACTTCGCCAGGCCGGGGGCGAAGGCCACGTCCACGTGCTGGATCACGACCACGGCCACGTTCCAGTCGTGGGGCAGGGGGTGAAGCAGATCGGCGAGGGCCTTGGGGCCGCCGGTCGAGGCGCCGACCACGAGCAGCCGCGGGGGGACGGCCGTCGCGGCGGCCCGCTGGGGCCGCGGCGTGGGCGAGGAGGCGGCCACGATCTTGGCGATCGTACCGATCTTCTCGGCCAAGGCGACGGCGCCGCTGACCTCGCCGCCGGGGCCGAGGATCGGCGTGTCGACGGCGTCGAGGGCGCCGTAGCCCATTGCGTCGTAGACGAGCGAGATGTTGCCGCTGACGGTGGCCGTGACCACCAGGATCGCGCACGGGGCCGTGGCCATGATCTGCCGGGTCGCCTCGGCGCCATCGACGTGGGGCATGAGGAGGTCCATCAGGATCAGGTCGGGCCGGTCCCGGCGGGCCATCGCGACCGCCTCGACGCCGTCCGCGGCCGTCCAGCAGACATGGTGGTCGGGCAGGCTCTCCACGACCCGGCGGAGGGCTTCCGCCGCTGCCCGCATGTCGTTGACAATCGCGATTCGCATGACGTTCAGGCCTCACCGATCAAATCGATGATCGTATCGATGAAGGTCTCGTCGTGGAAACTGCTCTTGGTCAGATAGCGGTTTGCCCCGGCATCGAGCCCACGGAGCCGGTCTTCCTCGCGATCCTTGTAGGAGACGATCACGACCGGGATTTCCCGGCGGGCGGGGTCGGCCTTCACCAGCGAGACCAGGCCGATCCCGTCCATTCGCGGCATGTCGACGTCGGTCACGATCAGGTCGTAGGCGGTGCCCCGCACGGCGTTCCAGCCATCCATGCCGTCGACCGCCACGTCCACCGCGAAGCCTCGCGACTGGAGGAGCTGCCGCTCGAGCTCGCGAACCGTGATCGAGTCGTCCACCACGAGAATCCGTTTGCGGGGCCGGACCTCCTCGGCGAGCTTCTCGAACTCCACCCGCGAGAGCCGTCGCCCCATCAGGACGTTGTCGATGCTCCTGACGAGATCCTCGACGTCGACGATCAGGACCGGGTCGCCGTTTTCGAGCAGCGAGGCACTGTTGATGTCGGGCACCTTGCCGAGCCGGGGGTCGAGTGGCCGGACCTCAAGATCTCGCTCCCCGAGGAAGGCATCGACGATCATGCCGAACTGCTGACCTCGGTCGCTGATCACCACCACCGGCATCGGTTCGTCGGCCTCCGATCCAGCGAGATCGAGGATCTGGGCCGCGGACACGAGGCCGATCGCCGTGCCGTCGCGATCGAAGTACTGCCGGCCCTCGACGGTGCGGATCGCCGACTGCGGCACGTGCAGGATGTGGTCGATGCGGGTGAGGGGGAAGGCATAGGGCTCGCCGGCGATCTCGACGAGCAGCGCGCGGATCACCGACATCGTGATCGGCAGTTGCAGCGTGAAGACGGTCTGCCGGCCGACCTGAGCCGCCACGCGAACGCTGCCCCCGACCGCCTTGACCATGCTCTGGACGACGTCGAGACCGACGCCGCGGCCCGAGATTTCGGTCACCGATTCCTTGGTGGAGAATCCCGGCAGAAACAGGAATTCGAGCAGCTCGAGTTCGCTGAGCTGATCGGCCACCGCCTGGGCCACGAGTCCCTTGGCGACCGCCCGCTCGCGGACCTGGTGCACGTCGATGCCGCGGCCGTCGTCGGCCAGCGTGATGTGGAGCATGCCGGCGCGGTGGCGGGCCTCGAGCCGGATCGTGCCCGAGGTCGGCTTGCCGGCAGCCTCTCGGGTGGCCGGGGCTTCGATGCCGTGGTCGATGGCGTTGCGGATCAGATGGGAGAGGGGAGCCTCGAGCTTGTCGAGGATGTCGCGGTCCACTCCGGTCTGGTCGCCGACGACCGTGAACTGCACCTGCTTGCCCAGGCTCCGGGCCAGGTCTCGTACGAGTCGCGGGAAGCCCCGAATGCCATCCGCCAGCGGCCGCATCCGGCTGACGATCACCTCGTGGTGCAGACGATTGGACAGGTCTTCGTTGCGTCGGGCGAAGCTTTCGAAGTCGTCCACGTGCCGCGAAAGGCTCGCGAGGCTTGCGTCGGCCCGTTCGCGAATCCCGGCCACGATCGCCGCCAGCTTCGCTGGCGACGCAGGTTCGCCGCTCTTGAGCTTCTCGTCGAGGGCGGCGAGAGCGTCGCAGAGGTCGACCTCCGCCGACCGCAATTGGAGCAGTCCGTCGACGAAGGGCCGCATCTGCCGGGTTTCGACCAGGGCCTCGCCGGCCAGGCCGACGAGACGGGTCAGGCTCTCGGCAGAGACCCGAACCACCCGGTCGGCGGCTTCGGCGGCGCCGCCCCGCTGCCGGCCAGGTTCGGGAGCCGGCGGGATGGATGGGTCCTCTGGCCCCGCGGGAGTCTGCGGTTGACCCCGCTCCGGTGCGGATGACGGCATGTCGATCGCTGCGCTCGGCGACGGGCCGGGAGCCGCGGGTGGGGCCGGTTCGCCGGGCATGTCGAATGGGGCAGCGGCTGCGGCCGGCTGATCGCGAGGAACGGGCGGTGCGGGTCGCCCCTCCGCGATCGCCTCCAGCGAGGCCACGAGGGCCTGGGCCCGGTCGGCCCAGGGGCCCGTCGCCGCCGTCGCTGCTTCGTCCCCGGCGATCGAGCCGAGAAAGTCGATGGCCGCCAGGAGCACATCGGCATGCTCGGGGAGGACTCGCAGCGTCCCCTTGCCGGCGAGCACGAACACGTCCTCGAGGGCATGGGCCACCTGCACGGCCGGTTCGAGCCCGACGATCCGTGCTGCGCCCTTCAGGGAATGCGCGGCCCGCATCATCGACTCGATCGTCTTCGGCGATTTGTCGAGTTCCTCGATCGCCAGCACGCCCTCGGAGAGCACGGCTGTCTGGCTCTCCGCCTCCAGGCGAAACAGCTCCAGCATCGAAAACCCGCTCAGGTCATCCGCCATCGCCGCCTCCGCTCACGATGCCACCGCCTGGCGAAGCGCCTCGAACAGCCGATCGTCATCGAGCACTGCGACCGTCTTCTCCTGCCAATCGAAGAGGGCGGCCGAACAGCGGGCGGAAGACTGGCTGACCGTTGAGGGCACCGGCCGGAGGGCCGAACGGTGAACCCGATGGACTCCCGCCACATCGTCAACGCCGATGACCCACAGGTCGGTGGTGCGATCTTCCTTCCGCTCGAGCACCAACAGTCGGGGAACGGACTCGCCCCAATCGCCTTCGGCCGGAAGGGCTCCAGGCTGCCCGGGGCCCCCGGAGATGCCCAGGATCGCATGCAGCGACACGCACAGCCGCAACTGCCCACGGATGTTCACAAGGCCGGCCAGCGGCGTGCCCCGGCGATGGGGGAGGGCATGGAGCCGCCGCACCGGGGTCACCTCCACCAGCACCGGCGCAGGCAGCGCGAGCCACTCCTTCGCCACACGAAACACGAGCAAGCTCACCGAGTCGGCCTCGACCGCTGTCTCGGGCTCCGCGAGGATTTCTCGCCAGGCATCGAGGTAGCCCTCGGGCGCGGCCCGATCGAAGAAGGAGCGGGCGGCTTCCGCCAGCACCGGGCAATTGCGGCAGTGGATGAAGTTCTCGAGCTCCGGGCAGGTCCGGTCGCCCGAGACGCCGATCACCCGCCAGCATTCCGGCATCGGCTGCGAGACTTCCGCATCGGCGATGGGAGGAAGGACGGTCATGAAGCCCGCTCCTTGCGGGCAAGCGCCCGTGCTGCTGACTGCCGATACTTCTCCGCCATCGCCGTGTCACCCCGCTGTCGGGCCACGAGCGCCAGGGCGAGCAGGGCCTCTTCGTGGTCGGCGTCGAGGTAGAGCGTCTTGTGAAAACAGCCTTCGGCACGGTCGAGGTCACCAGACGACTGATGGAGCATCCCCATCAGGAAAAACAGTTCGGGAGCCGGCGCGAGGCGAGGCCGGCTCCGCTCGCAGGCCTCGAGCGCCTCCGCAAACCGGCCCGCGTTGGCCAGCCGCCCGGCTTCGGAAAGGATGGCTTCCAGCTCACTCCCCCCAGCCGTGGCGGGCTTCGTACCTTCACACCCGGCGGCCGGCAGCCGAATCCCGGCGGGCTGATCGGTCGGTTTCCGTTGTGGATCCCTCTGCCGCGGACGTTCACGAACCCGCAGCGACGGCGGCGGCGCGTGCACGCCCCGCCGCAGGGCGAATACCGACGCCGTCCCGGCCGGAATCCAATCGCCCTTCATGATCGGTGGCTCGGCTGCGCCGAGCAGTAACAGGCCGTCGGGCAGGAGCAGCCGTTCGATGTGCCGCTCGACCCGCCGCCGAGCGTCGTCCGTAAGGTAGATGAGCAGATTGCGGCAGAAGATCACGTCGTAGGGACCGCGGCCTGCGGCGAACCCAGGATCGAGGATGTTGGCCCACTCGAAACGGACGGAGTCACGAACCTTTGCCGTCAGCACTGAGTGCCCGCGGTCAGCCGTGAAGAAACGATCGCGGAAGCTGAGGTCGGCGTTGCGGAAGGCGTTGGCCGAGTAGCGGCCGGCAGCCGCCCGGGCCAGAGACCGGCGGCTGACGTCGATTGCCTCGATCTCGAACCGGTCTGACGTCAGCCCCGCTTCAAGCAGCGCCATGGCGACCGAATAGGGTTCCTCGCCGGCGGCCGCCGGAGCGCACAGGATGCGAACCGGAGGCCGACCGGGCAGCATCGCCCGGGTGACGGCGAAATCGGCCACGAAGTCGAAGACCTGACGGTCCCGGAAAAACCAACTCTCCGCGACCACCACCTCCTCGACGAGCAGATCCCGCTGGGAGGAGTCGGTCCGTACCAGGTTTGCAAACGTGGCCAGATCGGTGATCCGCGCGGCCTGCATCCGCTCCCGCACTGCCCGCTCGATCGCAGCGGAACCGACCGTGCTGACGTCGAGTCCGATCCAGTCGCGGAGCACCGCCTCGATCTCGCTCATGCCGCTCATGGTTGGCCCCCGGTAGGGAGGGCGGCCGGCGGAAAGAGTCCGAAGAGCAGGTCGTCGGGCAGCAGTCGGGTGACGTCGATCACCTGAACGGTGTCTGCGCCGAGTCGCAGCAGCGCGCCCAGGTAGGGCGCCGAGGGAAGATGCATCGGGGGCAGTGCGGCCGCGGCCTCTTCGGCGCCGCGGATGCCAATCACGTTTTCCGCCACGAGTCCGAACCGCACCAGCGCCGCATCGGCGGCTCGCCCTGCGGGCCGAAACTCGATCACGATCACCCGGGTGCTGAGTCGCTCCTGGGGCGGACTGGCAGCCATCCGCCGGCTGAGATCCACCAGGGGCACGAGGTCGCCGCGGTAGGTGAAGATGCCGAGCACGTAGTCGGGCACCTGGGGAAGTGGCCGGGCCGGCACGAGCGGAAGCACCTCGGTCACCAGCCGCGCTTCGATGGCGCAGGGCTGGCCGGCGATGCTGAAGGTCAGAAGTTGCATGCGGGTTTGCCGGGCCGACATCCCTCCGCGGGGGCCGCGGCGTCAGATGGTGAACCGCGACACCTCCTCCTTGAGGTCGCCGACCGCTTCCCGGAGGTGGACGGTGGCCGAATTGAAATCGTCCAGAGCCCCGGCGGTTCGCGAGGCCCCGTCGGCCAGGCGGACCATCGCCTCCCTGATCTGGTCCGCGCCCTGGGACTGGGCCCGCATGCCTTCGGTCACCTGGCCGAATCGGCCGGAGATGCCCTGGACCGCCTCGATGATACCGCCGAGTTTGCCGGCGACCGCGCCGATTTCGTGGACACCGGCTCGGACCTGCTCCGAGAACTTGTCCATCTCCATCACGCCGGCCGATACGGCGTACTGCATTTCCTTGACCATCCGCTCGATGTCGAGCGATGCCACGGCGGTCTGATCGGCGAGCCGGCGAATCTCGCGGGCCACGACCAGGAAGCCGAGGCCGTACTCCCCCGCCTTCTCGGCCTCGATGGCGGCGTTGATCGACAGCAGGTTGGTCTGGTCGGCCACCTTGGTGATCGTGGTGACCGCCAGGTTGATGTTGGCGGCCCGCTCGCTGATCGTGGCCAGCTTCGCCCCGAAGGATGAGGTGCTTTCGGCCAGCGCCCGCATCGTGCCGTCCATCCCCTCCAGGTCGGCTCGGCCTTCGGTAGCCATCTTGCCGGTGCGGCCGGCCATGTCGTTGACCTCGGTCATCGTCCGCACCAGCTCCTGACTGGTGACCGAGATTTGCTTGACGGCGGCCACCGCCTGGCTGGTCGACGCGCCGTAGTCGGCCATGACCTGCTGCTGCTCGCTGGCCGTCGCCTGGATGGCCGTGGCGGTTCCCATCAGTGCCACCGAGGAGTGTTGGATGCGGCCGATCAGGCCCCGCAGGTCGCTGGTCATCGTCTGGATGGCGGCCAGGAGAGCGCCGGTCTCGTCGTCGTTCGTCACGTCGACCGCGGCCCGCAGGTCGCCTCCGGCCACCTGCCGGGCGACGGCCATGGCCGTACGGATCGGCCCGGAGATGGTGCGGGCGACGACGAGGGCGGCGAGGGTGACTCCGAGGATCGTGGCCAGGGACAGGGCGATGATCGCCGACCGCTGAAACCGGACGAGCCGGTAGGCTTCGGCCGCATCCTGCTTCACCGCCAAACCCCAGCGGAAACTCGGCAGATAGCTCCAGGCCGCCACCACCTCCTGCCCCCGATAATCCCGCAGCGTGCCATACCCTCGGGTGCCACTGGCCGCCTGCTGGATGCCGGAGGCCTCGTCGTTGCCCAGGGGGATCCTGAGTCGAAACGCGGCATCCGAGACATGCCGCAGCGGCGTGGTCACCAAGACCGAATCGCCCACCAATTGCCCGGCCACCACTTCGCCCGTGTCGCCGAGCCCGCTGAAGTCGGAGAGCACCTTCCAGATTCGCTCCGGGCCGAGGCCCAGGGCGAGCACGCCGGTCAGCCGACCTTCGTCGAACACCGGGCAGGTGACGAAGGCCAGGGGCTGCCCGGCCGGCCCATATTGCTGAAAGCCACTCAGGTCGGACTGGAGCAAGGTCTTGGCCCGATCGAACCCAACCGCCAACTCGGAGGTTGCCAGGCCGCCGCTTCCCAACAGAGTGCCGGGCGGGATCGAGTCGTCGAGCGAGAACAGGATTCTGCCCGCGGTGTCGATCAAGAGCAGCTGCTCGTAGCCGAAGGAGCTGGCGGCGTAGGTGAGGTAGGGCGCGACCGCCGCCGCGGCCGCGTTGAGGCGGGCCCGGGGGTCGTCCTCGGCCTCGGCGGCACGGGTGAGATCTCGCACGGCCCGCACGAGCGTCGGTCCGCGGGCCAGGGCCGCCCCGTCCCGCACCCGTTCGCCGGCGTAGGCTTCGAGTTCCCCCGACTTGCCGGCGGCGGTTTGCACGAGGGTGTCGCGCACCGACTTCTCCAGGGCGGAGGAGGCGATCCGCGCCGTGATGGCGGTCAGGATCGCGCAGGGAATCAGCGCGATCACGAGGAACCAGAACAGGAGGCGTCCGGCGATCGAGCGACGCATGTCCGTGCCGCGATCAGCCTGCAGGCTGGAGGTCATGGCCGCGCCTCCCGGGGGGCTGCGGATACGGTCGGGTTGGCCCAACTGCCTCCCCAGCCTCGGTAGAGATCGGCCACGAACTGCTCCCAGTCGGCTCGGGAGCGGGAGATCGGGTACGGCATCGGACGGACGGCCGTCCGGCTGCTCCAGACCACGTCAACCTGTCCGTCGGTCCGGATGCGGCCGATGAACACGGGCCGCCATGTGTGTTGGGTCTCGGGATCGACGGCGATGATCCCTTCGGGAGCGTCGAGGCTCTGGTGTCGCAGGGCCGCACGCACCTGCCGCACGTCGGCGGTCTCCGCCTCCCGAACGGCCTGCGCCCAGAGTTGCACGCTGTTGTAGGCCGCAACCACCACGTCGGACGTGGTCCGATCCTCGCCGTAGCGGCCCTTGAAAGCGGCGATGAAAGCCTTGTTTTCAGGCCGGTCGAGGCTCTGGAAGTAATTCCAGGCGGCGTAGTGTCCCGCCATCTCGGCGGCCGCCGCGCCACGGAGTTCGTTCTCACCGATCGCGAAGGTCACGATCGGCGTTTTCGCGGAATCGAGCCCCGCTGCCCGCACGGCGCGGGCGAAGGGAATCGCCGAGTCGCCCGTGACGCTGCTGAGAATCACGTCGGGACGCGCGGCGGCGATCGCTTGGGCCACAGCCTCGGTGTTCGTCGATCCGAAGGGCACATAGGCTTCGCCCGCCAATTCCGCTCCCAGGCCCGTGAGATGATCTTTGATGATGGCATTGACGCAGTGAGGCCAGATGTAGTCGGAACCGACGAGGAAAAATCGCCGGGCCCCGAGCACGTCGTGGCACCACTGAACGGCAGGGGTGATTTGCTGGTTGGGGGCGGCTCCGGTGTAGACGATGTTCGGCGATTGCTCGAGGCCCTCGTAGGCCATCGGGTAGATCAGCAGGTGGTCGTGGGCTTCGACAACGGGGAGCACGCCCTTGCGGCAGGCGCTGGTCCAGCAGCCCACGATCACATCGACCTTCTGTTGCTGGATCAGCCATTCGGCCTGTCGGGCGAAGGTCGGCCAGTCGGAACCGCCGTCGGCGATCACCCAGCGGACCGGCCGCCCGAGCAAGCCTCCGGAGCGGTTGATCTCCTCGAGTGCAAGCACCTCCGCGTCGATCATCGACCGTTCGCTGACGGCCATCGGGCCGGTCTGGGAGTGGAGAATTCCCACTACGATCGGCCGCCGGTCGGCCATGTATCGATCCAGGAAGGGCCAGGCGATGCCCGCGATCAACCCCACGGCCAGAAGCGGCAACCACCAAGCCAGACTCCGTTGCCGGAGCGGTTCGGGCCCCGCGGGGGCTGTCGGCAGGGTGTCCGAGACGTGCATGGCCAGAAAGGGAGGCGGGGGGCGAGGGGGCCGATGCCATTCGGGCATCCTGCAATCTTTGTCCATCTTTCCCGACCAGGCGGCCGTCGTGGGCCAAAAAACCGTTTTCTGCATGCGAAAAACGCAGAATCCGTCTCGTCACGGCCTCACGGCCGGTGCATCCCATACGATCCCGACCTCCCGAAGGGTCGCAGAACGCCCGGGAAATCCTCTCCGCCCGGTGGTAGCACGCCGCCGGGCGATTCGGTATTCTTTCTGGAGTCTGGTCGCGGACAACTTCCGAGCGGAGTGGGTCAGTGGCAAGCGTCCGAAAACGTGAATTTCAAGCGGCCGTGTCTCGGGCACGTCGCCGATGGAGAGCCCGCTCATGATGCCGACTACGGAAAAGACCGTGCAGGGAAGCAGCGTGAATCCAGCCGTCGATCGGATTGTCGGAGTCTCGGCCTGGTCCGATCAGGTTCGGCGATCGATCGAGTTGGTTGCGGCGCACCAGTCGAGCGTGCTGATCATGGGGCCGAGTGGCACGGGCAAGGAGTTGATCGCCCGGGCGGTCCACGCCTGTAGCGCCCGGTCGAAGAAGCCGTTCATCCCCGTGGATTGCGCCGTTACCACCGGCACCCTTTTCGCGAGCCACATGTTCGGGCACGTGAAGGGTTCATTCACCGGTGCCACCTCGTCGACGCTCGGTTGTTTTCGAGCTGCCGATGCGGGGACGATCTTCCTCGACGAGATCGGGGAAATGGAGCTGGAACTTCAGGCCAAGCTCCTCCGTGTTCTCCAGCAACGCGTGGTCGTCCCGGTCGGAAGCCACGAGGAGGTTTCGGTCGACGTGCGTGTGCTGGCGGCCACGAATCGCGACTTGGCTGTCGAAGTCAACGAGGGTCGGTTTCGCGAAGACTTGTTCTACCGGCTGAACGTCGTCGCGATTCGCACGATTCCTCTGCGCGAGCGCCCCGAAGACGTACCGATTCTTGCCCAGCGGTACCTTGCGGAACTCGCCGCTCGCCATGGGATGCCGATGTGCGCCCTCGCTCCTGAAGCAGTCGAGGTTCTTCAGCAGTATCCCTGGCCTGGCAATGTTCGCGAACTCGAAAACGTGCTCGAGCGGGCCGTGATGTTTTCGTCCGGCGATCGGATCGATTCCGAGTCGCTTAGCGGTTTGATCTCAGGGGCGCACGGGTCGGGCCCCTCCGCCGGAGCTGCCGCGAGTCTCGGTCAGATGGCGATGGCCGCGAGCCGTGGGATCGTGGCCCCTACGCCTCTGCCGGGCGTGTTTCGGGTCGAGCCCAAGATCGCTCCGGCTGCCCCGCCCGAAGACGAGATCATGGTCGATTCCGACTCCTGGCCCACCCTGGCCGATGTGGAGCGGATGCACCTCGAAAAGACGCTCGCTGCCACCATGCAGAACAAATCGCTGGCTGCGAAGATGCTGGGAATCGATCGCTCGGTGTTGCGACGAAAGCTGCAGCGGTACGGACTGGATGACGGTACCTGACGCTGCCGGCTCAGTTGTTCGTCGCGTGCCCCGCTGATCTCACCCGGCCTTCGAGCGAATGGTGTCCGTCTCGTCGTCGGGCACCCTGATTCGGAGCGTCGGAGTCGGCGGTGCCCTACGTTCCTGGGCAAAGCCTCTCGTCCCGCTGCTCAGGAATTCTCGGAGGTGGCCGACTGCCTCACCGGTGAATTCGAGGCCCAGAACCTCCAGCACCTCCCGCCAGGGGAGGCCACGGCGGTACACGGCGCGATAGGCCGACTTCAATTCGGCGATAGCGTCAGCCGAGTGGCCGCTCCGGCGCAGGCCCACGATGTTGAGCCCGACCACGCAACTCGTCTGTCCGTCGAGGAGCATGTAGGGAGGCACATCCTGCACGACCCGAGCATGTCCGCCGACCATCGCCAGCCGCCCGATCCGGCAGAACTGGTGCACGGCAACGGCCCCGGAGACGAAGGCGCGATCCTCGACCGTCACGTGCCCGCCAAGCAGGGCTGCGTTGGCAAAGATGCAATTGTTGCCGACCACGACATCATGGCCAAAGTGGGTGCCGGCCATCACGTAATTGTGATTTCCCACCGCCGTGACGGCCTCGGGCTTCATGGCCCGGTGAACGGTGACGTGCTCCCGAAACACGTTATGGTCGCCGATCACCACCCGGCCGATGTCTGCGGGGCGGGCGACGTGTTGCGGGGCGCCCCCGATGACCACATGTTCGCTGAACTCATTGTGGCAGCCGGCCGTCACGCCAGATTTGATGACGGCGCCGGACGCAACCTTGCAGAAGTCTCCGAGTTCCGCTCCGGCTTCAACCATGGCGAAGGGGCCGACGGAAACCCCAACCCCGAGGCGGGCCCCAGGATTCACCACAGCCAGCGGATGGATGCTCACGGGAGTCCTTTCAGCAGGATCGGGCAGGGGCAGAAATCGCTGCCCGCTGGGTTATCGGCTCGGACACGGCCCGGATTCAATGGCAGTTTCAGGGACTGTGGCGATCTTGCCCCGCCCCTCCCGGTCCTCCAGGACACGTCGCCTGCCCGGTCGCCGCTCCCCGCCCGGTGTATCGCCCCTATACTCTCAGGTCTACCCGGCACGCAGCCGGGGCGTCTGCTTGCTGGAAGGATGTGCCTCGATGACCCGCGAAGAACGGTATGCTGCCGCGGAAAAGCTCAAGGACGGAGGGGATTTGGCCGCAGCCGTGCTGGCCATGGAGGCTGTCGTGGCCGACGAACCCGATTTCGCTTTGGCCCATTCGGCACTGGGAGCCTGGTGTACGCGTCTCGAGCGGCATGAGGAGGCCGTCCGCCATGCCCGCCGAGCCTGCGAACTCGAGCCGAAGGATCCCTTCAGCTATACGGCTCTGTCTGTGGCCTGCATGCGGGCCGGGCTGATCGCCGAGGCGGAGGACGCTCTGGCCCGGTCGCGAATGCTCCAGGGCTGACGAGCGGAACGTCGCGGTCACTCCGAAGCGGCGGCCGAGACGGCCGCTGTCTGGCCGAGGGCATCCTCGAGCTTTCGGAGTCGAGCCGTATCTTGCCCGACGAGTCGCACGGTGCCCAAACCGGCCTTTCGGGCTTTTTCCAGGGCTTTCTCCGCCGCCGAGCGGTCCCCGTTGGCCAATTCGGCTGCGGCGAGATGGAGATACTTGAGGCTGCTGGGGGCCAGGATCGCATCCTGGAGATCCTCGATCGCGCCCCGCGCATCGCCCTCAGCGAGCCGCACCAGCCCCCGAGTGTCGAGCAGGTCTGGCAGGGGGCCGAGTTGCTCGATGGCCGCGTCGATGAGTTTGCGGGCATCGGCAGCGGTGGCGGGCTCGGCGAGGAAAAATGCCAGGTTGTTGGCAACGATCGCTGTCTGAACGGGGCCGAGGTTCTTGTCGGCAAGCAGTTTCCGGTAGACGCCCTCGGCTTCCTTCAGCTGGTCGGTCAGCGAGAGGAATTCCGCATTCAACAGTGCGAGCACCAGGCTTCCAGGGTCATCCCGCTGGGCTTTGGAGAGGATTCCCCTGATCCGTTCCGCCGCAGGCCCCGCGGAGGCCTCGTCGGTCTGATTGCGAAAGACCTGCACGGCCATGCCAACGGCCCGCTCGAGAGCAAAGTCCTCGGAGTTGGCCGCCAGGAGGTCAAGGGCCTCCTGGGCGCGTCCCTGTCGCCCCAGGAACTCGACACGGGCCACGACTCCATCGGCCGAGAGGGTGGCCAACTGCTCGAGCACCTTGTCCGCCGCCTTCGGGAATCCGAGATCCTCCATCAGCTTGGCGACGGCCGCCAATTGGGAGGGATTGTCAGCAGCAACGCCTTCGCCCGGCATGAGCCGTCGGGCGAAGTCCCCGGCTTCCTGGCGATTGCCCTCGGCCATGGCCAGCTTGGCCTGCAGGGCGATCGTAATCGGCGAATCAGGGGCCGAGCGTTCCAGTCGTCGCAGCCAGGTTTGAGCCGACGAGGCCTCGCCGTGTTCGATGAGTTTCTCGGTCAGCATCGCCAGGTACGCGGGGGGCGTTTCCGGCTTCGCAACCAGGGCGATGAGTTCATCGCGGGCCTCTGCCCAGCGTCCGACCTTCTCCCGTAACTGGACGCGAGAAAGGCATTCGCTCATGGAGAGTGGCTTGACCGCGCTGAGCTGTTCCAGTTTGGCGAGCGCCTGCCGCCAACAGGCTGGCTCCGGCCGATTGGCCAGCATGTTGACCTCGATTTCCAGGTCTTCCACGGACTGTTTGCCCTGTTGGTCACGGTTCAGGGCGATCATCTCGAGAGCCTTCTGCAGATCGGCGAAACTCCCGTTCTTGGCCATGAGTTCGGCCGAGGCCCGGCGGGCCCAGAGTTTGATGTCGGCGGCGCCTGGCGTATCGTCTGAAGCCGCCAGCAGTTTCTCGAGCAGACCACGGGCCTTCGTCTGGTCGCCCTTGCGGAGTTCGTAGGAGGCGAGGGCCCGCATCACTTCGGGATCGTCCGGGAATGCATCGCTGGCGGACCGCACCGCTGCGGCTGCGTCGGCGTCGCGGCCGAGCATCTCGTAGCCTTGGGCCAAGGCGAGTTGCCGCCGGGGTTCGGGCATCAATTCGGCGGCCTTGACCAGCGGTCCCTCGGGATCGGGAAGCTTGCTCGAGGCCCGATGGGTGAACACCGCGAGCCAAACCTCCGGGCTGTCGGCCGCCAATTCGGTGGCTCGCGTGAGAACCTCGTTGGCCCGCTCGATCTTGCCGGCACGCGCGAGCAACTGGCCGAGCCAGAGGAGATCCTCATGCCGGTTCGTGTCGACGGAAACACTCTGCTCGGCGAGCCGGGCGGCTTCATCGTTGCGTCCCTCTCGGAGGGCCACCTCGGCGGAAATCCGCTCCATCCCCTGGGCTCCAGAATCCCCAAGCACGGCCATGGCCTTCTGGGCTTCGTCAAGGCGTCCGGCTTGGTACAGCAGCGCCACCAGGCGGCGGACGACGATCGGATTCGTCGCCCCGCCGGCCACGGCCTTCTGCAGCCTGCTGATGGCGGCGCCGCGCTCGCCGCGCAGCACCTCGACCTCAGCAAACAGGATCTGGATCAGGTTCCAGCCGGGCCGTTCCGACTCGGCCTCGATCAGCCGATTTCGGGCCTCGTCGAGCAGATCCCGCACGCCAGGCGGGATTTCCTTGATCGGCCCGTTCTCCTTCTCGTAGGTCGCCAGCGCCACCCGGGCCTCGAGGATTTTCACGCTGGCAAGGGCTGCCCGGCCACGAGCCGATTCGGCCCCGGCAATCCGGATCACTTCGGCCGCCGCCTGGCGTGCCTTCTCCGGGTCACCTTCCGTAGCCGCTATGTCGAGCAGCGACTCCCGGATGCTGATGTCCTCGGGCTTCTTCTCGGCCGCCGCCTTCCAGAGCCGTTCCGCCTCGGCCGTCTCGCCCGCGGCAAGCCGGAGCGGCGCAAGGGTCGCAAACACCTGCGCGGCTTCGTCGTCTGGGAGAGTCGCCCCGCGCTTTTCGACCGCTTCGAAGATGGCGCGGGCCTTCTCGGGGGGTTGTCCGACCGCGAGTTGGGACTCCACCAACAGAACCGGCGGTGAACTCCGGGCGGCTTCGGGAGCGCGGTCGAGAACGGCCTGCGCCGCGTCGGGGCCAGTCGTTCGGAGTTCCAGCGTGGCCAGGCCGGCCCAGACCAGCGGGTCGGCCGTCGTCGTGGCGATCTCCTCGAGCAGGTCCGTGGCCGCCTTTTTCTCGCCGCGGCGGATGAGCGATTCGGCTCTGAGCAGGGCCATCTGGACCGGGTTGACGGCTCCGGCTTCCTGAAGCGTGTCGAGCAGTTCGTCGACTTTGCTCCAATCCCGCTCAGCCTCCGGCCGGGCGGACTGGATGTTGATTCTCAGCTGGAGCAGCGGATACCAGATCTGGGGCAGCCGGGCGAGTTGGGGCTTTTCAAGGGAGTCGGCGATGGCCTCGAACTCCTTGAGGGCCTGCTCCGGCTTGCCGGCCGAGATCAACGCCTGGGCCGCGCCGGCCCGGGCGGCCAGCGAGGTGGGATCGTCGGAGAGCACCCGTCGATTGACCTCGAGCTGGGCGTCGAACTCATTGAGCTTGGAGTGGCACTGGGCGAGATAGAGATCCACCTGACGGACAAGTTCGCCGCTGCCGACCGCGATCGGGCGGATCTGCTCCAACAACCGTTTGGCCTCGTTCCACCGCTGCTCTGCTACCAGGAGTCGGGCCTCGAGCAGCTGAACGGGCACGCTGGTGGCGTCGTATTGTTCGCGAATCCGAGCCAAGGTCTGGGCCGCTTCCGTCAGCTTGTTTTGCTGGAGCAGCACGTCGGTGAGCATCAGCAGCAAGGATCGCTGCCGCGGCAGGCGGCTGACACCGTCGACGAGGGTCTGCTCGGCCTGGCCCAGGTCTCCCTGCTGCAGGCTCACGGCCGCGTACCCGCGATAGGACCGTTCGTCGTCGGGAAAGAGCTCTAACGCCTTGGCCGCCGTGGCTTCGGCCCGGTCGATGTCCCTCTGGGCGAGGGCGAGTTCGAAGTCGGAGAAGAGTGCGTTGACGTCGTCGGCGTCGATCGCCAGGGCCTTGTTCACCGCCTCGGCCGCCAGATCGAGCTCTTTTTGGCTGCGGTGCCAGGTGGCCATCGCCAGCCAGGCGCCGATCTCGTCGGGATGGCATTCGACGAGTCGGTCAAGGACCTTCTTGGCCGCGGGCTTCGCCTCGAACTTGGTCTCCAGGATGCCCGCGAGCATCACATAGGCGTTGACGTCGGCCGACGCCCCGTCGAACGCAGGGTCGAATTCACGGGTGCCGAGGTCATACCCCACGAGTTTGGCCACGATCTCGGCGGCGCCGCTCGCATCGCCGGCACTCACGGAACTCGCCGCGAGGAGCAGTTCGATCCGCTTGATGTCGTCCGCCTGCTCAGCGGCCTGTTCCGGCGTGAGCTTCGCCTGCCGCTGCTTGAGCACCGCAAGGTGTTCCTGCGCGTCGATCGCACGCCCGACGCCGATTTGGAACTCGGCTAGCTTCTGCCGCAGGGCGTCGTCATCAGGTCGGCGGCGGACCGCCGTTTCCATCGCGGCGTAGGCGCGGCCCACGTCGTTGCGGGTGGCGTCGGGCGACTGGGCGCGACCCATCAGAAGCTTGGCGTATTCGGCGTAGGCCTCGTCGTCGCCGGGCCTCAGACCCACGTACTGGCCGAAGAGTTCAAGCGCCTCACCGGCCTTGCCTTCTTCCAGTTTCTGCTTCGCAAGTTCCAGTTTGGTGCCGGAGTTGCGGTTGATCTGAAATCGCCGCAGCAGGATGGCACCGCCCAGCAGGGCCACGAGTGTGACGATCAGGATCAGGAGAAACTTGAAATTGACCCGCTTCACGGTCGGTCATCTCCACAGCCAGGGGGCGGTTCCCAGAGCCCTGCAGTGTACCACCTGGATGGCCGGTTTTACGGAACGAACCGCGGTCGTCCTGACCCGTGGTTGAGCCGCCCCACGAACGCCAGGCTCACTCCCCGGAATCGCCAAAGTTTGTCAGTTGAGTCTGCCGATTGAAGGGATCGTGCCGGTTTTCCGGCCGGATCAGCCACTGTTTGCCAGCCACGCCGTCCCCCGGGACACCCCCGGCCCTCCAGCCGGCGGCACCTTCGAGGAGCCCATGCCATGACGAACGCTCGGATTCACGCCTTCCGTCCGCACGGGGCTCGCTCGCGCACGGCGGCCCGCATGGTCGTGGCCTGCCGGGTGACAGCCTGGTGGGCTGCTTCGTTTGGTGGTTTGGGCATGGTCGAGGCCGCCGCTCCGAATCCCTCCGTCCCGAGCCGGATCGTCGATCCGGCAGTCGTCCCCGCTGGGGCCATGGGCTGCACGAGTTGCGGTACTGCCTGCGGTGGTCGCGGCGGACTTCACGGGCACCACGGCCACCATTCAGGCTGTCGGGACGGCCAATGCGTCCCCTACTGCCCGGTACGGCCGGACCGCTACGGCTTTTACGGAACCCAGTGGCGACGGTGGCCGGGGCAGCAAATCCTCCAGGTCTCCAACAACCAGGAGGCGACCCCGGTTGCGCCGCCTCGGTCTGCGGTGCCCGACGCTGACGAAGAGTCGATGAGCCCTCAGGCCGATGACCTCCCGGCTCCTACGCCCCAAGCGGCGACGCCGCTGACGGCACCTGCTCCCGATCTCATCCCGTCGCGGCCGGAACCCCAGCCGGCGCCCGAGCCGAGGCAGCCGGAGCCGCCGGCTCCCGCCGCGGCCGCTCCGGAGCCCGCTCCGGCACCAGTTCCGGAACCTGCTCTCGAGGCCGCGCCGGCACCAGTTCCCCAACTCAAGCCCCAGCCGGTCAAGCCCGAGCCCGCACCGACTCCTGCCCAGCCGCGGGCCGAAGACGAAAACCTGTTCGAGGCCGATTCGGGCTGGAAAGCCAAGCGGAAATTCGCTGCTGCAAGACGCGATACCGAGGTAAAGCCCGTCGGTCATGCTGCGGGAAATACCCAGCGGCTCGTTCCGCGGGTGCCGTTCGATGCGGCTGCCGAAACCCGGCAGGTGCGGGCTGCCGGAGGACGGTAGAGCGTACCCGAGACGGGTGGAGGCCCGGCTTGGGGCCGGCCATCGTGAGCAGATTCAGTGCGAGAGGCGGGAGTCGAACCCGCACGCCTTGCGGCACTGGAACCTAAATCCAGCGCGTCTGCCAGTTTCGCCACTCTCGCGTGGAACAAGCCATCGGGTGGGCGGCATCGCCCGACCACCTCCAGCCTACCGCGCCTCGGATGCTGGCGCGGCTGCCTCGAGGAAGCGATCGAGGTTTCCCTGGCCGGTCGCCGATCGAGTCGGCCACGCCCCGAGCAGGGCGTCGCGGGCCGTACCCTCGCCGTTCGCTTCCGCGAGACCGCCCCAGATCTCGAGGGTGACAAGCCGTTGGTCCAGCGGATGCCGGCTGTTCCAATCACGGGCGATGGCGGTCGCCGCCGCCAAGCCGAACGGCCGGGCGGCAGGCTCGGGAAGCCGCCAGAGAAAGCGATGCCAGCGGTGGTTCGGCAGTGAGGCGAAGCCACCGGGCGGGGCTCCTGGGGTGGCTGGCTGCCCGCGGCGGAGCGGATCGATGACCTGGCCGTTCGCCAGCCGGCCGCGGCACGAGACCCACTGCTCCTGGCTGCGGACGGTGCCAAACATCCGCCATTCCTGGGGCAGGAACGTCAGGTGGATCGCCGTGGCCAGCGGTTCGGGCAGCGGCCCGGCCCGGCCCGCCACCGACTGAATGGCGAAGGCGACGGCCGCACAACTGGCGAGCAGGCCGCAGCCGACCGACGCCAGGCGACCAAGCCCGACCAACCGCGTGCCGCTGGCGACCGCCTCTGCCGGCCAAGCCGCCGCCGGAATCAACGGCAGCCAGGCCACGAGCCCCACGGCTGCGAACAGGCCCACGTTCATCAACGCCCAAATTCCGGCATGGAAGGCGATCGCCAGGCCCACGATGCCGAGTCGAACCCGGGCCGATGGAATTGCGATCAGCGCGAGCGGCATCAGGATTTCGGCAATCGGCACGACCCACTGCAGCGGACGGCTGATCCAGGGGTTGGCACCGAACGCCATGCCGAGCGTGGTGCCATGGTCGTGCACCGAGAGGCCCCGGGGAATTGCCTCGCCGGCGAACCAGGTAGCGTTGCACTTCGCGAGTCCGGCCCCCAGATAGACGGCCACGAGCTGGAGGACGGCCGCGACCGTGGCGATTGAGAAGGCGGCGGTGGGTGGGGGCACGACCGCGGTCAGGCGGCTGTCGAGCGACCACCTCGCCCCGAGCGGCAGGAACGCAGCCCAGAGCAGCTGGCAGGCCAGCCAGAGGTCGCCCGAGTTGTTGGCCGGCGACGTCCGGCGGATGAGGCTCACCACCGCGATCCATCCCAGGATCGTCGCCGGCCGGGTAAACAGCCCGAGCGTCAACAACAGCCCGGCGAGTCCTTCGGCGGCCAAGACGCCGCCGTTCCACCAGGCCGCGTCATAGACCAGTGCCACTGACCAGTGGGCCGGATGGCCGAGATAGGTCCGCACCACATCCGGTGGCATGATCCCGTCGGGGGTGAGCATCAGCCCGAAGTCGCGGCTGCGGAGCAGGCAGTCGGCCAGGAGCAGCAACCCAAGACCGACCCGGTACGCCGCGAGGCTCCGGGTGTCGAGGGTGAAGACACGCTCAGCATGTCGCCGGAGCGACGATCCGAGTCGGCCGATCATAGGAGAAGCGGGCCTCGGGTATCCGGACCGCACCTGGACCGCGGCGGATGCGGGAAATGGCTTCCTTGAACGCCTTGACCGGCGAAACTACAACATCGCCGCAGTTGTGAACGATCCCAATCCCACGGCTGGCGGTCCTCCGGGCCGCCGGCTGCAACCCGAGAGCGACTCGATGCACGTTCCCCTGGTGGTGCTCGGTGGCGGGCCTGGCGGCTATGCGGCCGCCTTTTTGGCGGCTGACCTCGGCATGGAAGTGGCGATCGTCGACCGTGACGAGCGGCTGGGCGGAACCTGCCTGCTCCGCGGCTGCATCCCCTCCAAAGCCCTCCTCCACGTGGGCCGGGTCCTCGCGGAAACCCGGGAACTCGAGGATTGGGGGGTGTCGTTTCCAGCTCCGGCGATTCACCTCGATGCCCTGCGGGCCCGCAAGGACAAGGTCATCGCCACGCTCACCGGCGGCCTGGCCACGCTGGCCCGGCGCCGGAACGTCAGGATCATCCAGGGCGAGGCCCGGTTCACCGGCTCCGGTTCCCTCGAGGTCAAGACCGCGACTGGCAGCGAGCAGGTTTCGTTCGACCACTGCATTCTCGCGTCGGGCTCCCGGCCGGCACGGATTCCAGCCTTCGACATCGGCAGTTCGCGGGTCATGGACTCGACAGGGGCCCTCGAACTCCGCGACGTGCCCGAGTCGCTGCTCGTGGTAGGGGGCGGCTACATCGGACTGGAGATGGGGACGGTCTACGCTGAGCTGGGCTCGAAGGTGTCGGTGGTCGAGCTGACCGACACGCTCCTGCCCGGTGCCGATCGCGATCTCGTCAAGCCGCTCCAACAGCGGCTCGAGAAGCTGTTTGCCGACATCATGATGCAGACCAAGGTTGTTCGGCTCGAAGACCTCGGGTCGGCCGTGCGGGTGCACTTCGAAGGTTCGTCTGGCCCCTTCACGCGGGAGTTTTCCCGAGTGCTGGTGGCGGTCGGCCGGCGGCCGAATTCCGACGGGCTCGGCCTCGAGACCACCGGCGTGGTCGTCGACGCGAAGGGGTTCGTCGGGGTCGACGATCGGCAGCGGACGGCCGACCCGCGAATCCTGGCGATCGGAGACGTCTGCGGCGAGCCGATGCTGGCCCACCGCGCCAGCCACCAGGGCAAGGTGGCGGTCGAAAGCCTGCATGGTGAGCCGGCCGTATTTGCGCCACGCTGCATTCCGGCGGTGGTCTTCACCGATCCGGAGATCGCCTGGGCGGGGCTGACGGAGCACGAGGCCGCCGCGGCGGGGCGTTCGGTGGAGATCAGCAGGTATCCCTGGGCTGCCAGTGGCCGGGCCCATGCGCTGGGCCGCACCGACGGGCTCACCAAACTCCTGGTCGATCCCGAGACGGAGGCCGTCTTGGGCGTCGGGATCGTCGGCTCTGGGGCTGGTGAACTGATCGCGGAAGGAGCCCTGGCGATCGAAATGGGCTGCGTCGCCCGGGATCTGATGGAGACGATTCATCCACATCCCACGCTTGGTGAGACGGTGGCCTTCTCGGCCGAGAATTACTTCGGTCTCGCCACCGAGATCTACCGGCCCCGGGCGGAAGCGGCTGCCCGGTGATTCCGGGCTTGCCTGCCGGGTCCCGTCCCCGGGATAATCCGCCTATTCTTCCTGATCCCACCCGCTCTGGAGCCCGCCATGCCCACCCGCGACATCGACCAAGCCGGCAGCGACGTTGGTGAACCGGCTGGCGGTGCTGCGGCAACGACCTCGCTGCCCCGCGGCGCCCACGCGCCGATGGCGATCTCCCAGGCGGGGGCTTCGGGCACCGGCCAGCCCGAGGTCGTCGACGGCGTCTCGTCGGTCGACGCCGATCCGACTGAAACCCGGGAATGGCTCGATTCGCTGCGGTACGTGATCACCAGCCGGGGCGGCGATCGCGCCGCCTATCTCCTCCATGCGATCGAACAGGAGGCCTACCGGCTCGGAGTATCGATTCCCTTCTCGGCCACGACTCCCTACATCAACACGATCCCGGTCGATCGGCAGCCTCCGTTTCCCGGCAACCGTGAGATCGAGCGGCGGATCAAGAGCATCATCCGCTGGA
>CAYVNX010000038.1:0-24039 GCA_964453165.1 uncultured Candidatus Kuenenia sp. | reverse complement strand
GAGCGCTGAAGTCAGAACGTCAGGCTGTCTTCGGCGAAGACTTCGCGGCTCTCATAGGGGTGGAAGAGCCGCGAGACCTGCAGCGACAGCATCTGAAGAAACATGCCGCGGAATTCGTTCTCGGACCGATCGGCTGCTGGGATCGCAGAATTCGCGGGGAAGGCGAAGTCGTCGATCCGCTTCTGGTAGACGAGTTTTTTGTCATCGAGGTCGTAGACCTTCACATGGGCCGTGGCCCGGCCGCGGTAGAGGGTGGAGCCCTCGTGATAGCGAAACTCCTCGAGGTCGATGCCCACGACGTAGTCGGCATCGAGCGCCCGGCCGACGGTCTGATAATCGACCCAGGCGTTTTCGTCGATCCAGCGGGCCACTTCGTGCTGTCCGATCACGGTCGAGCGGCGGACGTTCTGCTCGATCTGGCCGCCGACGAGGCCGGCCAGTTCCCGGGCCGAGCCGGCGTCGGTGAATTCGAGCTCGATGATCGGCCGACAGACGACGGCGACTGTCTGGCCCTTGAGCCCGGCGAATTCGGCCGGCATGTCGGCCGGCTGAATCAGGTAGGCGACGGTCAGGAGGGTCGAGCAGCCCGTCGCCAGGGGCACGAGCGTGAGCGCTGCGAGCAGGAGGAGCCGACGCGGGAAGCCGGTCATGGGATGATCCTCTGAAACGGGGTCTGCGGCGGGGCTTTGCCGCGGGGCCGGGACGGTAGCCGCCCGGGCGATGCCGCTCAATGCCGCTCTGGCGGACGCCGGGCGTGGAGGCGGCCGAACCCGCGAGATGGCACAATCAAGGTCTCCCATGTCCTCCAACCTCTCGAGCCGCCGTGCTTCTGATCCTTCCGCAGACGGGTTTTTGGCGGCGTTGGCGGGCGGGCTGCCGCCGGGTTGCCCCGGCGGATTTCCGGTGGTGGTCGCGGTCTCGGGAGGGGCCGACAGCGTGGGGCTGCTGGTTGCGGTCACCCGACTCTTCTTGGGGTCGATCGTCGTAGCCCATGCTGAGCACGATCTTCGCGATGAGGCTGGGGCCGATCGTCAATTCGTCGCGGAGCTTGCCGCGACGCTCGGCCTGCCCTGCGTGTGGCGGAAGCTGGCGGTTCGTGAAGATCGGGGCCGGCAGGGAGAGGGGCTCGAGGCCCGTGCCCGGCGGCTCCGCTACGCATTCCTAGCCCATGTCGCCCACGACCGCGGGGCCCGGCATGTCCTCGTGGCCCACACGGCCGATGACCAGGCCGAGACGATCCTGCATCGCATCCTGCGGGGCACGGGGCTTGTCGGGCTTGGTGGCATGCGGCGGACTCGTGAACTCTGCGACGGCGTGGCGCTCGTCCGGCCGCTCCTGGACGTCCCCCGGGCCAGTGTGCGCCGGTTTCTCGAAGAGGCGGGCACCGGCTGGCGGGAAGACGCGACGAATGCCGACACGTCTCGGGCTCGGAACTTCCTTCGCCACGAGGTTCTGCCCCGGTGCCTAGCGGGGCCGTATCCCGCAGCGACTGCAGCCTTGCTGCGGGTCGGGGCTCAGGCCACGGCGTCGGCGAGCGTCGCAGCCGAGGCAGCCACATTTCTGCTGGAGCGGGTCAGCGAGCGGCAGGTTGGGGGTGGAATCGTGCTTCGGGCCCGTGAGCTCGCCGGACTGGGCCCTGGCCTGCGCGCGGAACTGATCGTCGCCCTCTGGCAGCGGGAGCATTGGCCACGGCGAGACATGACCGCAGCCCATGTCGAAGCGGTGGCCGGAATGCTCGCCGCGGCGGCCGCGGGCGACCCGCCCCCGTCAGCGATCGACCTGCCCGGCGGCCTCCGGGCGTCGGTGGAGGCGGGCGGCCGACTCTCCGTAAGACTGACTCGAACTAACCTTCAGACGGACCGACCGTCCCGCCCGTAAACAACTCAGGGTCGAGGGTCTCCTGCCGGTAGCCGCCCATCATCCGGAAGTAGCCCAGCAGGAGCATGTAGCAGACGAACATTGCGGCGGGAACGTATGCGGTGAGCGTCAGGGCGCGGCGGCCGCCCGTCAGGCCGGCCGACTCGACCAGCGGCTTGTCGTGCTCCGCTTCCGGCTGCGCGACGTTCCGCCACCATTCCACCAAGGTCCGCTGCTGTGCGAGGGCTTCCGGCTTGGTTCCCTGCTGCGCGAGGAGTTCAAGGGCCCGTGTGGCTTCCTTGCCGGCGTCTTCGAGCACGCCCACCTTGGAGCCGTCGAGTCCGACGGTCTTGAGCCAGAGGAAGGAGTTTTCCGAGTCTGCTCGGTAGCGTTCGTAGACGTTTGCGTCAGTCGCCTTCAGGGCTGCGGAGGCGTTGACATCCTGGAGGAAACCAATGCCAGGCCCGCCCAGGAGTCCGGCAGACAGCATCCCCACTCCTCCGATGGCGCCGATCGTGATCGCGCCCCCCTTGGGAAACTGTTCGCTGACCACACCCAGCATCGTGGGCCAGAGGAATGTCTTGCCGATGCCGTAGATCGTCGCGGCCACCACGCACATCAATGTGCCTTCTGCGCTGCCGAGCATCGTCAGGCCGGCTGCGCCAAAGACCGCCGACACGGCGAGCAGCCCGAGCGGAGAGATCCGCTCCACGATCGGACCGGCGAAGAATCGCAAGACGAACATCAGTCCCGAGGTGTACACGAACAGCAGCAGGCCCGAAGCCGGGCTGGCCATGATCGCGCCGGTGATCTTGGCGATCCACGAATCGGTGCCGAGTTCGACGTAGCCGACCAGAGCGTGGACGATCAGGAGAAATGCCAGCAGCAGATGTCCGAGTCGAAATCCCGTGGCGACCCCGAAGGCGATGAGCAACGCAGCGGCAACTCCGCCGGCCAGAAGCGGCGAGAGCCCCAGGTCATTGCGAAAGAACAGTGCGAGCAGTCCGCAGATCACCGCGGCTCCAAGCAGGCCGAGTTCGCCGAGCATGTCGCGGTAGCGGACACCCGAGACACTCGCTTCACTCTGGGGGAACCGCTGGCCGAGCATCATCAGGCCGTAGAGCACGACCGGCACCAGGAACAGGGAAATCTGGATCTGCCAGGCCACCGGCTTCACATCGCCACCGCCGGCCATGAAGTAACTGGCCAGCCCGCCCACGATCAGCCCGCCCGGCCAGCCGGCATGCAGGATGTTGAGGTAGTGCGTCTTCCGCTGGGGAAACAGCGTGGCCACCAGCGGGTTGACGACCGCCTCGGCGATTCCGTTGCCGATGGCAAACAAAAACATTCCCCAGAAGAGGCACTGGAACGCCAGCGGTTTGCCCCCCGCCTGAAAGGCGGCTCCGGTGGCGAGCGTCAGCGCGGCTGACACCAGATGCATGCCGAACGCCATGAACATCAGCGGTCCGAAGCCGATCCGGTCGGCGATCAGGCTGGAAAGGAGAATAATGATCCCGAATCCGGTCAGCCCGCCCCCTGTGATCGCACCGAGTTCGGTCTGCGTGAAGCCATATTGCTCGGCCCATTGACCAAGGATTCCGGCCCGGATCGAGAATCCCACCCCGGCGGCGAGAATCGCCATGAACCCGGCCCAGAGGAGCCGGTTGGCGTTGGGGTGCCCGCCGGCTGAGTCGGTGGAGGGAGCGGAGTGGTGCTTGGCGGCCATGCCGGTTTGCCTTGGAGAAGGGGATGGGGAAGGCACAAAGGCCGCCGAACCGGGCGGATCTGGCCCCCCCGCTGTGCGAAACTCGGCCAGACTATAGCAACCGGCCCGGCGGGGCGGAATGGCGGGTTTGGAGGGGCCAGCGAGGGAGACGGCGGCTTGACCCTGTTTCCGACCATTTCTACTCTCCCGCCCCTGCGCGGCATCCCGCTGGCGGCCGCGCGCGTCGGCCGTGGCAGGTCCGCGCTTCCTCGACGGTCTCCTCCTCGCGTGAAGTCCCTCGCCGACATTCTCTGGTCCGTCGTCCGCTGGGCGTTGCCGCTGACGGTCGCCGGCGTGATCGTCGCCGTGGGCCTCGGGTCCCATCGGATCAGCGAGGAGGTGCGCCGGCGGGTGGAGACTCGGCTTCAGGAGCGGTTTCCCGATCTCACGGTGCGGGTTCGATCGGCCGGCCTCGTGGAGGGAGAGGGAATTCTCATCCGCGGCATATCCTTCGCCGACCCGACGGCGGGCGGCCATGAACTCGGGACGGTCGAGGAGGTTCATCTGGCCTGCGGCACGACCTTGGCGGAACTCGTGGCCGGCCAGCCGACGATCACCGGCGTGCGGTTGCGTCGGCCTGTCGTGCACGCCTTTCGGTCCGCCGAGGGGCACTGGAGTCTCGGCCCGCTGTTCGCGCAGCAGGGTGCGGGACTCGCGATCCCGGTGATGGTGGAGGATGCGACCCTGGAGGTCGAAGACCTCCGCGGTGGTCGGCGGTTCATGCTGCGAAACGTCGGGCTCGAACTGGTGCCGGAGGTGATCCCGGGAGCGGCGGCTCGAACGGCGATCCGTGGCCAGGTGGGCGGCGATCTGTTCGAGCGAGCCGACTTCACGGGGCAGCTCGCTGCCGATGGGACGTTCCGTCTGGAAGGCCACGTCGAGGCCCTCGATCTTTCGCCCCGACTGCGGAGCCTCTTGCCGGTCTCATCACGGGTCGATGACTGGCTCGCCGGCCTGCGGGGTCGGGTCGATCTGGAGTGGACTTCTTCCGGCTCACTCGCCGAGGTCGAGGCGGCTGCCTTCAGCGTGCGGGGCCGGCTGGAGGCCGGTCATTTCGAGCATGCCGCGCTGCCATTGGCGTTCAGCGATCTCTCGGCGACCTTCACGGCCGACCGTTCCGGTGTCACCTGCGAGCGACTCGAGGGGCACTCGGGTTCGACGCTCGTGCGGGGATCTGGTCGGTTGGCCGGCTGGCAGCCGGCTTCAGATTTCGATTTGCTGGTGGAGGCGGAGCGGCTGATGGTGGGCCGCCATTGGGAGCCGTTCCTGCCCGATGCCGTCGCCTCCCAGTGGAGCAAGCTCCTCCCCGCCGGCGAAGTGGATCTCCGTGCACGGCTGGTGCGACAGGCTGGCCGATTGACTCCCGACCTGTCGGTCCGATGCCGCAACGTTTCGCTCACGTACTACCGGTTTCCCTATCGTGTCGATCGCACGGTCGGGACGGTCACATACCGCGATGGCGATGTGTCCATCCACCTGACGGGATCGGCCGGGGGCCATCCGGTGCAGGTCGAGGCCGCCCTCGACGGGACCGTGGCAGGAGCTCCGGGAGTGGTCGAGGTGCGGGGCGAGGGGATGCGCATCGACGACACACTGCTGTCGGCGTTGCCCGCCCGGAACGCCGACATCATCCGCAAGCTGCGGGCTACCGGCACGTTTGATTTCGTGTTTCGACACGCGCGGGGCCCCCAGTTTGAACGCGGGTTCGTCAACACCCTGGGCATCCGGCTGGGCCGCTGCACGCTGTCGTACGCCGGATTTCCCTACCCGCTTTCGAACGTCACCGGGAGCGTACTGATGGAGGATGGCCGCTGGACGATCCGCGATGTCAGCGGTACGAACGACACCGGGCTCGTACGTTGCACCGGCGGGCTGGAGCCGGAGCGAGATGGGGGAGGCATCCTCACGCTTCACCTGACGGGCACGCGGGTGGTGCTCGAGCAGGAACTGCGAGACGCCCTGCCCCCCGGCGTACGGCGAATTTGGGACGACGTGGACCCCAGGGGCACCGCCGAATTTACGGCCAAGGTCCAGCATCATGTAAAGGAGCGGCGGACGTCGGTCGAACTCGAGGCGACGCCGCTCGCCGACACGGTCTCGATCGAGCCAGCCTGGTTTCCTTACCGGCTGGAACAGCTCCGTGGCCGGCTCTCATGGAAGGACGGCCTGCTGCGCTTCGAGGAGGTGCGGGGCGTGCATGCCCGCACGACTCTTTCCACGGAGGGAACCTGCCGATTCACGCCTGATGGAGGCTGGCACGTCTCCTTCGCCCGGCTCGTGGCCGATCGGTTTCGTGTCGATCACGAAGTGCTGCGGGCGCTTCCCGCCGGACTCCAGCAGGCGGTCTCGGGCGTGCGGCTCAAGGGGCTGTTGTCGGTCGACGGCGCGCTCGACATCTACTCCACGGCACCGCGGGAGGTCGCGCTTCCCGACGGGCGGAACGAGCTTGTGCCCGGGCCGGCGGCGGCGGCGTGGGACATGCAGCTCGATATGGAGCAGGCGACGCTCGACGTCGGCATTCCACTGGCCCATGTCCACGGTGGGATCCGCCTCCAGGGAGCGAGCGACGGCACGACCTGGCGTTCGTTGGGGGAGATCGCGATCGACAGCGCGATCTGGCGGGGTCTCCAGCTCTCAGCCATCAGGGGGCCGGTCGTGATCGACGCGGCCGGCGCCCGCTTCGGAGCTCCGGCCGCGGCGGTGGCCGAGCCGGGCGCCTCACGCCGGCTCACCGCCCGGGTGGCCGGCGGGACGCTGCAGGTGGACGGGAGCGTGGCGGCCGGCGAGGCTGGACGGTTCACCGTGGGCCTGGCCGTGGCGGATGCCGATCTCGAGCGGCTCTCGGCCGACCTGGGCGGCGGGCCGACAAGCTCCCGTGGACGGGTGCACGGGGCCGTCGAAATCAGTGGCTCGCGGGCAGGGAGCCACTCGCTCAGCGGCCGAGGCCAGTTCCGCCTGCGGGACGCCGATCTCTATGAACTCCCCGTGGTCGTCGCGCTGCTCAAGATCCTCCGGGTCAAAGCCCCCGACCGCACGGCCTTCGAGAGCAGCCTGGTCGATTTTCGCATCGAAGGTCCGCGGGCCTACCTCGACACGATCGAGCTTTCCGGAGACGCGATCAGCCTGGTCGGGGCGGGGGAGGTCGATCTCGATTCCCAGGTGCGGCTCACGTTCCGGCCGATCATGGGCGAGGCGGAGACCCAGCTCCCGGCGATGAAGCGGTTGCTGGGCGGCGCAGGTGGCCAGTTTCTCGTCGTCCACGTTGATGGGACGCTCGCCGATCCGATCACATCCACCGAGGCCTTTCCCACGCTCGCCGCCGCGGTGCAGAAGCTTCAGAGCCAGCGTGAGCCTGCCGGCGACCGGGCAGCGTTGCGGGCGGAACCGACCCGGGAAACAGCGGGCTCCTGGTAGAGTGGGCTGGAAAACCGGCCTCCACGGGTTGGTTGCAGCAGATCGCAGGACGAAACGACGATGAATTTCGTGAAGATGCATGGCGCCGCCAACGATTACGTCTACGTCGATTGCTTCGTCGAGCCAACGCCGGTCGATCCGGTCGGGCTCGCGCCGCGGATCGCAGATCGCCATCGGGGGGTCGGCGGTGACGGCCTGATCCTCGTGGAGCGTTCGGACCGGGCGGTGGCCCGGATGCGGATGTTCAACGCCGATGGCAGCGAGTCGGAGATGTGTGGCAACGGGGTGCGATGTGTGGCCCACCTCGTGGTGGCTCGCGGCTACGCGGCCGCTGGATCGGTGACGATTGAGACGGGCCGCGGAGTCCTCGCGCTCGACGTCCGGCCGACTGGGCAGCGGACGAGTCAGGTTCGGGTGGACATGGGCGAGCCGCTCCTGGCCGCGGCCGATGTTCCAGTGGTGGGTGCGGGGCAGGGGCCTGTGATCGATGCCCCCTGTTCGGTCCTGGCCGCAATCGAGCCCTGGTGGGAAGACGCGGGCTTCGATCCCCGCATGACCTGCGTGTCGATGGGAAACCCTCATGCCGTCTTCTATTGCCGAGATGTCACTCGTGTTCCACTGGAGGTGGTCGGGCCGCGGATCGAGCAGGCCGAGGCCTTTCCCCGCCGAGTGAACGTGCACGTCGTCGAATGCCTCAGCCCCGGACATGTCCGGATGAGGACCTGGGAGCGAGGCAGCGGGATCACCCTCGCCTGTGGCACGGGTGCTTCGGCGGTGTGCGTGGCAGGCGTGCTCACAGGCCGCACCGGCCGCCGGTTGCTCGCCGATCTCCCTGGCGGCAGACTCGAACTGGAGTGGCCCGAGGGCGGCCATGTGTTCATGACCGGGCCGGCCGAGGAGGTCTTCACCGGCTCGTGGCCGGAGTCCTGAGTTCGGCGGCGGAACGTCTTCCAGGGAGGGATGCAGCAGCGGTGAAAATTACGACCCCCTTCGCCATCGGTGGCTGGTCGCTCGTCTCGACGGCGGCGATCCGGCAGTGGATGGGCACGCTCGACTATCGGGTGGACTTCGGAGATTCCGAGGTCGACCCGGTGCATCCGCGGTTTCGCGGCGCGAAAATCTATGTGTTCTGGCACGAAAACATCCTGATGCCGCTCTACCTCCGAGGGCATTCCAACATCTCGATGCTTCTCTCGCGGCACGCCGATGCCAACATTCTCGACCGCGTGGCCAGGATGATGGGATTCGGCGTGGTGCGCGGTAGCACGTTTCGCGGCGGCTCGGTCGCGTTACGGGAGTTGGCCGAGCGAGCCGCGGTCGGCAACCTGACGATTACCCCCGACGGCCCCCGCGGACCGCGGCGCCGGTTGGCGCCGGGCTGCGTGTTTCTGGCAAGCACCCTCGGGATCCCGATCGTGGCGATGGGACTGGGCTACGACCGCCCCTGGCGGTTCGGCACCTGGGATCGATTCGCCCTGCCGCGACCCTGGTCGCGGGCGCGGGGGATGGTGAGCCGCGCGATCAACGTGCCACCCGATCTCGATCGTGACGGACTCGAGGTCTACCGTCAGGGGGTCGAAACGCTGCTGACGCATCTCTCCGATGCCGCCGAGTCCTGGGCCAATGCGGGTGATCGCCGGCCTGGCGAGCAACGCGTGCGGAAAGAGCCATCCCGCGTGGCTTTCCGAACCGCGGCCGAACCTGGCGACCCGGGGGTCGCCCTGGGCGATGAATTGGCTCGGCATGGCCTGCCACTGGCCGAACCGCGGGCGGCCGCCTGAGTGTCAGGCCGGTCAACGATTCCCGGTCTCGAGACGCTGCTCGAGGACCGTGAGCCTGTTCCGCAGCCACCGGATTTCGTCGCGGATGGCCGCGGCCGAGCCGGCCTCGAGTCGATTAACAGGCTTACGGGCGATCGTAGCCCCGGGACTAGGCTCGAGGGCAGGAACGCCAGTCGCCATCGGCTCCGGAGAACCAACCAACGCTTCTTCCAGCGGCTTCTCCAGCGTCTGAAGGACCACGTCGGCCCGCTGGGATGCTCCGCCAGGCAGGACGTATTCGAGCGAAACGGGCCGGCCGACTGGGCCGCTCGTGACCAGCCGCGTGAGCTCGTCGGGCGAACGCACGGGCCGGGCGTCGAGCGAGACGATGACGCTTCCGGGAGGCACACCCGCCTTCGAGGCGGGCAGATCCTGCACGACGCCGATCACGTAGGCTCCGCTGGCAACTGGCAGCCGAAACCGGGACTGCAAGGCTTCGTCAACGGGCACCGTTCGCACGCCTAACGCGGTCCGGCCTCCACCGGCTCCGGCCGACTGCACGTCAGTGGCCTCCGCGTGAGGTGCGGCGCCAGCCGGAGCGAGGACGGTTGCCGTCGTCTCTCCGCCCCGGGCGACGGCAGGCGGTGTCACCGCCATGGGCGAAGCGAATGCGGTTGGAGGAGCAGCACCAAACCGCGGTGCTGGCCTTGCCTCTCGAGCGAGGGCCGGATTGGCCGGAAACGTGTCGGCGGGCGCAAAGCCTTGAGGCGGGCCGCCGAGGTCGGACGGGGGCGGAGTTTCAGGAGCCGCGGCGGCAGCCACGGCCAGGGAGCCGATGGGGGGAGCAGCGGCAAACGGGGCGACTGGTGGCCGGGCCGTGGCGGTCAGCTGAACGTCGCGAACCTCTTCACCTCGGGCGATGGCCAGGCCAACGACCTGTCCCGGAGCGATCGCGGTGATGGCCTGCGAGACCTCGTCGGCATTGCGGAGCTGGAGGCCGTTGATTCCCCGCACCTCGTCGCCGGGGAGGATTCCGGCCTCGGCGGCGGGCCCGACAGGCGCGACGGTCGCAACCACCCAGCGGCCGGCGACCGAGGATTCCGCGACCGCCAGGCCGAGCCAGCCCTGGCCTGCGATCGCCGTGGGAGCCGCGGCGGCGGTGGGCTGGCTGTTCGGGACGGCCGAGGCTTCGGGCGGCGCAAGTGATCCAAGGGGCCCAAGGCGATCGCGGATCGGAGTCAGATCCCGGGTCGCTCCGGGCCCAGAAACGGTTGCTTGGTGGGCTTGAGGTTCTTGCTGCAGTGGTGCCGTGGGCTGCACCGGCGGCGGATCTGCGGTCGCCGAACTGGTTCGGGGGCCGGCAAAGGGGAGGGCGATCGGCTCACCGATCGAGATGTCGCCAGGCTCGAACGAAGGCGATTCCGCAGCGAGACCGCGGGTGGCATCAGCCAGGGCGGCAGTGAGCACCGTGATCGCAAACAGCAGGAACAGCATTCGACCGCCGAGAGTGATGAAGGAGCCAGCCACGTGTCTTCGCCGCCGCAGGGTGCCGTGGCTGACGCATGCGCCCCCGACCTCTTCAGGATATCGCACCGCTCATCTCAACTGAAGGGCCGGCATTTTTGCCGAGGCGCTGGGGGAAAAACGCTTCCCCAGTCTGAATGCACAGGTTTTGCACCGCCTGGAGAGAGCTGGGCGGGCAGTGACGAGTGCGGCTCAGAGCTGTTCCCTTCGCTGGGCGTAGGCTGCTGCGTGAACCGGCCGTGAGTGTTCCTGGCGACATGCCTGCAGGTGGTTTGACAGCACTGCAAGCACTCCTATACTCGCGCCACGTCGAGGCCGGCAGCCGCCACCAGCGGCTTGTTCTTCGGATGGACACGACACGGATGGATCGCAGGCGAGCGTTGGCGCCGTCTGCGTGGTTCAGGAAGGATTCCATGGGCAAGGCCGTCGCCGCTGCGACAGTGAGTTCGCGATCGCTCGCCGAGAGCGTTCGCGAAGCGCTCCGCGAGCGAATCGGCGACGAACGATTCGCGGTCTGGTTCGGCGATTCTGCGTGGAGCGTCCGGGCGACCGAGGCGGGCCATGAGGTGGTGATCCGCGTCGGGCAGGGCGTGACCCACGAGTGGCTCCGCCGCACCTTTCGCGGCGAACTCGAGGCGGTAGTTCGACATGGCTTCGGTCCGCGGCTGAGCGTGGCCTGGGAGTCGTCGTTCCAGGAGTCGCAGGAGGCGGCTTCCCGTGAAGCTGGAGGCGCCCCTCCGGCCGACCGGCACGAGGTCCCTCCGACGCGGCCGGCGCTCCGGGTTCGGCGACCGTCGGTGGAATCTACGAATCTGCCGGCGGTCAGTCCGCGGGTCGGTGGCAGCAGGCGAGTTGGTCGCTGTCTCGGCGACTTTGTGGTGGGCACGAGCAATCGGATGGCCTTCGCCGCCGTGGAGATGGCCGTTGCTCGCCTCGGTGAACTCTCGCCGCTGGTCCTCCATGGCCCGAGTGGGGTCGGCAAGACACACCTCTTGGAAGCGGCCTGCATTCGCTGCCGGGAACTCCATCCCGAGAAGACCGCTGTCTTTCTCTCCGGCGAGCAGTTCACGACGGGCTTTCTCCAGGCGTTGCACGGCAGCGGTCTGCCTGGATTCCGGCGAACCTGCCGGGCCGCCGATCTGCTTGTGATCGACGACCTGCAGTTCTTCGTCGGCAAGCGAGCCACGATCCAGGAACTCCAGCAGACCATCGATGCCGTGCAGCGGCAGGGCAGCCAGTTGATTTTCGGCTGCGATCGGGAGTTGGACGCCCTTCCCGATCTGGGCGCCGACGTGCTGACCCGGCTGCGGGGCGGCATGAATGCCCGACTGATGCCCCCTGATTACGACGTTCGGCGAGGAATCGTGGCGGGAATCTGCAGGGCTCGATCGATCGAACTGCCAGACGACGTCGTGCACTACGTCGCCACGCACATGACGCGGCACGCCCGGGAATTGCTCGGCGCGGTCAACCGGCTCGAGGCCACGAGCCTGATGCTCGGTGTGCCGCCCTCGCTTGACGTGGCCCGCGAGGCTTTGGGCGACCTGGTTCGCTCGAGCAGTCGAAGCGTGCGGCTTGCCGATGTGGAGCGGGCGATCTGCACGGCCTTCGGTATCGAGGCGGGCACACTTCAATCAGGCAGACGAGCGAGGTCGGTGAGCCATCCACGCATGCTCGCGATGTTCCTGGCGAGGAAGCACACGCACGCGGCCCTGGCTGAAATCGGCAGCTACTTCGGCCGCCGCAGCCATTCGACCGTGGTAGCCGCCCAGAAGACTGTCGCCGACTGGCTCGCCAAGGGGACGCCGGTCGTTCTGGCCGAGACCGCCTGGGACGTGGAAGAGGCGATTCGTCGAGTCGAAGATTTGCTTCGATCCGTGTGAGGTCGCTTGGCCGTCACTCCTCGGCGACGAGCCGCTCTTCCAGGCTCGCCTTGTATCGCACGCTGGATTCCGGGCCGCCGAAGCCGACCACGCGACGGTCAATGGCCGTGCGACGGCTTACGATCCGGCCGGACTCGACATCGAAGCGAATCTCACCGTCCCAGATTCGTTCGAGCAGCCGGGCCTCGAGTCGCGGGTCGTCCACCGGCGTGAGTACGGTCGTGTCCACGATGATGGTCGCCACACCGTCCTGAAATGATTCGAGCCGATACCGCAGCCGAGTACGGACGGCCTTTCGCGGCCCTCCGGGAACTTCCACCACCACCTCCTGCGGAATCGTCCACTCATGCCCGACCGAGATCGGCTCGTCGGGCAAAGGCACGACGACGAGGTCACCCGTGGCTGTGGCCGGACAAGGCCGCAACTCTCGCCGCTCGAGGATCCGGCCGTCGGCCGCCACCCGCATCCGCACCAGCGGCACCCCGAGGGAGAGCCGGACGCCCTCGTAGCCCGGCGGCGGTTCGGCAGCACTCTCGCTCGTCCAGCGGACCTCGCCACGATCACTCGTGCGGGAGGTCATCGTGACATCGTCCACCGATTGCTCGAGCGTAGCGGCTCCACCGGTCTCGACGGCCGTGATCTTCCAGGTGCGGGTGGAATCGGTCATCGTCTCCACCGACTGGGTTACGCCGTTCATCGTCGTCTCGGTGAGCGCCCGGTGTTCAACCCGGCTCTCGATGGCGTCACCCTCCCGAAAGCGATAGCGGAGCAGCACCGGTCGATCGGTTGCTGCCCGGGTGGTGTCGGCAGCCAGGCTCGCGGCGGAGACCAACCCCACCGCGGCGGCTGCAAGCAGCAGTCTTCGGCCCGGGCAGGGAGGAGTCATGTCGCCCCCCGTGGGGGCGTCGTGGCTGCCCGGAGGCCGCCGCCCCACCCGAGCTTGTCGCGGAGGGTTGCGTAGTAGCCTTGTCGGCCGACCTCGACGAGCACGAAACGAGGAGCGGCCCTGCGAACGGTGATCGAATCGCCGGCCGCGAGGGGGCTGATCACCCGGCCGTCCACCACGCAGGCGGAACCTGGATTGGGGTGCCGCACGCGGAGCTCATACGATCGTTCGGCTGAGTCGACCACCGTGCGGTTGGTGAGCGTGTGGGGATTGAGCGGTGTGAACACGAAAGCGTCGAGCTCCTTCCGCACGATCGGACCACCGGCCGAGAGGTTGTAGGCGGTCGAACCGGCTGGTGTCGAGACGATCAGGCCGTCGGCTCGGTAGGTGGTTGCCGGTTCGCCGTCCACGAGCAGGTCGATCTCAATCATGGTGAACGGAGGGCCTGCCAGCACCGAAACCTCGTTGAGACCGAGTTCCTGACGGGTTCCCTCCCGGTTCCGCACGTCGCATTCCAGCATCATGTGCGGCACGAGGCGAAAGCGTCCAGCGAGTACTTCGTCCACCGCCTCCTCGGCCTGGCGAGGCGGGGTGTCGGCCAGAAAGCCGAGCCGGCCGAGGTTGATTCCCAGCACGGGCACTTGAGCGTAGCCCATCCAGCGGGCCGCCCGGAGGATCGAGCCATCGCCACCGAGCACGATCACCAGATCGGCCGCGTCGAGGACCGCCGCAGAGGCTGCCGCCGCCACGGGTTCATCGCTCTCCTGCACCACGCGGACCACATCGTGGCCGC
This sequence comes from uncultured Candidatus Kuenenia sp., assembly GCA_964453165.1. Lineage (GTDB taxonomy): Bacteria > Planctomycetota > Planctomycetia > Pirellulales > UBA1268 > QWPN01. The sequence goes on along the minus strand of CAYVNX010000038.1, from coordinate 10,157 downwards.
GGGTCGCCAGGAAGTCTGTCAGGCGTGCCACTTCTGCGGCGCCCTTGGCGGGCCCCACGAGCAGGATGCGGAGCGGAGCCGGGGGCGTCTGCTCGGCATGCAGGCGGGACGGGCGCGGCATGGTGGCCTTTCCGAGGGTCAGTCGTGGGCGGCCGCGTGCGGTATCGACGCCGCCGTCCCTCGGCCGGCCAGCCGCCGGCAGGCCGCGGCGATCCCCGAGGCATCGAGCCCGAGTTCGGCCAGCAGCTCGGCCCGTTCGCCGTGCTCCACGAACCGGTCGGGGAGACCCAGTCGAACAATGGGTCCATGCGGGATGCCGGCATCCGACACCAGCTCGAGCACACCGCTCCCGAACCCGGTCGGCAGCGCGTTCTCCTCGATCGTCACCGTCCAGGGGGCGGCTTCGATCCGATCCTTGAGTTGTTCATCGAGCGGCTTGACGAATCGGGCGTTGACGACAGTGATGTCCAAGCCTTCCCCGCGGAGTACGGCGGCGGCCTCGATCGCCGCTCCCAGGAGTGTCCCGCACACGATCACCAGCCCGTCGCCCCCTTCGGTGAGCGTCTCCGACCGCCCCAGGGCCAGCGGCGTCCGAGGCAGGGCCTGGGTTTCGACGCCGGTCTTCGGGTAGCGGATCGCGACCGGCCCGGTCTGCTCGATCGCCCAGTCGACCATCGTGACGAGATCGTGCTCATCACCCGGGGCCAGAACAACCATGTTGGGGAACAGCCGCAGGTAGCCCAGATCATAGGAGCCGTGGTGCGTCGGGCCATCGGGTCCGGTCAGGCCGGCGCGGTCGAGCATGAAGACGACCGGCAGATTCTGGAGCGACACCTCTTGGAAGATCTGGTCGTACGACCGCTGGAGGAAGGTGCTGTAGATGTCGACGATCGGCCGGCAGCCGGCCTTGGCCTGTCCGGCGGCGAAGGCCACGGCATGCGACTCGCAGATGCCCACGTCGAAGAAGCGGTCCGGGAACTCCGCCCGTACCTTCTCGAGCTTGTTGCCCTGGCACATGGCGGCCGTGATGACCGTAACCCGCGGGTCGCGCCGCATGGCCGCCCCGATCGCGGCAGCCGCCACGTCGGTGTAGGCCCGAGCCGACGATTTCTTGACGGTCACGATCCCATCTTCGTCGTCACATTCGAAGGGGGCGGGTGTGTGGAAGAAGACCGGATCCGCCTCGGCGGGCTTGAAGCCATGTCCCTTCTCGGTGAGCACATGGAGCAGGATCGGCCCCTCCTCGTCCTTCACGAGCTCCAGATAGCGGATCAAGTTCGGCAACGAGTGGCCCTCGACGGGACCGAAGTAGCGAACGCCCAACGCCTCGAAGAGCGCCCCGCCGTGAAGCGAATGCTTGATCGAGTCCTTGACGCCTGTGATCATCCGCTCCATCTGTTCACCGACCACCGGCACGCCCTTGATGATCTCGCCCGCCTGGTGCTTGATGCCCCGATACCAGGAGTTGGTCCGGACGATGTCGAGGTATTCCGCCAGCGCCCCCACCCGCGGGCAGATCGACATCCGATTGTCGTTGAGGATCACGAGCAGCCGCTTCTTGAGAAAGCCGGCATTATTGAGTGCCTCGAAGACGATTCCCGACGGGAGTGCGCCGTCGCCGATCACAGCCACCGAATGCCGGTCGGACTCGCCGCAGAGTCCGTCGCCACTGGCCAGGCCGAGCGCCGTCGAAACGCTGCAGCCAGCATGGCCCGTCATGAACAGGTCGTAGGGACTCTCCTCGGGATTGGGATAGCCCATCAGACCGCCACGGGTGCGGATCGTGCCGAACTGGGCGAATCGGCCGGTGATCAACTTGTGGGGATAGATCTGGTGGCCGGTGTCCCAGATCAGCCGATCGCGGCTGAAGTCAAAGACCCGATGCAGCGCGAGGCAGAGCTCAACGACCCCGAGGTTCGAGGCGAAGTGGGCCGTTCGGGTGGTGGCCACTTCGCAGAGCGCCCGCCGCATCTCCGTGGCGAGCGACTCGAGCTCCTCGGGGGAGAGGTCGCGGAGATCGCGCGGGGATTGAATCGTGGGAAGAATTGCTGCCATGGTTGAGAGTTCCGCGGTCGCCGTCAGTGGTTTCGGGAGACGATCCAATGCGCCAGGGCTGCCAGGTCGGCCGCCGCGGGGCCGAAGTCGGCAACCGAAGCCGCTGCGTCGGCGGCCAGCTGATCGGCCCGTTGGCGGGTGGCTTGACTGCCAAGCACCGTGGGAAAGGTGAGCTTGCCCCGGCCCGCATCCTTGCCGACCCGCTTTCCCATCGTGGCCTCGTCGCCTTCGGCATCGAGCAGGTCGTCGGCAATCTGGAAGGCGAGCCCGAAGGCCGCTCCGAACCGATCGAGGGCCGAGAGTTGTGCCGCATCGGCCTCGACGGCCAGCCCACCCAGCGCCAGCGACGCCCGGAACAACGCGCCGGTCTTGCGGCGATGGACCCGTTCCATCCAGCAAACTTTCTCTTCGGCGGGGGCCATCGAGAGGTCGTCATTCCAGCCGCGTTCCACGGCCAGGTCGTCCACCTGGCCACCGACCAGGGCTTCGGCTCCGGCAGCGCGGGCCAGCGTCAGGCAGGCGGGGCCGGCTACCGTCGATGGCAGACCCCGCACGAGCGTTTCGAAGGCCAGCGGCTGGAGGGCGTCGCCGCAGAGAATGGCGGTGGCCTCGTCGAAGGCCCGGTGGCAGGTGGGGCGACCTCGCCGGAGGTCGTCGTCGTCCATCGCCGGAAGATCGTCGTGCACGAGCGAATACGCGTGGATCAACTCCACAGCGACCGCCGGAGCCGCAGCGGCCCGCCAGGCCTCGAGTTCACTCAGGCCGGGGCGACAGCTCCGGGCGGCCCAGAGCACGAGCGCTGGTCGCAGCCGCTTGCCTGGAGCCAGAACCGAATGCCGCAAGGCGGCAATCAACCGAGCGGGGGCCTCGGGCGAGAGTTCCACCGCCTCGGCGAGCAACGGGTCGACGAAGGCCTGAACCTGGCGGAGCCGCTCCGGTACGGACGTTCCTGCGTCTGCGACGCCGCCAAGCGCCGGTGGTCCGGCGGTAGCCTGACAGCTTGCCATCCGAGGCCTTGCAGGGGGAGGGGAGAACGGGAAGCCAAACTCCTGCCTCCCTCGATTGAATCAGACCTTCAGTCTATGGCTCGCCGGAAGCTTCGTCCATCCCGGGGAGGGGGCGGGAGTGGGTCGCCTTGGATCGGCCAGACCGCTTCGCTGGCCGAGTCTGCGGGGCATCGGCGTGGGCCGCAAGCACCGGCCGGCCGTCTTCGTCGATCCGCACGAGCACGCTCACTCGGGCCTCGGTCTGGGCCAATTCCTCATGCAGCCGCCGGACCAGTGCCACACCCCGCTCGTAGGCGGTGATCGAGTCTGACAGTCCGAGCGTGCCCGACTCGAGGCCGGTCACGATCCGGCCGAGCTCTGCCAGCCCCTCCTCGAATGTGGCGGTCTGCGCCGACCCTGCCGCTTGGGCGGCCTGGAGGACTGCCTTCCGTTCGGCGGTGTCTTCCGGCTCCTCGTCAGGTGGGAGTCTCATCGCATTCGATCCTTTCTACGGAACTCCAGATCCGGCCGTCCGTCACTCGCGTGACGATCATCGTGCCCACCGCCACGTCGGCCACACTGCGGAGGGTCGGCTCACCGGCATCGCCGTCTCGCCAGGTCAGCGACCAGCCTCGGGCCAGCAATCGCAGGGGATTGCCCGCTTCCAGACGGGCGGTCGCGGCGGCGAGCCGCTCTCCACTGCGGGCGACCACGCCGGCGGTGAGCCGAGCCAGCCGCACGGTCTGGCGGTCGATCTCGTCCCGTCGGTCGCGGACCATGCGGGTCGGATCGGCGAAGATCCGCGCCTTGGTCAACTGCCCGAGCTGCTCCCGAGCCCGAGCGACCCGCCTCGTCAGTCCGGCCTCGAGCCGCAATCCCAGTTCGGCCACGGCCGCCGCAACCTGCGCTCCATCGGGCGAGACCTTCACCGCGGCGTCGGTGGGTGTGAGGGCGCGAAGATCGGCGGCGAGATCGGCCAGTGAGACGTCGATCTCGTGGCCGACGCCGGCCACGATCGGGATCGGGGAGGCCGCCACGGCACGGACGAGCACCTCCTCGTTGAAACTCCACAGATCCTCCAGGCTGCCGCCGCCGCGCACCAGCGCGATCACGTCTGCCGGCGGCACGAGCCTGGCGGCGGTATGCACGGCCGCTGCCAGTTCTTCCGCGGCGCCGCCCCCCTGCACCCGCGAGGGCACCAGGATGACCTCGCTGCTCGGCCAGCGACCGTGGAGCGTTCGGAGAAAATCGGCGATGGCCGCGCCGGTCGGGCTCGTCACGAGAGCGATCCGCCGGGGAAAGGCAGGAATGGGCCGTTTGCGCTCTGGAGCGAAGAGTCCCTCGGCGGTCAGTCGTGCATGGAGCCGGCGGAGCTGCGCCTCGAGCGTGCCGGTTCCCAGCGCGTGAAGCCGATCGATCGTGAGTTGGTAGGTTCCTCGGGGCGGGTAGACCTCGATTCGCCCGTGGCAGACCACGGCCATGCCATCTGCCGGCTCGATGGCCAACCCGGCCGCCGCGGACCGCCAGATCACGGCCCGCAGCAGGGCCGACTCGTCCTTGAGGGACAAATAGACGTGCCCCGATGACGCCCGGGTGAGGTTGCTCACTTCCCCGGCCACCCAGACGTCGGCGAAACGGCTTTCCAGCGTGTCCTTGACGCGGGCCGTCACCTCCGACACGCTCGGCGGCTGATCGGGCGGACTCTGATGGTCGGAGCGGCGACGGTCAATCATCAGGTGCAGAGTGTAGCATGACCGACTCGCCTCCTTCCCCGTCTGCCGAGCCCACTGCATGACGTCTGGTTCATCGAGTTCGTCGCCCTCGCCGCCTCCCCGGGGAGCGCTCCTGGTCGTGTTCCTCACGGTCTTCATCGACCTGCTGGGCTTCGGCATCGTCCTCCCCGTCCTGCCGCGGCAGGTCGAGCCATATCTCAACGCCCTCGGCATGCCTCCGCTCGAGGGCGGTGCCGGTGGCGCCGTGATTGGCGTGCTGTTCGCCGTCTTCTCGTTGATGCAGTTCATCTTCAGTCCGATTTGGGGACGGCTGTCGGATCGGATCGGCCGGCGGCCGATCCTGCTGATCAGCCTGACGGGCTCGGTCATCTTCTATGCCGTCTACGGCTACGCAGTGAGCGGTACGGTGGAGCCAGCCCCTACTCGTGCGGCCGCCGTCGCGGCCCTGTCCCTGATCCTGCTGGCCCGCATCGGGGCTGGCATCGCCGGTGCCAGCGTGGGTACGGCGGCCGCCGTGATCGCCGACTGCACCACGCCCGAGAACCGGGCCCGCGGGATGGCGTTGATCGGGATCGCCTTCGGCGGCGGATTCACGCTCGGTCCGCTGATCGCTTACTTCGGCCTGGCGATCTTCGACGAAGCCCGCTGGGGAGTAGGCGCGATCGCGTCGCTGATGTCGTTCATCGCGCTCTTGATCGCCATCTTCGTGTTTCGTGAGACCCGGCGACCAGGGGCGGGGGCCACCAAGGAGTTTCCCAGTGTGGCGCGAAGCCTGGCGGTTCTGCGGATGCCAGGCGTCGGGGGGCTCGTGCTCGTCTACTTTCTCTCGATCTTCGCCATGGCCAGTTTCGAGTCGACCTTGGCCCTCCTGACCAAAGCGGCCTTCGGCATGGGCGACGACGCCAACTTCCTGGTCTTCGCCGCCATCGGCTTCACCCTCATGCTCGCTGGCGGCGGCTATCGTCCGCTGGCCAAGCGACTGCCCGAGCAACGGTTGCTTGCGGCCGGGATCGTGATGCTCCTGGTCGGCATGGTGGCGGTCGGTGGCGTGGCCTGGGCCGTGATGGGGCGAGGCACCGTCGCCGGAACCGGCAGTCCGTGGCGGGTGGCCTTTTACATCGCCGCCACGCTGGTCGTCTGCGGCTTCGCGTTCGTGAACCCCTCGGTGTCGGCCCTCATTTCCCGCCGCGCCGACGCCGACCGGCAGGGTGAGGTGCTCGGTGTGAACCAGTCGTTTGCTTCCCTGGCCCGCATCCTCGGGCCAATGGCGGGCCTGAGCCTGTTCTCGCTCCATCCCTCACACACCTTGCCGTATGCCGCCGCGGTCGCCGTGTTGGCGGCGGTGGCGGGGCTCTTGCCGGCCATCACCCGTGCGCCGGCGGATGCCCCTGCCGGGTGAGCCCCCAGGCCTCGAGCCGACGGTAGAGCGTGGCGCGGCTCACGCCGAGGAGGGTCGCGGCCGCGGGGACGTTCCCGCCGCTCCGGCGGAGTGCCTCGAGCGTCAGGGCCTGTTCCCACTCGTCGATCCGGAGCGATGCCGCATCGCTTGGCAGCGGGACCGGAGCGACGTGATCCGCTGCCTGCCAGCCGAGCAGAGACTCGGGCGAGAGCGAGATCGTGCCGTCATCGGGAGCCAGCGACTGGTCTGGTCGACTATCCATCGCTTGGACGAGTGGACCGGTCGTGGCCTTGGCCGGCGTGGGCTGCGGCGCGCGGCCCGCCCGAGCGGCGGCGGCAAAGGTCGCCAGCGCGAGCAGACGATCGAAGTCGGAATCCCGCAGGCCACCGGCGGCGGCCGCCGCGAGCACGGCTGGGGCATGGGCGCCCGCCAGGAGCGGAACGCAGGCGACGCCGGTGCCATCGGGCTTGGTGAGCCACACGGCTCGGCCAGCGGCCGTCTCCCTGGCGCCCGGGCCGGCGACGAGGGCGGAAAGCCCGCTGCCGGGCGGTACGATGCAGACCGGTTCGAGGTCTCCGTCAGCCCCGAAGCTGAACCAGCCGAAACTCGTCGCAGTGGTGAACTCGGCGGCGAGTTCCAAGGTGGCCGCAACGACCTCGTTCAGGTCCCTCGCGGCCAACAGGCGAATCCCCGCCTGGTAGAGGACCATCGACCAGCGGCCTTCCCCCGCTGCGCAGGCCCGGTGGATGGCCTCCCCTTCGAGTTCGCCTGGCGAGCCGCGGCGAACGATTTCGGGTTCTGCTGCTGCTGCTGCTGTCGACTGCGTCAGGCGGAACACGAGTTCGGTCGTGCCGACGCGGATCAGGCTGCCTTCCCGGAGGTTGGCCGAGGTGACCCGCATGCCGTCGAGCCAGGTGCCGTTGCGACTGCCCAGATCCTCGAGGATCCAATCCGGCCCTGTCGGCTCGAACCGGATCGCCAGATGGCTGCGGCTGGCAAGTCGGTCGGCGAGCGACACGAGTGAATCGTCGCCTCGGCCGATGATGTTCCGCCGCGCGGGATCGAGCGGAAACGCCGGCCCCTCCAGTCCTGCGATCCGCAGCACGACCACGGCTGCTGCCTCGACCGACTCGACGGGAAACGGCGTGGACACGGGAAGCGACCGGTGAGCAGGTGTGGATGCCGTTGCCATCCTTTATAAAGGGGCGGTTCCCTGAGAAAAGAGGCCGCCCATGAGCCACTGCGTTTGCCGCCACGCGGACGCGGCCCGGGCGGGGCTCGCGGAAGCACTCGACCTGGCTGCCGACCCCTCCAGGCCCGGCCTGCGTAGAATCGTGGTGCAGCCGCATATCCTGTTTCGAGGCCACGTGGAGGAACAGGTGACGGCTGCGGTGAACGAGGCACGACAGCGGCATGCAGGCTTCGCGCGGGTGCAGGTATCGCGGCTCTGAGCCGATCGCCTCGTGGCCGAGGCGCTCGCTGAACGCGTCTGCCAAGCGTGCCCGACCCGTGAAACGGCCCTGCTGCCGGGCTGAAAACGTCTCGTCAAACCGGCGATCAAACGTCACAATGACGCGCTCGAAGCTCTGGCTGCGAGCGGCCCGAGGTGCCCCCTGGTTCGGAGGAATCAACGAGTGAACGGCATGCACGACGCGATGGCAGGGGGTTTGGCCACAGCACGCAGGTGGCAGGAGACACGCCGGCCCATGCTCTGGGCGCTGGCGATCGCCGTGTGCTCCACGCTGGCCTGCACGGCCGAGGAGCCGCCCCGGGCCGCGCCGCCGGCGATCGCGACCGGCTCCGGGTCGCCACAGCCCGGCCCCAACGACCGGCATATCGCCGTGGCTGTCCGGCGGCACCTCGAGCGGGAGCACTTCCTCCGCCAGCCGATTGACGACGCCATGGCCCACCGCTGGTTCGACGCCTTCCTCGAATCGCTCGACCCGTGGAAGCTCTACTTTCTGCAGTCCGACATCGATGGCTTTCTCGCCAAGCGGGATTCGCTCGACGACCTGGTGAAGCGGGGCGATGTGACGTTCGCTTACGAGGTGCTCGCCCGGTTTCTCCAGCGAGTGGATCAGCGGCTCCCGCTCATCGAGAAGCTGATCGACGCACCGCTCGATTTCACCGAGGAAGAGTCGATGGTCGTCGACCGCGAGGCTACGCGGTGGGCCCAGAGCGAGGCCGAGGCCGAAGACACCTGGCGGAAGCGGATCAAATACGACCTGCTCGTGCAAAAGATGGAGGAGACCCCGCCCGACGAGGCCAAGGACAAACTCCATCGCCGCTACCGAAGCTTCGCCAAGCGAATGCATCAGATGACCGCCGACGAGCTGCTCGAGACCTACCTCTCGTCGCTGACGAGCAGCTTCGACCCTCACACCAGTTTCATGTCGCCGGGCACCCTGGAGAACTTCGAGATCCAGATGCGGCTCCAGCTCGACGGCATCGGCGCCCAGCTGAAGAGCGAGGACGGCTACACAACGATCGTGGATCTCACCCCGGGCGGAGCCGCCGAGCGGGACGGCCGGCTCAAGTCGAAGGACCGGGTCGTGGGCGTTGGCCAGAACACCGACGGGGAACTCGTCGACACGGTGGACATGAACCTCAACGAAGTGGTGAAGATGATCCGCGGCAAGCGGGGCACCGTGGTCCGCCTCAAGGTGATCCCGGTCGGTGAGACCGCCCCCAAGGTCTACGACATCACCCGTGACAAGATCGAACTCAAGGACGCCGAGGCCCGCGGGGAGATCATCGAGCACGGCCTGAAGGCCGACGGTTCCCCGTATCGAATCGGGGTGATCAATCTGCCGAGTTTCTACATGGACATGGCCGGGGCCCAGCAGGGCCAGTCTGAATACAAGAGCACCACTCGGGACTGCCGGCGGCTGCTCGACGAATTTCGGCAGGAGCGGGTCGATTGCGTGGCGCTCGATCTGCGGAATAACGGCGGCGGCTCGCTTCCCGAGGCCATCAAGCTGACCGGCCTGTTCATCGATCGCGGGCCGGTGGTGCAGATCAAGGATGCCGACCAGCAGGTGCGGCCCTACGACGACGTCGATCCCGGGGTTGCCTGGGATGGGCCGCTCGTCGTGCTGACCAACAAGTTCAGCGCCAGCGCCAGCGAGATTCTCGCCGGCGCGATCCAGGATTACCGCCGCGGCCTGATCGTGGGCGACGACGCCACGCACGGCAAGGGCACGGTTCAGAGTCTGCTCGACCTCGGGCGGCAGCTCTTCCAGCGGTTCGACAACGCCCCGTCGCTCGGCGCCATCAAGATCACGATGCAGCAGTTCTACCGCCCCAGTGGTGCGAGCACGCAACTCGAGGGTGTGAAGAGCGACGTGGTGCTGCCGAGCATCACGAGCCACCTGCCGGTCGGGGAATCCGACCTCGATCATGCGATTCCGTTCGACCGGGTGCCGGCCGCACGCTTCCAGGCCGAGGGCCGGGTAAATGACCGGGTGGTCGAGCAACTCCGCAAGCTCTCGGCCGAGCGGGTCGCGGCCGATGAGAAGTTCGGCGAGAAGGCGGAGGACATCGCTCGCTACGAGAAGCGCAAGAACGAGAAGATGATCTCGCTCGTTGAAGACGAGTTTTCGAAGCAGTGGAACGAGGGGAAGGCAGCCGAGGAAGAGGAGGAGAAGCGACTGGAGGAGTCCGAATTCTCCAAGCGGCCCGTGGTGAAGCGGGACTATTATTTCGATGAGGCGATGAACGTCACGATCGACTACCTCCGTGCGTTGTCCGGTGCCGGAGGCCTCGCGGAAGCGGCCCAGGCCACTCCGTGACGAGGTCCGTCGCCTTACGTTCGCTGGAGGGGCGGAGGCGGCGTCAACTGGTGGGTCGGTGTTGCCCATGCCCCGTCGCCGGACGTTCGCTACGGGCATCCTGCCCTGCGCTCACTCGGATGCAGACTTCGCTCCGCAATCCTTGCTGCGATCGTCTGCATAAGCCGGCTCTCGGGGCACGGGCAACCCCGAC